>NZ_JBEPOQ010000013.1:0-99560 GCF_040546915.1 Cellulosimicrobium sp. 4261
CCTGGTCGACGACGCGGCGGCCTCGCGCCTGCAGCTGGGGGACTACTACCGCCAGACGTACGCGTCCAAGCCCGACTGGCAGGGCCTCTGACCCGACGGGTCGACGACGCCTCGCGGGAGCTCCCGCGACACCGAGCCGCCCGTCGGCGCGCGGTCCACGCCCCTGGGCCGTCGCGTCGGCGGGCTTCGTCGTGCCGTCGTCACGGGCGTCGACGAGCACCCCAGTCAGCCACGACCTCGCGTTCTGTAATATCTGCTGACAAAGTCTTGCTCTCTGATACCGCGCCTGCGAGAGTTCTCGTGGCACCAACGCCGGTGCCATGTCGAAGGGGGTCATCTCGATGAAGAAGAAGCTTGCCGGTCTCCTCCTTGGCGCGGGTCTCGTCCTCGGTCTCGCTGTCGGGCCGGTCGGTGCGGCCCACGCCAACGGGGGCGTGACCTGCCCCTCAGGGCGGACGGTGTACTTCACGTCCTCCTCGCCGTTCAAGGTCCGGGTGTACCCGCCCCAGGGCGGTCAGCTCTACGCGAGCAGCAAGATCGGCACACAGCACCGCGTCTACACGGGGCGCCAGAGCATCCTCGAGTGGCACGTCGTGAGCGGCAACCCGTCGGTGAGCTGCGCAGCATGAGCCGGGTGCCTGTGGGGCGGGAGCCGCCCCACAGGCACGCGCCGGCGCCCGGGCCGCGTGTCGGGCGGCCCGGCTCGACCGTCACCTGCGCGACGTAGACTTCCCTCCATGATCGAACTGCGCGCGAGCACGCCACCCGGGGGTCCCGAGGACCCGTTCCGGACCCCTGCGACCGAGCCGACGACCGGCACGTCGACCGGGGTGCTCGAGCGCGAGGAGACGCGCGAGCAGACCGAGCCCGGCGACCACGAACGCTTCGCGCACTACGTGCGCAAGGAGAAGATCATGCAGTCGGCGCTCTCCGGCAAGCCGGTGATCGCACTGTGCGGCAAGGTCTGGGTGCCCGGTCGTGACCCGAACAAGTTCCCCGTGTGCCCCACGTGCAAGGAGATCTACGAGGGACTGCGAGACCCGCAGGACGGCGAGGGTGACTCCGGCAAGTGAGCGCGGAGCACCACACGACGTCCACCGGTCACTCCGCCCCCGACTCCC
Source organism: Cellulosimicrobium sp. 4261 (assembly GCF_040546915.1). Lineage (NCBI taxonomy): Bacteria > Bacillati > Actinomycetota > Actinomycetes > Micrococcales > Promicromonosporaceae > Cellulosimicrobium > Cellulosimicrobium sp. 4261. Next base: position 1,122 of record NZ_JBEPOQ010000013.1, read on the forward strand.
GTAGCAGCAGGACCTCGCCGCCGGCGCCCCAGAGCCCGTCGTCCGCTGCGGCGTCGCACCTCTCGCCCGCGTTCCCGCGGCGCGCCCCGTGGGGCTCGGCGTCCAAGCTGCGTGCCTGGCAGGCCGAGGCGCTCGAGCTGTACCGCACGCGCTCGCCGCGCGACTTCCTCGCCGTCGCGACGCCCGGCGCGGGCAAGACGACGTTCGCGCTGCGCGTCGCGACCGAGCTCCTGGAGCAGGGCGTGGTGCGGCGCGTGACCGTCGTCGCCCCGACCGAGCACCTCAAGCACCAGTGGGCCGACGCCGCGGCCCGCGTCGGCATCCGGATCGACCCGAACTTCCGCAACAGCCAGGGCCGGCACGGCGCGCACTACGACGGCGTCGCGCTCACGTACGCGCAGATCGCCGCGAAGCCGGCGCTGCACGCGGCGCGCACGACGGCCGACCGCACGCTCGTCATCCTCGACGAGGTGCACCACGGCGGCGACGCGCTGTCGTGGGGCGAGGCGGTGCGCGAGGCGTTCGAGGACGCGACCCGGCGCCTGGCGCTCACGGGCACGCCCTTCCGCTCGGACACCGCGGCCATCCCGTTCGTCGAGTACGAGCGCGGTCCGGACGGCATCCGGCGGTCGCGCGCCGACTACACGTACGGGTACGGCGACGCCCTGCGCGACCACGTCGTGCGCCCGGTGCTGTTCCTCTCCTACTCGGGCAACATGCGCTGGCGCACCAAGGCCGGCGACGAGGTGAGCGCCCGTCTCGGCGAGGCGCTCACCAAGGACATGACGGGGCAGGCGTGGCGCACCGCGCTGGACCCGAACGGCGAGTGGATCCCGTCGGTCCTCGCGGCGGCGGACAAGCGGCTGACCGAGGTCCGGCGGGCGATCCCCGACGCGGGCGGCCTCGTCATCGCGACCGACCAGACGGACGCGCGCGCGTACGCGGGCCACCTCGCGCGCATCACCGGGAAGTCGCCGACGGTCGTCCTGTCCGACGACGACGGCGCGAGCAGCCGCATCGAGGAGTTCTCCGACGGCGACGCGCGCTGGATGGTCGCCGTCCGCATGGTGTCGGAGGGCGTCGACGTCCCGCGGCTCGCGGTGGGCGTGTACGCGACCTCGACCGCGACGCCCCTGTTCTTCGCGCAGGCCGTCGGGCGGTTCGTGCGTGCCCGCAAGCGCGGCGAGACGGCGTCGGTGTTCCTGCCCAGCGTGCCCCACCTGCTCGAGCTCGCGAACGGGCTCGAGCTCGAGCGCGACCATGCGCTGGACCGGCCGCTCACCGCGGAGGAGCAGGGCGAGGGGTTCAACCCCGAGGACGCGCTGCTCGCTGAGGCGAACCGCGAGGACAAGGCGTCGGGCGAGCTCGTCCAGGGCTCCTTCGAGGCGCTCGAGGCGCAGGCGTCGTTCGACCGCGTGCTGTTCGACGGCGGCGAGTTCGGCACGGGCGCGGACGTCGGCTCGGACGAGGAGCTCGACTTCCTCGGGCTGCCCGGTCTGCTCGACGCGGACCAGGTCACGACCCTCCTGCGCCAGCGGCAGGCCGACCAGATGAGCGCGCGCTCCCGCACCACGCAGTCCGCGGAGCGCGAGCGTGCCGAGATGGACCACCGGCGCGCCGCGGAGCTCCGCAAGGAGCTCCAGCAGCTCGTCTCGGCGTGGTCGCGCCGCAGCGGGCAGCCGCACGGGTCGGTGCACACCGAGCTCCGGCGCCGCTGCGGAGGTCCCGAGGTCCCGCTCGCGACGGTCGAGCAGCTCGGCGCGCGGGTCGCGACGGTGCGCGGCTGGTTCGTCGGCAGGCGATAGCCGCGCGTCGCCCGGCGGTGCCGGGTGCCGGTCGCGTCAGGACAGCGTGTGCACGACCGTCGGGATCGCCGGGTCGCCGGCGGAGAGGCGACGCGCGCCGCGCGGCAGCTCGGCGCGCGCCTCGCGGTGGCGGTGCGCGGCGTTCTCGACGCCGTACGACCCGACCCAGCGCGAGTCGACGGCGCCGTCGACGACGAGCGGCACCTGGAGCCGGCGCAGGTCGACGTCGTCGGGCTCCCACTCCTGGACGGCGAGGTCGTCGCCGGAGACGACGACCTCCTCGACCGCGCGCCCGTCGGCGTCGTAGCGGCGTGCGGCGCACTTGCGGCCGCCGGTGCTCGTCTTGGCGGTGGACGCCTTGGCGACGGGCTGGAGCACGCCGGTGGAGTCGGCGCGGGCGACGAGCTTGTAGACCATGCCGCACGTGGGGGCGCCGGAGCCGGTGACCAGGGACGTGCCGACGCCGTAGGAGTCGACGGGTGCGGCGGCGAGCGACGCGATGGCGTACTCGTCGAGGTCGGAGGTCACGGTGATCTTCGTGTCGTGCGCGCCGAGGGCGTCGAGCTGGCGGCGCACCTCGACGGCGAGGACGCCGAGGTCCCCGGAGTCGAGCCGGACGGCGCCGAGGCGGCCACCGGCCGCCTTGACGGCGTTCTCGACGCCGCGGCGCACGTCGTAGGTGTCGACGAGCAGCGTGGTGCCGGGGCCGAGGGAGGCGACCTGCGAGGCGAAGGCGGACTCCTCGTCGTCGTGCAGGAGCGTGAAGGCGTGCGCGGCGGTGCCGATGGTGTCGAGGCCGTACCGGCGGCCCGCCTCGAGGTTGGACGTCCCGGCGAACCCGCCGACGACGGCGGCCCGCGCCGCGGCGACGGCCGCCTGCTCGTGCGCGCGCCGCGCGCCCATCTCGAGGCACGGGCGCTCGACGGCGGCGCTCGTCATGCGGGACGCGGCGGACGCGACGGCCGAGTCGTAGTTGAGGATCGACAGCACGAGGGTCTCGAGCAGCACCGCCTCGGCGAACGTGCCCTCGACGGTCATGACGGGAGACTGGGGGAAGAAGACCTCGCCCTCAGGGTATCCGGTGATCGTGCCCGTGAAGCGGTAGCCGGCGAGGAACTCGAGGGTGCGGTCGTCGACGACGGACTGCGCGTGGAGCCAGTCGAGCTCCTGCGCGGAGAAGCGGAACGCCGACAGCGCCTCGAGCACCCGTCCGGTCCCGGCGAGGACGCCGTACCGGCGACCGGGCGGGAGGCGGCGCGTGAAGACCTCGAACAGGCAGTGCCGGCCCGCGGTGCCGTCGGCGAGCGCGGCCTGGAGCATCGTCAGCTCGTAGCGGTCGGTGAGGAGCGCCGTCGACGCGGCCGGCTGGTACGCCGGCTGGTACGTCGACCGGTGCGTCGGCGAGGCGGAGGGGGCAGCGCTGTCGGTCGCGGGGAGGGCGACGCTGCCCGGGTCGGCGAGGCTCATGCGGAATACCGTAGGGCAGCGACCGCCGCGGTGGGTGCCGACAGGCCCGCGAATACAGTGGTCACGTGAGACCCCACCCGATCTTCACCCGTCCCGCGGTCGCGCGGGCGTCCTTGACCGTGCCCGAGGAGGCGGTCCGCTCCGAGGAGGAGACCCGGCTCGACAGCCCGTGGGTCACGCTCGTGTGGAACGACCCGGTCAACCTCATGAGCTACGTCGCGTACGTGTTCGAGTCGTACTTCGGGTACTCGACCGCGCGGGCCCACGAGCTGATGATGCAGGTGCACCGGGAGGGCCGGGCCGTCGTGTCGACGGGCGACCGCGAGCGCATGGAGGTCGACGTGCAGGCGATGCACTCGTTCGGGCTGTGGGCGACGCTCCAGAAGGACGGCGAGCAGTGAGGCCGTTCCGCGCGGAGGCGCACGGGTACGTCGCCGAGCTCGAGCCGTCGGAGCGGATCGTGCTGGCCCAGCTCGCGGGCGACGTCGCCCAGATGCTCCAGGAGGGCGTGCCCGGGCGCGCGCCGGACGCACCGGGCCGTGCCGTGCCCGACGACGCGTGGTCGCCCCCGGGCTGGACCGGCCCGACGCCCGGCGGCGGCGGGTCGGAGGCGACGCCGCCGCCGGACCCGGCCGTGCGCCGTCTGCTCCCGGACGCGTCCGACGACGTCGAGGTGGCGCACGAGTTCCGGCGCTTCACGCAGGACGACCTGGCGGCGCGCAAGGTGGGGCGGCTGGTGCTGCTCGGCCGGATGCTCGTGGACTCCGAGCCGGCCGAGGCGGCGCCGTTCGTCGTCGGGCGCGAGGAGGCGGAGGACGTCGCGGGCGCGCTGACCGACGTGCGCCTCGTCCTGGCCGAGCGCCTGGGGCTGCGCACGGACGAGCAGGTGGAGGGCCTCTACGACGAGCTGGACCGCGAGGGCGACGACGGCCCCGACGACGGCGAGGTGGGTGGTGCGCCGCGCCGCTTCCTCGTGAGCGTGTTCCTCCTCACGGGGCTGCTCCAGGAGTCGCTCGTCGACGGCATGCTCGCGGACCTGCGGGCGGGGCGCGGCGGTCCGCGCCCCGAGCCGCGGGACTGAGCGTGCCCGGGGCCTGTGGGCGCTGCCACAGCCACGTACGCGTGGTTCGGGGCGCCTCGCGCGGGACGGCGACAGTAGGCTCGGCCGGGTGAACGACGCTCCCATCGGGATCTTCGACTCGGGCGTGGGTGGCCTGACCGTGGCTCGCTCGATCCTCGACCAGCTCCCCAACGAGGCCCTCCTCTACATCGGGGACACCGCGAACAGCCCGTACGGGCCGAAGCCGCTCGCGGCGGTCCGGGCGATGGCGCTGGCGATCATGGACCAGCTCGTCGACGACGGCGTGAAGATGCTCGTCATCGCGTGCAACTCCGCCTCGTCCGCGGTGCTGCGCGACGCGCGCGAGCGGTACACGCAGCGCCACGGGCTCCCGGTCGTCGAGGTGATCCTCCCGGCGGCGCGCCGCGCCGTGGCCGCGACGCGGTCGGGCCGCATCGGCGTCATCGGGACGCGGGCCACGATCACGTCGCGCTCGTACGAGGACGCGTTCGCCGTGACCCCCGGCCTGACCCTGACGACCCAGGCGTGCCCCGAGTTCGTGCCGCTGGTCGAGCAGGGCGTGACGTCGGGCCCCGAGGTGCTGGAGGTCGCGCACCGCTACCTGGACCCGGTGAAGGCCGCGGGCGTGGACACGCTCGTGCTCGGGTGCACGCACTACCCGCTGCTGACGGGCGCCATCTCGTACGTCATGGGCGACGAGGTCACGCTCGTATCGAGCGCGGAGGAGACGGCGAAGGACGTGTACCGCACGCTCGTCGCGCACGACCTCGAGCGCTCGCGGGACGCGGGGCCGCCGCGGCACCGGTTCCTCGCGACGGGGAGCGCGGAGCCGTTCGAGCACCTCGCGCGCCGGTTCCTCGGCCCCGAGGTGCTGAGCGTGGAGGCGGCCTGATGCGTCTCGTCACGGTCGGGTGCTCCGGGTCGTTCGCGGGCCCGGCGTCGCCCGCGTCGTCGTACCTGGTCCAGGTCCCCGCCGCGGAGGCCGCGGCCGCGGGCTTCGAGGCGCGCGACTGGAACGTCGTGCTGGACCTGGGCAACGGCTCGCTGGGCGCGCTCCAGCGGTTCGTCGACCCGCTCGACCTCGATGCGGTGGGACTGTCCCACCTGCACCCGGACCACTTCGTCGACGTGTGCGGCCTGTACGTCTACCTGCGCTACCACCCGGTGCGCGGCTCGACCCGCACGGGCGTGCCGAGCCGGCTCACCGTGCTGGGCCCCGCGGGCACGGCCGCCCGCATCGAGGCGGCGTACGGCGCGGAGCCGGGCGACGGCGTGACGGAGGAGCTCGACGTGCGCACGTGGGAGCCGGGCGCGCCGGTCCGGGTGGGCCCGCTCGTCCTCGAGCCGTACCGCGTGTTCCACCCGGTCGAGGCGTACGGGGTGCGTGTCACCGGGCCGTCGACGCTGCGCCCGGGGGAGAGCGCCGTCCTCGCGTACACGGGGGACACGGACGCGTGCGACGGCGTGGTCGAGCTCGCGCGCGACGCCGACCTGCTGCTGTCGGAGGCGGCGTTCCACGAGGGCCGCGACGACGGCGTGGAGCGGGGCATCCACCTCACGGGGCGGCGCGCGGGCGAGGTCGCGACCGCGGCCCGCGCGCGCCGGCTCGTTCTCACGCACCTGCCCGCGTGGAACGACCCCGAGCGCTCGCGCGCCGAGGCGCGCGAGACGTACGCCGGCCCGGTCGACGTCGCGACGACGGGCGCGGTCTTCGACCTCTGACCGCCGAGTGCGGGAGCTCGTCGCGGTCGGCCCCGGACGGCGCGACGGATTCCCGCGCTCAGCGGTCGGCCGGCGGTCGGTAGGGTGGCGGCATGACCGCCCCCTCCTCGTCCACGGGCACGGCCGCGCCCCTCCGCGCCGACGGCCGCACGCCCGACCAGCTCCGCCCCGTGACCATCACCCGCAACTGGCTCGACCAGGCCGAGGGCAGCGTGCTCGTCGAGTTCGGCCGCACGCGCGTGCTGTGCGCGGCGTCGTTCACCGAGGGCGTGCCGCGCTGGCGCAAGGGGTCGGGCGAGGGCTGGGTCACCGCCGAGTACGCGATGCTCCCGCGCGCGACGAACGAGCGCAGCCAGCGCGAGTCGGTGAAGGGCAAGATCGGCGGGCGCACGCACGAGATCTCCCGCCTCATCGGCCGGTCCCTGCGCGCCATCATCGACGTCTCCGCGCTCGGCGAGAACACGATCGTGCTGGACTGCGACGTCCTCCAGGCCGACGGCGGCACGCGCACCGCCGCGATCACCGGCGCCTACGTCGCGCTCGCCGACGCCGTCGCGTGGGGCCAGCGGCACGGCCACATCAAGGGCGGCAAGCCCGTGCTGACCGACTCCGTCGCGGCCGTGAGCGTCGGCATCATCGACGGCACGCCCATGCTCGACCTCCCGTACGTCGAGGACGTCCGCGCCGAGACGGACATGAACGTCGTCGTCACGGGGTCGGGGACGTTCGTCGAGGTCCAGGGCACCGCGGAGCACGCCCCGTTCGACCGCGCCGAGCTCGACGCGCTGCTCGACCTCGCGGTGGCCGGCACCGCCGACCTCACCGCGATCCAGCGCGCGGCGCTCGCGGCGGACGCGCGGTGAGCGGCGCACCCGGGGCGACGGGCGTCGTCGTGCCCGACGGCGCGCGCCTCGTCCTCGCGACGCACAACCCGGGGAAGATCGCCGAGCTGCGCGCGATCCTCGCGGCGGAGCTCGACGCGCACCCCGGCCTCGAGCTCGCGCCCGGGGCGATCGTCGGGGCGGGCGACGTCGGTGCGCCCGAGCCGGTCGAGGACGGCGTGACGTTCGCCGAGAACGCGCTCATCAAGGCGCGCGCCCTGGCCGCGGCCACGGGGCTGCCGGCCGTCGCGGACGACTCCGGTCTCGCCGTCGACGTGCTGGGCGGCGCGCCGGGCATCTTCTCGGCGCGCTGGGCCGGGCGGCACGGCGACGACGTCGCGAACCTCGAGCTCCTGCTCGCGCAGCTCGGCGACGTGCGCGCCGAGCACCGCGCGGCCGGGTTCGTGTGCGCCGCGGCGCTCGTGACGCCCGACGGCACGGAGGTCGTGCGCACGGGGGAGATGCGCGGGACCCTGCTCACGGCGCCGCGCGGCGCGAACGGGTTCGGCTACGACCCGATCCTCCTGCCGGACGAGCAGCCGGAGGCAGGGGCGGACCGCTCCGCGGCCGAGCTGAGCCCGGCGGAGAAGAACGCGATCAGCCACCGGGGCAAGGCGTTCCGCGCTCTCGCGCCGGACGTCGTCGCGGCGCTCTCAGCGCGGTAGGGGGCGGCCGGCGAGCTCGCGCTCGCGGCGTCGGCGGTCGCCCGGCCGCAGCACGCCGACGAGCGCGACCACGCCGCGCCAGCCGAGCATCGTCACCGCGAGGAACCCGAACGACACGAGCTGGAAGGCCGGGGCCACGCCCTGGTCGGTGAGCACGCGGAGCAGGACGCCCAGCGCCCACGTGCAGCCCCAGACGACCACGCCCGTCGGCCACAGGGCCCACGGGCGACGCCACGCGCGCGTGACGAGCCAGCCCAGCGCGGTGCCCGCGGCGAACGGCCACGCCACGACGAGCAGCCGGGCCAGGCCCTCGTCGGCGGAGTGCGTCGCGAGGCCGCCGGTCGCGAGCGCGAGGACGCACGCGACGTCGGCGAGCGCGGCGAGCAGGACGAGCCCGGGGCGACGAGCGCGCGGTCCGGTGGGCGCGAGGTCGGTCATGCTCCCGACGGTACCCCGCCCGCGAGGTCGACCCGCACGGCCGAGATCTACCCTCGGGAGGTCGATCCGGCGACGGCCGGGTCGATCTCGCGGAACATAGGGTGGTCCCCGTGCACCTCGCCGCCGACGACCTCGCCTTCGCCTACCCCGGACGTCCCGTCCTCGACGGGGTCGGGCTGCGCGTCGCCGCCGGGACGCGGCTCGGGGTCGTGGGGGAGAACGGCACGGGCAAGTCGACGCTCCTGCACGTGCTCTCGGGCGACCTCGCGCCCGGCCGCGGGGAGGTGCGCCGCGCGGGCTCGCTCGCGCTCGTCGAGCAGGAGCTCGCCATCGCGCCGGGCCAGACGGTCGGCACGCTCGTCGCCGCGACGCTGAGCGGGCTGCGGGCGGTCGCCGCCGAGCTCGAGGCGGCGGCCCGCGACTTCGACCACGAGGCGGGCGACCTCGCCGAGCTCACGGAGATCCTCGCCCGCGCCGAGCACCTCGCCGTGTGGGACGCGGACCGCCGGGTCGACGTCGCGCTCTCGCGCCTCGGTGCGTGCCGCGACCGGGACCGTGAGCTCGCGACCCTGTCCGTCGGCGAGCGCTACCGCGTGCGGCTCGCGTGCCGGCTCGCCGAGCGCGCCGACCTGCTCCTCCTCGACGAGCCGACGAACCACCTCGACACCGGCGGGATCGACTTCCTCACCGGCGAGCTCGTCGCGTGGCGGGGCGGCGTGGTGATGGTCACGCACGACCGGCAGCTGCTCGACGACGTCGCGACCGAGATCCTCGACCTCGACCCGGCGATGGACGGGAAGCCGGTGCTCTACGGGCAGCCGGGGTACCTCTCCTACCGGTTCGCGAAGAACCAGGCGCTGCACCGGTGGCGGCAGCGGTTCCGGGCGGAGCAGAAGCGTGCGGAGAAGCTCGCCGCGGTGCTCGACGCGTCGTACGAAGGGCTGTCCGACGAGTGGCGCCCGCCCAAGGGCAGCCAGAAGCACCGCCGCGCGACGCGCGCCCGGATCCACGTCAAGGCCGCGGACCGGCGCCTCCAGCAGCTCGAGGCCGAGGCCGTCGAGGTGCCCGTGCCGCCGCTCCAGCTCGTGTTCCCCGAGCTCCCCGCGATGTCGCCCGGTTGGGAGCCGGGCGACCCGGTGCTCGAGCTGCGCAGCCCGCGCGTCGGGCCCGACGGCGGCGCGCGCCTCGACCTGCCCGGGACCCGGGTCGCGCTCCCGCCCTCGGGACGCCTCCTCGTGACCGGGCCGAACGGCAGCGGCAAGTCGACGTTCCTCGCCGCGCTCGCGGGCCTGGTGCCTCTCGACCGCGGCACGCGGTCCGTGGTCGACGGCGCGCGGCTGGGCGTCGTCGCGCAGGAGGGCCCGGCGCTGCCCCCGGAGGCGGAGGACCGCACCGGGTTCGACGAGTACGCGCGCGAGGCGCTCGACCTGCTCGACGCCGGTCGCCTGGACCCGGACCATCTCGTGCCCGTCGCGTTCCTCGGCCTGCTCACGGAGGAGGATCTGGAACGCCCGCTGCGCGAGCTGTCCGCGGGGCAGCGCCGCCGGTTCGACCTCGCCCGCGCGCTCCTGGCGGCGCCGCACGTGCTCGTCCTCGACGAGCCGACCAACCACCTGTCGATCGACCTCGTCGACGAGCTCACCGAGGCGCTGCGCGTCACCCCCGCGGCGGTCGTCGTGGCGACGCACGACCGCCGCATGCGCGAGGACCTCGACGACTGGCCCCGGCTCGAGCTCGGCTGACCCGCCGGGCCCTCGCCGCCGGGGCGGCTCGGGCGTCGTGGCCCTGGCGTGTCAACGGCGGGGTCAGCGGCCCTCGGCCGGGCTCTCCGCCGGGACGAGCACCTTGCCCAGCGCGCGACCCCACGCGCGCGCCCGGTCGAGCTCGCCGTCGTCCAGGGGGCCCTGGACGTCGCCGACGTAGAACGACGCGGACGGAACGACGAGCCGGAACCCCGCGCGACGCATGGCCCGGGCGGCGCCGCGGGCCGCGGAGCCCGGGAGCGACCGGACCTTGGTCGCGCGCGTGTCGAAGGTCGCGGCGAGCCGTTCCTCGTCCTGGGGCGGGAGGGACTCCACCCACTCGCGCAGGCCGGTCGTGCGGTCGGAGACCGGTCCGGTCGCGCGCTGCACCGCCTCGGCGCGCGTCGCGGGCCGCGTCATGCCGAGCGCGTGGGTCGGCCCGCCGGCCACCAGGAGACCCACGTGCCGCAGCGCGTCCGGGGCGGCGGCCGGGTCGGTCACGTCGGCGACCGTGACCCGCACCGTCTCGCACAGGCCCTCCGCGATCGCCTGCGCGACGCGTTCGCTGTTGCCGTACATCGACTCGTAGACCACCGCGGCGTCCATCGCGCACACCCTCCGTCGACCGCCCGTCCCGGCCGGACGGGTCCCCTCCCTCAAGCCTCCGGGGCGGGGAGCGCGAGACCCAGGGTCGGGCGGACGGAGCGCGCGGGTCGTTGGTCCCGCGCGCCGCGTCGGTCACGGCAGGCGACCCACGTACGCCATCGCCTGGCGCAGCAGCACCCCCTGGCCGCCGCGCATCTCGAGCTGGACCTCGTCGCTGCACGCCTGCTCGGGCGTGAGCCACGCGAGCTCGAGGGCATTCTGCTGCGGCCGGCAGTCGCCCGTCACCGGCACGACGTACGCGAGCGAGACCGCGTGCTGGCGCGGGTCGTGGTACGACGTGATGCCCGGCGTCGGGAAGTACTCCGCGACCGTGAAGGGCTGCGGCGAGGCGGGCACCTGGGGCAGCGCGACCGGGCCGAGGTCCTTCTCGATGTGCCGCAGCAGCGCGTCGCGGATGCGCTCGTGGAACATGACCCGGCCGGAGACGAGGGCCCGCGTCATCATGCCCTCGGGCGTCACGCGCAGCAGGAGGCCGACCGCGACCACGTCGCCCGAGTCGTCGACCCGGACCGGGACGGCGTCCACGTAGACGAGCGGGAGCTGGGCGCGCGCCACCGCGATCTCCTCCGGGCTGAGCCAGCCCGCGGGGCGCGGGTTCTCGTGGGAGAAGTCGTCGGGCGGGAAGTCGGCGGTTTCGGTCACGCGACTGTTCTACCCCGAGCGCTGCGGCGGGGCGAGTCCGCCCCCGGCGCCGCACCACGGCGCAGCCGCACACGCAGCCGTCACGCGGTGCCGTCACGCGGTGCCGTCATGCGGTGCCGGGCGTCTCCGCGTGCGGCTCGGAGACGCGCGCCACGATCTCCACGAGCGCCCGCTCCGCGACCGGACCGGGCAGCACCTCCATGAGGGCCATGAGCGGGGCGAGGCGGTCGGGCAGCACGGAGCCGCGCTGCGCGTCGTCGTCGCCCTCCGCGGTGCGGCCGCCTCCGGCGAGCACCCCGGCGAGCGCCCCCCACACGTCGTCGGCGGTGGGCGCGGCGTCACCGTCGGGAGCGAGCGCACCGGCGAGCGCGCCGAGCACGCCGCCCACGTCGGGGCGCCCGGCCCCGCGGACGGCGTCCGCGCCTGCGCCGAGCGCCGCGACGAGGTCGTCGAGGCCGGCCTCGGTGACGGGGGTGACCGTGAGGTGGGTCGTGTGCGGCAGGCGCGTGCCGTCGTCCTGGACGAGCCCGGGCTGGGGCTGGAGCACCCACCCGAGGGACCGGACGGCGTCGGCCCACAGGTGCGGGTCGACGCGCCGCTCGGACGGCACGGACTCGTCGGTCGCCACGGCGACGAGCGGGCCGGTGGGGCGCCCGACGACGCGGAGCCCGTCGATCGCGTCCACGGCCGCGTGCAGGGCGTGCGTCGCGCGCACGCACCGCGCGGTGAGGGCCGTGTACCCGGCGGTGCCGAGCGCCTGGCTCACGGCCCACGCCGCGGCGAGGGGCGCGGCCGAGCGGGAGCCGGAGAGGGTGGGGTTGACGACCGGGTACCCCGGCCAGCCCGTGGTCGCGAAGAACTGGAGGCGCTGGCGGTCGCGCCCGCGCACGAGCAGGACGGACGCGCCCTTGGGTGCGTAGCCGTACTTGTGCACGTCCGCGGAGATGCTCGTCACGCCCGGCACGGAGAAGTCGAACGGCGGCACCGCCTCGCCCCCCGCCGCGACCCAGAACGGCAGCACCCAGCCGCCGACGCACGCGTCCACGTGCACGGGCACGCCGCGCGCGGCGGCGGCCTCGGCGACCTCGGCGACCGGGTCGACGACGCCGTGCGGGTACGACGGCGCGGACACGACGACGAGCGCGACGTCGTCGGCGTCGAGCGCCGCGACGAGGTCGGCGGCGGCGGGCGTCCCCGTCGCCGGGTCGACGGGGACGAGTGTGAGGTCCACGTCGAGGTGCTGGGCGGCCTTGCGGAACGCGGCGTGCACGCTCACGGGGGCCACGACGCGGGGGCGCACGTCCGGGTGCTCGGCGCGGAACGCCTCGCGCGCGATCTTCACCGCGAGCAGGCAGCTCTCCGTCCCGCCGGACGTCACCGAGCCCACGACGGCGTCGGGCCCGTCGGCGGGTCCGTGCAGCATCGTGCGCGCGAACGTGAGGAGCTCGCTCTCCATGACGGCCACCGACGTGAACGTCGTGGGGTCGAGACCGTTGACCGGCTGGACGGCCCGTGCGGCGGCGGCGGCGAGCTCGTCGAGCTCGGCGAGACCGGGGTCGTAGACGTAGGACAGCACGCGTCCGCCGTGCGTCGGGGCGTCGGAGGCCCGGAGCGCGGCGAGCCGGTCGAGGATCCCGTCGGTGCGCAGCGGCACGTCGTCCGCGGGCCGCGGCAGGGCGCCGGGGGCGCTCGCTCCCGCGTCAGTCACGGGCTCGGTCGGTCGGGGAGTGGTCACGCGGCAGCTCCGGTGCTGTGTCGTCGATGTCCCCCCTGCGCAGACCGTAGCGCACGAGCGGGACGAGGCTCAGCAGGACGAGCGCGGCGGGCACGACCGAGAAGGAGAGCGCGATCCCGTCCACCGCGGCGGCGGGCTGGTCGACCGTCTCGCCCGCCCGCGTGGACACGTACCCGGTGACGCCCAGGACGAGCGAGAGCACCGCGGCGCCGAGCGCCATGCCCGTCGTCTCGCCCGCCGTCCACACGCCGCTGAAGGCGCCGCCGCGGCCGTCGCCGTGCGTCCGCGCGTCGTGCGCGATGGCGTCGGGGAGCATCGCGAGCGGCAGCGCCTGCATGCCCGCGTACGCGACGCCGGCGAGCGCCGTCGGGAGGTAGACCCATGCGCCCGGTGCCCACACGAGCGGGACCATCCCGAGCGCGGCGACCGCGAACAGCACGGTCGCGACGACGAACCCGCGCTCCTTGCCGTCGCGGCGCGCGAGCCGCGTCCACACCGGCATGCAGAGCAGCGCGGGCGCGACGAGCGCGGCGAAGAGGTAGCTGACGGCCGCCTCGTCGCGCAGCACGTACCGCGCGACGTACGCCGCCCCGGCGAGCATGAGCCCCGTCGCGACGGCCTGGAGCACGAACGCGGCGAGCAGCGTGCGGAACGGGCGCGAGCGGCGCAGCGCGTCGACCGCCTCGCGCACGGCGAGGGTCCACGCGCGCGCGGCGGAGGAGGGCGCCGTCGCCCCGGCGGCGGCACCGGCGGGCGCCGCGGGAGCGTCGGCCGGGGGAGCGGGCGTGCCCCGGCCGCGGGGCGCGACGCGCGCCGCCACGAGCATCCCGGCCCCGATGACGACGCCCGACACGATGCCCATGACCAGGTACCCCGTCGTGGAGTCGCCGTCACCGCGCAGCGCCGGTCCGCCCGCCCCGAACAGGAGGATCGCGAACGCGAGCGTCGCGACGCGCCACGCGAGCAGGCGGGTGCGGCCGTCGTACGTGGGGTCGAGCTCCGCGGGGAGCGCGATGTACGGGACCTGGAAGAGCGAGAAAGCGGTCGCGGCCAGCAGGAACGCGACGAGCACCCAGATCGCGGCGGCGGTCGGGCCCGCGGCCGCCGGGACCGCGAACGTCAGCGCGAAGAGCACGGGCAGCGTGAGGGCGCCCAGCGTCATGAAGCGACGGCGCGAGCCGGTGCGAGCCAGGTCCCGGTCCGACCCGTACCCGATGAACGGGTCGACGACGACGTCCCACACCTTGGCGCCCGTGACGATGAGGCCGGCGGCCGCGGCGGGGACCGCGAGCGCGTCGGTGAGGTAGACGAGCAGGACCAGGCCGGGCAGGGTGCCGAACCCGCCGGTGCCGACGGACCCGGCGGCGTAGCCCGCGACCGTGGCGCGCGAGAGCCGGTGGGCGGAGGTGGCGTGCGTCACAGGGGCAGCGTAGAGGGTGCGCGCGCCGGGCCTGCGCGGTCGTGCGCGGGGAATACTCGGGGCAGGGTGTGCGCTCTACGAAGCAGACCCCTACAGCCCCAGGAGGAACATCCATGGCCACGCAGACGCTCACCGAGTCCACGTTCGAGCAGACGATCAAGGAGAACGACATCGTCCTGGTCGACTTCTGGGCCGACTGGTGCGGACCGTGCAAGATGTTCGCGCCCGTCTTCGAGGCGTCCTCGGAGGAGAACCCGGACGTCGTGCACGGCAAGATCGACACGGAGGCCGAGCGCGGCCTGGCGGCCGCCGCCAACATCACGTCGATCCCGACGCTCATGGCGTTCCGGGAGGGCATCCTCGTGTTCTCCCAGCCCGGCGCCCTCCCGGCCCCGGCGCTCAAGCAGGTCGTCGACGCCGTGAAGGGCCTCGACATGGAGGACGTGCGTCGTCAGATCGCCGAGGCGAGCGACGGCTCCCCGGCTCAGGACGCCTGAGCCCGCACGCAGGACGACGGCCCGGCACCCTCGGAGGGTGCCGGGCCGTCGTGGTGTCGAGGGCCGTCTCGCGCGCAGGCGCTGCGTGGCGGGTGTGGAGCCGGTGCCCGTACCGGCAGGGGGCAAGTGGTGCGGGCACCGGCTCTGCCACCACGGTAGACACCGAACTGGACGGTCGTCCAGATGGGGTGCGGGTGAATCCGCGAGTGCCGCCACGCGGTCCCCACGAGGGCTCCGGCGGGACGGGAACGGTGCGCGAGGCGGGACTCGAACCCGCACGTCCGAGGACACCAGGACCTAAACCTGGCGCGGCTGCCAGTTACGCCACTCGCGCGCGGTGGTCAGTCTACGGCGCGGGCGGCGCGGCCCTGGCGGCCGGTGCGCGTCGCTCGACGCGCACCGGGCCAGGACGGCGCCGCCCGGGTGCGCTACCTCGGGTCGATGCCGAGGTCGCGACGGAGCTTCGCGACGTGGCCCGTGGCCTTCACGTTGTACTGCGCGAGCTCGACCTTGCCCTCCGGGTCGACGACGACCGTCGAGCGGATGACGCCCACGACCGTCTTGCCGTAGAGCTTCTTCTCGCCCCACGCGCCGTACGCCTCGAGGACGGACCTGTCCTCGTCCGACACGAGCGGGAAGGTCAGGTGCTCGGCCTCGACGAACGCGGCGATCTTGTCGACCGGGTCGGGGGAGACGCCGACGACCGAGTACCCCGCGCCCTGGAGCGAGGCGAGGTTGTCGCGGAAGTCGCACGCCTCCGTCGTGCAGCCGGGCGTGCCGGCCGCGGGGTAGAAGTAGACGACGACGTGCTTGCCACGCAGGTCGGACAGCGTGACGGTGCTGCCGTCGGCGGCGGGCAGGGAGAAGTCGGGAGCGGTGTCGCCGACGGTGAGGCGCGTGGACATGGATCTCCTTCGGTCCGGCCAGGGTGTGGTTCGAGCGTAGGTGAGGGTGGGCGGCACCGGTAGCGTTGTCGCTGTGAGCAAGACGACGTCCGCCCCCGCCACCACCTCGTCCCGCCCGTCGCCGTCCCGGCCGGCCGCCAGCGACCTGCCGATCCGGATGCTGCACGACCGCCTGCTCGTCGACCCGGAGGTCGACGCGAGCGAGCGGCAGAGCTCGGCGGGTCTCGTCATCCCCGCGACCGCGGTGGGGCCGAAGCGGCTCGCGTGGGCCGTCGTCGTCGCGGCCGGTGAGCACGTGCGACAGGTCGCGGTGGGGGACCGCGTGCTGTTCGACCCGGACGAGCGCGCCGAGGTCGAGCTCGGCGGCAAGGACCTCGTGCTGCTGCGCGAGCGCGACGTGCACGCCGTCTCGCAGGAGGTCGAGGAGGACGGCCCGACAGGGCTGTACCTGTAGCCGGAGCCGCTCCGCGGGCCCGCCGGCCCGTGTCGCCGACGTCACACGAGGGCGGGCGGAACGGATTTTCCCGGCGCGCCCGCGGCTGCTAGTGTTTTCTCTCGCGCGCCATTAGCTCAATTGGCAGAGCAGCTGACTCTTAATCAGCGGGTTCGGGGTTCGAGTCCCTGATGGCGCACCACCACCGATCGGGCCGTCCGCATGGCGGGCGGCCCGAGCCGTGCCGGTCGAGAGCCGGCGCGGCGGGCGGGCCCGCTCTCCTCGCGGAGAGCGGCGGTCCTGGCCGCTGGTAGTGTTCCCTCTCGCGCGCCATTAGCTCAATTGGCAGAGCAGCTGACTCTTAATCAGCGGGTTCGGGGTTCGAGTCCCTGATGGCGCACCCTTGCTGACCAGGCCGTCCACCCTCGTGGTGGGCGGCCTTCGTCGTCCGGGCCCTCCGGGGGAACCGTCCCTCCGCACTCTGCTCGTGCCGGACGCCTGCGCGCGCCTGTCGCCCGCCGCAACCGTCGCCGTCCGTTTCGCCGGAGTTCGCCCGGCGCCGGCCTCGTGTTCACCCCCGCCGGGAAGGGTCCGGTGCGGGCGTCGTCGCCGCTCGGCAGCGTCGCCCGTCGACCCGTTCGCCACGGAAGGGAACCACGATGGACACGTCCGTGCCCACGCACAGGACTTCGAGACGCGCCGAGAAACGCGCCGAGAGACGCGCCGAGAGACGGACCGACGGCGGGGCGCGGCGCCGCGCCGCGGTCGCCGGGGCGCTCGGCACGGTGCTCGTCGCCGGCCTGCTCGCGCCCGGCGCCGCCGCCGCGACCGCGCCGGGAGCCTCCCCGACCCTCGACCGGACGACCGCCCGGACCACCGGGGCCGCCCCGGAGACGCGGCCCGTGCTGAGCCCGACGACCGGCACGTTCCTCGACGGCACGGTGCGCGTCGTGGCCGACCCCGTCCGCGCGGGCGACGCCGTCACGGCGCTCGCGGTCGACGGCACCGCCCTCGACGCGTCCGTGACGCCCGCGACCGCGCGCCTGCTGTTCGACGTCGGCAGCAACTCGATCGAGAAGCGGTACGGCAGCCACGTGCTCGTCAACGGCGAGCGCCTCGAGCTCGACCGGGACATGGTGTCCGAGCGCGTCGCGCTCGACGTCCCCGCGCAGTGGCTCGTGCCGGGCGAGAACCGGGTGCGGTTCGTCGTCGGCGCGGTCACGACGTCGTGCGGGACGAACTACGACGACTACGACCTCACCGACGTGTCCCTCGAGCTCCTGGGCGAGACGGCCGACGGCTCCGCCAACAGCTTCTCCTACGCGTTCGGCGACGGCTCGTGCGGCACGAACACGTCGCGCGTGCTCTCGGCGGACCTCACGTTCGACCTCGACCAGGACCCGGCCGCCACGACCGGCCTCGCCGCGGAGCTCGACACGACGACGCTCGAGAACGGCGCCCACACGCTCACCGCGACGACCGCGTCGGGCGCGAGCGCGTCGAGCGCGGTCACCGTGAACAACGGTGCCGCGGGGGCGCCCGTCATCCTCCCTGCGGACGGCGCGCTGCTGCACGGCCCGCAGACCGTGCTCGCCACGCCGCCCGCCGGGGGCGAGTCGCCCGTCGGCATCGAGCTGGACGGCGCCCCGCTGACGACCGTCGCGACGCTCGGCACCGGCTCGTCCCGGTTCGTCTTCACCGTGGGCTCGAACTCGATCGAGGCCCGCTACACGAACCACCTGCTCGTCAACGGGCAGCGGATCGACCTCGTGGACCGCGACTACGTGAGCGAGACGGTGCGGATCGACGTCCCGAACGCCTTCCTGTCGCCGGGCCGCAACGTGGTGCGCTTCGTCACGGGCACCTACCCGACGGCGTGCGGCGACAACCGCGACGACTTCGCGATCTCCGGGATCGCGCTCGACGTGAGCGACGGCACGGCGACCGGCGTGGGCATCGCGCCGTCGTACTCGATGGGCGACGGCGACTGCGGGACGAGCACGACGAAGCCGCGCGAGGTCGACCTCGCGTTCGACGTGGTCCGCGACGCCGACGCGCCCGCGACGGGCCTGCGGGCCGACGCCGACACGACGACGCTCGCCGACGGCGAGCACGTGATCACGTCGGCGACCGCCGCGGGTGCGGCCGCGCGCCGGACGGTGACCACCGACAACACCGGTCCCGCGATCGTGTCCAGCACGCCGGCCGCGGGCGCGGAGCTCGCGAGCGCGACGAGCCTCGCGGTCGACCTCGCGGACGCCTCCGGGGTCCTGACCGGCCCCGACGTCACGCTCGACGGCGAGACGCTCGAGCTCGGCGCGCCCGTCGGGCCGGGTCTCGCCCCGGGCGCGCACACGCTCGTCGTCACCGCGTCGGACGTGCTCGGCAACGCGAGCACGCACGAGATCGCGTTCACGAGCCTCGGCGTGCCGGACGTGCCGACCGACCTGGCCCCGGCGCACGGCACGCGCGACGTCGCGGGGAGCGTCGACCTGTCGGCTCGTGTCGCGGCGCCCGGCGGCGGCGACGTCACCGCGACGTTCTCCCGCGCCGACGTCACCGCCCCCGCGCTGGTCGCCCAGGGCGAGTCGGCCGAGATCCCGACGACGCTCCCGGTCGAGGGCGAGCAGCCCGCCGCGGCGGACGCGCTCGCCCCGGGCGACGAGCTGACGCTCGACTCCCCGCAGAGCCGCGACGTCACCTACCAGCGCTTCGAGCTGCCCGCCACGGGCACGACCGTCGGCCAGGTCGTGCGCTGGGAGGGCGTCGTCGACCCGCAGCGGCTCGCGACGCTGCACGTGTGGGACGGGCAGCGGTGGGAGCCGCTCGCGTCCGCACGCGGTGCGGTCGAGGGCACGACGTCGCTGAGCACGGTGCTCGGCGAGGGTGCTGCGACCGACGGGGCCGTGCACGTGCTCGTGACGGGCACCGACCCCTTCGCGGACGACATCGAGGCAGGCGGGTCGCGGGACGAGACCGACTTCGCGCCGCGCGACGACTACGACTTCTCGCTCGTCCACTTCACCGACACGCAGTACCTCACCGAGGGCGCGGTCGAGCAGGAGACGGCCGAGGAGCGAGCCGTCTGGGGCAAGGCCTACACCGACCTCACGCAGTGGGTCGTGGACAACGCCGAGGCGCGCGGGATCGCGTACGTGGGGCACACGGGCGACGTGAACGAGAACTACACGCGCCTGCCGGCCGACGACGCGATGGCCGCCCAGATCCGGGGCGAGTACGAGTTCTCCTCGTCCGCGCAGCAGATCCTCGACGACGCGAACATCCCCAACGGGGTCCTCGCGGGCAACCACGACAACCTCACGGGCCAGGACAACGGGCCGGGGGCGCTGTTCAACGAGTTCTACGGCCCCGAGCGCTACGAGGCCCTGTCCGCAGGGTGGGAGAACGCGTCCTACGGCGGCCCGTGGCGCGAGGGCGACAACCAGAACCACTACGACCTGTTCAGCGCGGGCGGGCTCGACTTCGTCGCCGTGTACCTGTCGTACGGGGTGACGGACGAGGAGGCCGCGTGGGCGGACGGCGTCCTCAAGCAGTTCCCCGACCGCAACGCGGTCGTCCTCACGCACGACTACCTCGTGCCGAGCTCGAACCCCGACGGTCGTGACTCCGAGATCTCGACGCCCGACGGCCGCCTCGTGCACGCCAAGGTCGTCGAGCCCAACCCGAACGTGTTCCTCGTCCTCGCGGGGCACCGGCACGGCGTGGGCATCAACGTGCGCCAGGACGTCGGGACGCCGGGCAACGGCGTCGTCGAGCTGCTCGCGGACTACCAGTTCTACGAGGTCACGGCCGAGGAGGCGGGGCTCACCGAGATCGGCGGGTACACGCCGGAGGAGGGGCTGCGGCTCGGCGCGAGCTTCCTGCGCCTGCTCCAGTTCGACGTCGACCGCTCCGAGATGATCGTCGACACCTACTCGCCGTGGCTCGAGAACTTCGGCGCCACCGAGTACGACGACGAGCACCGCTACGACGGTCGCGAGGACGACTTCACCGTCCCCGTCGACCTCACGTCGCGCGTCACGAGCCTGGCGACCGACGCCGTGTCGCTCTACGCCCCGGGCGAGGAGATCGGCCGGGCGACCGTGCCGTCGGGCGAGGTCGCGACCGTCACGTGGGACGGGCTCGAGCCGGGTGCCGTGCACGCGTGGACGGTCACGGCCACCAGCGCGGGCGGCGGCACCGCCGTGTCGCCGGTGAGCACGTTCACCACCGCGCCCGCCGAGGACGGCCTCGTCGTCGAGACGACGGCGCGCACGCAGTGCCTCGCCGGCACGGCGTACGTCGCGGTCCGGGCCCGCAACGCGGACACCGTCCCGATGGACGTCACGCTCAGCACGCCGTTCGGCGAGCGCACCGTCACCGGCGTCCGGCCCGGCGCGTCGGCGTACCAGGCGTTCTCCGTCCGGGCGTCCGACGTCGCGGCGGGCGCCGCGCACGTCGGCGCGAGCGGGGACGGCCGGTCGTTCGCGGCC
The DNA here is from genome assembly GCF_040546915.1 of Cellulosimicrobium sp. 4261. Taxonomy (NCBI): domain Bacteria; kingdom Bacillati; phylum Actinomycetota; class Actinomycetes; order Micrococcales; family Promicromonosporaceae; genus Cellulosimicrobium; species Cellulosimicrobium sp. 4261. The sequence goes on from NZ_JBEPOQ010000013.1 coordinate 21,714, forward strand.
GACGTCGCGCACGACGCGCTCGCGTGCGGCTGACACGGCGCTGACGCGCTGCGACGCGCTGCCGACGCGCCGCTGACGCGGTGCCGACGGCACGAGGGCGGCCCCCGGACCGGACGGTCCGGGGGCCGCTCCGTCGCTCGCCCGGTCTGCCGGGGGAGCGGGACGGTCAGACGGCGGCCCACCCGCCGTCGCTGTGCAGGACGGCGCCCGAGACGTTGGCCGAGTCGTCCGACAGGAGCCACGTGATCGCCGCGGCCAGCTCGTCGGCGCTCGCGGCCGGCGGGACCGTCGTCGCCATGACCGGTCCGAGCCGCTCGCCCGCGTACTGCGAGCGGAACGGCGCCTCGATGCTCGTCGCGACGGCTCCGGGGGCCACGACGTTCGCCCGCACGCCGCGGGGCGTGTAGAAGAACGCGGTGCTCTTCGTGAAGCCGACGACCGCGTGCTTCGACGTCGCGTACGCGGTGCCCGACGCCGACGCGCGCGAGCCCGCCTCCGACCCGACGTTGACGATCGAGCCCTTCCCCGCCTCGAGCATGAGGGGCAGGACCGCGCGCGTGAGGCGCATGACCGCGGTGACGTTGACGGTCATGACGAGGTCCCACGTCGCGTCGTCGACCTCGGCGCTCGGCAGGAAGCCGTCCATGATGCCGGCGACGTTGGCGAGGGCGTCGACCCGGCCGCCCGCGGCGGCGACCACCGCGTCGATCGTGGTCTGGGCGCTCACGTCGCCCGCGACGGTCACGAGCGCGTCTGTGCCGACGTCGGCGACGAGCTTCTCGAGGCGGTCCTCCCGGACGTCGGTGGCGACGACGCGTGCGCCCTCCGCGAGCAGCCGCTCGACCGTCGCGCGGCCGATGCCGGCGCCCGCGCCGGTGACGATCGCCGTGCGGCCCTCGAACCTGCCCGGGACGTGGTTGCTGACCATGACGGCTCCCTTCCGTCCGCGCCGGCCTGCCGTCGTCCGGCGTCTGCTCCCATCCCAGCGCGCGCGCACCCGCGCGCGCGAGAGCCGATCGTCCCCGCCCGGGCGCCGGTGGTCCCGAGCGGGCGCGCGGGGGTAGGGTCGGCCTCGTGACGCACCCGTCCGTGACCCCCTGGTGGCCGGCCGCCTGACGGCCGGTGACCTCATCCGGCCGTGCCCCGACGACGTGGGCGGCCTCGGTGAACCCGGTGCGCGCGTCGTCGGCCCAGCGGCCGTCCCCTGAGCTGGAGCCGAGCATGACGACACAGCAGACCCCGCCGACGGCCCTGCCCGTCCGGTCCCTCGAGCCGACGGGCGCCGAGGTGCCCTCGACCGTCCCGACGCACTGGTACAACCTCGCGGCCGACCTCCCCGAGCCCGTGCCCCCGCACCTGCACCCGGGCACGCGCGAGCCGCTCACGCCCGACGACCTCGCGCCGCTCTTCCCGCTCGCGCTCGTGCAGCAGGAGGTGACGACGGAGCGCTACGTCGAGATCCCGCAGACGATCCGCGAGATCTACGCGCTGTGGCGGCCGTCCCCGCTCGTGCGGGCGCGGCGCCTCGAGCGGGCCCTGGGCACCCCGGCCCGGATCTACTACAAGTACGAGGGCGTGAGCCCGGTCGGCTCGCACAAGCCGAACACCGCCGTCGCGCAGGCGTACTACAACGCGCTCGAGGGCACGACGAGGCTGACGACCGAGACGGGCGCGGGCCAGTGGGGCGCCTCGCTGTCGTTCGCGGGCGCGCTGCTCGGGCTCGACGTCGAGGTGTGGCAGGTGCGCGCGTCGTACGACTCCAAGCCGTACCGCCGCGCGCAGATGGAGGTCTACGGCGGGATCTGCCACCCGTCGCCGTCGGACCTCACGGAGGCCGGGCGAGCGATGCTCGCCGCGGACCCGGGGACGACCGGCTCGCTCGGCATGGCGATCAGCGAGGCCGTCGAGACGGCCGCGAAGGACCCCACGGCGCACTACGCGCTGGGCAGCGTGCTCAACCACGTCATGCTGCACCAGAGCGTCATCGGCCAGGAGGCGCTCGTCCAGCTCGACGAGGCGGGCGAGGGCGCGCCAGACGTGGTGTTCGGCTGCGCGGGCGGCGGGTCGAACCTCGCGGGCCTGACGTTCCCGTTCCTGGGCCGCAACCTGCGCGAGGGCACGACGACGCGGCTCGTCGCGTGCGAGCCGGCCGCGTGCCCGTCGCTCACCCAGGGCGAGTACCGCTACGACTTCGGCGACGTCGCGGGCCTCACGCCGCTGCTCAAGATGCACACGCTCGGCAAGGACTTCGTCCCGCCCGCGATCCACGCGGGCGGCCTGCGCTACCACGGCATGTCGCCGATGGTGTCGCACGCGGTCCACCTCGGGCTCATGGACGCCGTCGCCGTCGACCAGGACGAGGCGTTCACGGCCGGGACCCTGTTCGCGCGCAGCGAGGGCATCATCCCCGCCCCCGAGCCGACGCACGCCGTCGCGGCGGCGGTCGCGCACGCGCGCGCGGCGACGGAGCCCGAGGTGATCGTCCTCGGGCTGTCGGGCAACGGCGTGCTCGACCTGCCCGCGTACGCGGCGTACGTCTGACGGGCCGGGCGCCTCGCGCGGCACGACCCCCGCGAGGCGCCCGTACCCTGGTGCGGTGCCCGAACCGACCCCCGACACCCTCGACGAGCCCGTGACCGGCGCCCCCTCCGCGACCCCGGGGACCGGCGACGCCCGCCCGCGCTACCGCACCCAGCCCGTGTCGTTCGTGCGGCGCAGCGGCCGCCTCGCGCCGCGCCAGCAGCGCGCCTGGGACGCGTACCGCGACCGCTACGTCGTCGACGTGCCGCGCGACGTCGCGCGCACGTCGGTGGACCCGGACCACGTGCTCGACGTCGCGGCCATCTTCGGGCGCGACGCGCGCCTCGTCGTCGAGATCGGCTCGGGCCAGGGCGAGGCCGTCGTCGCCGCCGCCGAGCGCGAGCCGGGCACGGACTTCCTCGCCGTCGAGGTGTACGCGCCCGGGCTGGCGCAGACCGTGCTGCGCGCGTCGCAGCGCGACCTGACGAACGTGCGGCTCGTCCAGGCGAACGCGGCCGAGGTCCTCGCCACCACGCTGCCCGCGGGGAGCGTCGACGAGCTCTGGGTGTTCTTCCCCGACCCCTGGCACAAGTCCCGCCACCACAAGCGTCGCCTCGTGACGCCGTCGTTCGCGGCGCTGGCCGAGCGCGTCCTGCGCGCGCCGGGGGAGGGCGACGACGTCCGTCCCGGCGGGACGCTGCGGCTCGCCACCGACTGGGCCGAGTACGCGGACCAGATGCTCGAGGTCCTGGACGCCGCGCCGGGGCTGCGCAACGCGCACGGTCCGGGGAACGTCGCGCCGCGCTTCGAGGGCCGGGTGCTCACCGGGTTCGAGCGCAAGGGCGAGGCCGCGGGGCGGGTGATCACGGACCTGGAGTACGTGCGCGTCTGACGCTCGGCACGGCCTCGCGACCGGCCGCGCGCGGTCCTTGCGGACAACAGTGATCTACGGCACATTGTGCCGGGGGCGGAAGGTCGCCCCGGGCACGCAGTGTCGCGTGCGGTCGCGTCGACAGGCGACCGTCCGCGGGGTGCGGGCTCTCTGTCTGTCCACGGAATGAGCCAACGGAGGCGTCATGACCGACGTGACGGCCGCCCCCGGACCGGGGCCCGCCGAAGAGACCGACTACCAGCGGGTGCAACGCTCGCCCGAGTTCCAGGACCTGCGCCGACGCTTCCGGAGCTTCGTGTTCCCGATGACCGCGCTCTTCCTCGTGTGGTACTTCGTCTACGTGCTGCTGGCGAACTACGCGCACGACCTCATGAGCGTCCGGGTGTGGGGGAACGTCACGGTCGGGCTCCTCCTCGGGCTCGGCCAGTTCGTGTCCACGTTCGCGATCACGATGATCTACGCGCGCTGGGCCAACAAGCGCTTCGACGCCCAGGCGGACGAGCTCCGCCGGGAGATCGAGGAGGACGAGCTGTGAGCGCGCACCTCCTGGCCGCCGAGGCCACGGACGTCGGGAACCCCGTCGTCAACGTCGCGATCTTCGCCGTCTTCGTCGCCGTGACGCTCGTCATCGTGCTGCGCGCGTCCCGGCAGAACAAGTCCGCCGCGGACTACTACGCGGGCGGGCGGTCGTTCACCGGGCCGCAGAACGGGACCGCCATCGCGGGCGACTACCTGTCCGCCGCGAGCTTCCTCGGGATCTGCGGCGCCATCGCGATCAACGGCTACGACGGGTTCCTCTACTCGATCGGCTTCCTCGTCGCGTGGCTCGTCGCGCTGCTGCTCGTCGCCGAGCTCCTGCGCAACACGGGCAAGTTCACGATGGCCGACGTGCTGTCGTTCCGGCTCAAGCAGCGGCCCGTCCGCATGGCGGCCGCCCTCGCGACCCTGGCCGTCGTGTTCTTCTACCTGCTCGCGCAGATGGCCGGGGCCGGCGGCCTCGTGGCGCTGCTGCTCGGCGTCGACTCCACGGCGGGCCAGAGCGTCGTCGTCGCGGTCGTCGGCGCGCTGATGATCCTCTACGTGCTGGTCGGTGGCATGAAGGGCACCACCTGGGTCCAGATCATCAAGGCCGTGCTGCTCATCGCGGGCGCCGCCGTCATGACGGTGTGGGTCCTCGCGAAGTTCGGCTTCAACCTGTCCGACCTGCTCCAGGGCGCGATCGACAAGGCGGGCCCGGGCGGCGAGGCGCTCATCGAGCCCGGCAAGCAGTACGGCGCCACCGGTACCACGAAGCTGGACTTCCTCTCGCTGGCCCTCGCGCTCGTGCTCGGCACCGCCGGCCTGCCGCACGTCCTCATGCGCTTCTACACCGTGCCCTCGGCCAAGGAGGCCCGGCGCTCGGTCGTGTGGGCGATCTGGCTCATCGGCATCTTCTACCTGTTCACCCTCGTGCTCGGGTACGGGGCGGGCGCGCTCGTGGGGCCGGAGACGATCAGCGCCGCGCCAGGAGGCGTGAACTCCGCGGCACCCCTGCTCGCGTTCGCGCTCGGCGGCGAGATCCTCCTCGGCTTCATCTCCGCCGTCGCGTTCGCGACCATCCTCGCCGTCGTCGCCGGGCTCACGATCACCGCGGCGGCGAGCTTCGCGCACGACATCTACGCGAACGTCATCAAGCGCGGCGAGGTCAAGCCCGACGGCGAGGTCAAGGTCGCGCGCATCACGGTCGTCGTCATCGGGATCCTCGCGATCCTCGGCGGCATCTTCGCGCAGGGCCAGAACGTCGCGTTCCTCGTGGCGCTCGCGTTCGCCGTCGCGGCGAGCGCGAACCTCCCGACCATCCTCTACTCGCTGTTCTGGAAGCGGTTCAACACCGCGGGCGCGCTGTGGAGCATGTACGGCGGGCTGATCTCGTGCGTGGTGCTCATCGCTTTCTCGCCCGTCGTGTCGGGCAAGGTCGACCCGGTGACGGGCGCGAGCCTGTCGATGATCAAGAACACGGACGTCGACTTCGCGATCTTCCCCCTGAGCAACCCCGGCATCGTGTCGATCCCGCTGGCGTTCCTCCTCGGGATCGTCGGGACGCTCCTCAGCAGGGAGAAGCCGCACCCCGAGAAGTTCGCCGAGATGGAGGTGCGCTCGCTCACCGGGGCGGGCGCCGAGAAGGCGACGGTGCACTAGCCGGACGGCGGCCCCTCGCACGCAGGACGCCCCCGGCCCCGGGCCGGGGGCGTCCTGCGTGCGGCAAAGCCCTCGCGCGGTGGGCCGGCCGCGTCGTACGGTCCCGCCATGCCCTCCGCGACCCCAGCCCCCGCCGCCTCCCGCGGCGTGGCGCCCGCGCCGGTCCTCGTCGTCACCGGCGCGATGGCCTCGGGGAAGTCCACCGTCGCCGACGCGCTCGCCCGGACGTTCGCGCTCGCGGCGCACGTGCGCGGCGACCAGTTCCGGCGGTTCGTGGTCAGCGGCCAGGCGGAGATGGCGCCGCCCCTGACCGCCGAGGCACGGGCCCAGCTCGACCTGCGGCAGGCGCTCGCGGCGCAGGCGGCCGACACCTACGCCGCCGCGGGCGTCACGGTCGTCGTCCAGGACATCCTGCTCGGCCCCGACCTCGCGCGGTTCACGGCGCGCGTGCGCACCCGGCCGTGCTTCGCCGTCGTGCTGACGCCGGACGCCGCGACCCTCGCCGCGCGCGACGCCGGCCGCCACAAGCAGGCGTACGGAGCCTGGACCCCGGAGGAGTTCGCCGCCGCCGCCCGCGCGACCCCCGGCGGGCTGCACGTCGACACGACCGGGTGGACGGTCGCGCGGACCGTCCGGCACGTCCTCGACCACCTCGACGAGGCACGGGTCGCCTGACCCGCCCGGCGGCACCGCCGGGCGCCGACGGGACCCTCGCGCGAGGATGGGGTCCATGACGTCCGAGGCGCAGCACCCGACCACTCCTGACGAGACCTACGACGTGATCGTGATCGGCGGCGGGCCCGTCGGCGAGAACGCCGCCGACCGCGCGTCGCGCACCGGTCTGAGCGTGGCGCTCGTCGAGGCCGAGCTCGTGGGCGGCGAGTGCTCGTACTGGGCGTGCATGCCGTCCAAGACGCTCCTGCGCCCGGGGGCCGTGCGGGCCGAGGCGCGGGGCGTCCCGGGCGTCACCGTCGGCGACGACCTCGACGTCGCCGCCGTCCTCGCGCGGCGCGACCAGATGGTCTCGGACTGGGACGACTCCGGCCAGGTCTCGTGGGTCGAGGGCGCGGGCCTCACGCTCGTTCGTGGGCTCGGGCGGATCGTCGGCCCGCGGCTCGTGGAGGTCGTCGCCGAGGAGCCCGACGCCGACCCGGACGACCTGCCGCGCGCCCGCCGGCTCGCCGCCCGTCACGCGGTGATCGTGGCGACCGGCAGCGTGCCGGTCCTGCCCGACGTCCCCGGGCTGGCGGACGCGAACCCGTGGACGAGCCGCGAGGCGACCGCGGTCGAGGACGTGCCCGAGTCGCTGGCGATCGTCGGCGGGGGAGTGGTCGCGACGGAGATGGCGGTCGCGTTCGCCGACCTCGGGGCGCGCGTGACCGTGCTGTCGCGGGGTGGCCTGCTCGGGCGCACCGAGCCGTGGGCCGGCGAGGCGGTCGCCGCGTCGCTGCGGGACCTGGGGGTCGACGTGCGGCTCGGCGTGGCGACGGAGGCCGTCGAGCCCCTGCCCGACGGCGGCGCGCGCCTCGTCCTCGCGGCGACCGGTCCCGCGGACGGCGGGGACGCGCCCGAGCTGGCGCCCGTCACGGCCGAGCGCGTGCTCGTCGCGACGGGCCGCGTGCCGCGCACCCAGGACCTCGGGGTCGACTCCGTCGGGCTCGCGCCCGGCCGCGCGCTGGAGGTCGACGACACGATGCTCGTCCAAGGGCTCGGGTCGCAGGCCGGCACCGGGTGGCTGTACGCGGCGGGCGACGTCACCGGTCGCGTCGCGACCACCCACCAGGGCAAGTACCAGGGCCGCGTCGCGGGCGACGTCGTCGCCGCGCGCTTCGGCGACCCCGACGCCGAGGACGCCCCGACCGCGGGCGAGCGACCGCCCGCCGTCGGCGCCGACCCCGAGCCGTGGTCGCGGTTCGCCGCGACCGCCGACGCCGTCGCCTCGCCCCAGGTCGTGTTCACGCGGCCCGAGGTGGCGGCCGTCGGGCACACCGAGTCGTCCGCGCGCGACGCGGGCCTCGACGTGCGCGTCGTGCGCTACGACCTCGCGAACGTCGCGGGCTCCTCGGTGCGCTCCGCCGACTACGCGGGCAGCGCGCAGCTCGTGGTCGACGCCGCGCGCGAGGTCGTCGTCGGCGCCACGTTCGTGGGCCCCGACGCGGCGGAGATGCTGCACGCCGCGACGATCGCCGTCGTGGGGGAGGTCCCGCTGCGCAGGCTGTGGCACGCCGTGCCGTCGTACCCGACGGTGAGCGAGGTGTGGCTGCGGCTGCTCGAGGAGTACGGGCTGTAGGGACCGCCCGGCGCGGGCCCGGCGCCCGCGCCGCGGCCCGGTCGCCTAGGCTCGGGGACGTGACGACCGAGAACACCGCCCCGCGCGTCGCCCTCGCGACGTGCTCCGTCCTCCCGCAGCTCGACCCCGACGACGCGCCGCTCGTGCGGGCGCTCGACGCCCGGGGCGTCGCGGCGCAGCCCGCCGTCTGGGACGACCCCGACGTGGACTGGGCCGCGTTCGACGCCGTCGTCGTGCGCTCGACCTGGGACTACTCGGCCCGGCGCGACGAGTTCGTCGCGTGGGCGAGCCGGGTCCCCCGCATCCTCAACGCGGAGCAGGTGCTGCGCTGGAACACCGACAAGGGCTACCTGCGCGAGCTCGAGGGCGCGGGCATCCCCGTCATCCCGACGCTGTGGCTCGACCCGGCGCGCAACCTCTCCTCGCGCGCGATCCACACGCGCCTGCCCGCCCAGGGCGACTTCGTCATCAAGCCGGTCGTCAGCGCGGGCGCGAAGGACACGGGCCGGTACCAGGCGGGCGAGGCGCACTCGCGCGGGCTCGCCATCCAGCACGCCAAGAACCTGCTCGTCTCCGGGCGCGAGGTCATGGTGCAGCCCTACGTGACGAGCGTCGACACCGCGGGGGAGACGGGCCTCGTCTTCGTCGACGGCGAGTTCTCGCACGCCGTGCGCAAGAACGCGCTGCTCACCGGCCCGCACCGCCCGACGCGCGGCCTCTACCAGCAGGAGGAGATGAGCCCGTTCACCGCGTCCGACGAGCAGCTCGACGTCGCACGCCGCGCCCTCGCCGCGGCGGCCGACGCCGTCGGTGGCGGGGACCCGGCGAGCTTCCTCTACGCGCGCGTGGACGTCGTCACGGGCAACGACGACGGCGGCGTCGTCGTCATCGAGCTCGAGCTCACCGAGCCGTCGCTGTTCCTCGCGCTCGCCCCGGGCTCGCTCGACCGGTTCGCCGACGCGATCGCGGCTCGCGTCGCGCGCTGACCCGCGCCGACCGGGCGGCCGAGCAGGACGACCCGCAGCGACGCGGCGATGCGTCCTCGGCGGTGCTGCTCCGGCCCCACGCACGACGACGGCGGCCCGTCCCGGAACCGGGACGGGCCGCCGTCGTGCGACGCCGGCCCGCTCAGGCGAGACCGTTCTCCGAGAGCCAGTCGGCGGCGATGTCCTCGGGCGAACGCTGGTCGACGGTGGACTCCACGTTGAGGGCGACGAGGCCCTCGGGCGTGAGTGCCTCGCTCACCGGGTTGATGACGTCCGCGATCTCGTCGGCGATGTCCGCGTTGACGAGCGGCACGACGTTCGAGGCGAGGAACAGACCCTCCGGGTCCTCGAGCGTGACGAGCTTCTCCGTCTGGATGCGCGGGTCGGCGCTGAACACGTTCGCGATGTTCACCGTGCCGGCGACGAGGTCCTGGACGGTCGTGTCGCCCGTCGCGACGAACGACACGTCGACGCCGTACACGTCCTTGAGCCCCTGCGGGCCGTACGGGCGCTGCTCGAGCTCGGCGGGGCCGCCGAGCGTGAGCGGCACGTCGAGACCGGCGAGGTCGGACAGGCTGGTGAGGTCGTTCTCCGTCGCGAACGCCTCGGTGACGTTGTAGGAGTCCTGGTCGGTCGCGGTCGACTGGTCGAGGACCGTGAGGCCGTCGGGCAGCGCCTCCTGGAGCGCCGCGTACACGTCGTCGGGCGACGTCGCCGTGGTCTCCGGGTCGAAGAACTGCAGCAGGTTGCCCGTGTACTCCGGGAAGACCTGCACCTCGCCGCTCTCGAGCGCGGGCATGTACGCGTCGCGCTGACCGATCGAGAAGTTGCGCTCGACCGTGAAGCCCTCGGCCTCGAGCGCCTGCGCGTAGATCTCCGCGATGATCTCGTTCGAGTAGTAGGCCTGCGAGCCGACGACGATCGTGTCGGACGAGGCGCTGCCGCCGCCGTCGGCGCTCGTGGTGTCCTCGGCGAGCGGGTCGGACCCGCCGCCGCAGGCGGTGAGGGCGAGGACGGCGGTCGCCGCGGTGGCGACGAGGGCGGCGGTGCGTCGGGTGGTGCGCATGTGTCTGCCTTTCTGAGGGCCGTCCCGGAGACCGGGAGGGATCGGTTCGGCGCGTGCGGCGGGGGAGCGGCCGTCCGCGTCAGGCGGTGGTGGGTTCGGGGGCGCGGCGGCGCCGCCGGGACGGGGAGTCCTCCACGGACCGTCCCGCCGTGACGCCGCGCGGCACGACGACCCGTTGGAGGATCGCGAACAGCGCGTCGAGCACGACGGCCAGCACCACGATGACGAGGGCCGCACCGAGGATCTGGGAGAAGTCGCGGATCTGGATGCCCTGCACGATGTAGAAGCCGAGGCCCCAGTTGCCGACGTAGCCGGCGAGCGTGACGGTCGCGACGACCTGGAGCGTCGCGGACCGCAGCCCCCCGATGAGCAACGGGAGGCCGAGCGGGACCTCGGCCTGGAACAGCACCTGGCGACCGGTCATGCCGACGGACCGGGCGCCGTCGACCACGCGGCGTTCGACGGCCTCGATTCCGGCGTACGCCCCCGCGAGGATCGGCGGGATCGCGAGGAGCACGAACGCCGTGATCGAGGCCGCGATCTTGTGCGTCACCCCGAGCACGAGCACGAGCAGCAGGACGAGCCCGAACGAGGGCACCGCGCGCGCCGCGCCCGAGAGGGCGACGGCGACCTCCCGCCCATGCCCGGTGTGGCCGATGGCCCAGCCCGCGGGGACGGCGATCGCCGCGGCGATCAGCACCGCCACGAACGTGAAGGCGAGGTGGGTCCAGATCGCCTCGGGGAGGGGGAGCGCGCCCGTGAGCCGGTCGGGGGAGAAGATCCAGGCGACCGCGTCGGAGAAGACGTTCATGCGCGCACCTTCCGGGACCAGGGCATGACCGCTCGTCCGGCGAGCACGAGCAGCAGGTCGACGAGCAGGGCGATGACGACGACCGCGACGACGCCGGCCAGGATCTCGGGGACGATCTGTCGCTGGTAGCCGTTGGTGAAGAGGTAGCCGAGGTTGTCGATCCCGATGAGGATGCCGACCGTCGCGAGCGAGATCGTCGAGACGGCGGTGACGCGCAGCCCGGCGAGCACGACCGGGCCGGCGAGCGGGAGGTCGACCTGCCAGAAGCGCCGCCACGGCCCGTACCCGACGGCGAGAGCCGCCTGCCGGACGGTCGGGTCGACCGACGCCAGGGCGTCGGCGACGAACCGCGTCATGATCGCGACGGCGTAGATCGTCAGCGCGACCACCAGGTTGACCTCGGACAGGAAGCTGATGCCCAGGAGCGGTGGGAGCAGCGCGAAGAGCGCGAGCGACGGGATCGTGTAGAGCAGCCCGACGAGCGTGAGCACGAGCCCGCGCGTGAGGCGGAACCGGAACGCGAGCCAGCCCAGCGGGATCGACGCGGCGAAGCCCAGCACGATCGGCACGACGCACTGGCGCAGGTGCTCGACGGTCAGGCGGCCGATGAGGTCGAGGTTGTCCAGGACCCAGGTCATGCGCCGCCCTCGGGGGCGTCGCCGACGAGCACGCCCTGCGTCCGGCCGGCGCCGTCGACGAGGACCGTGCCGTGCGCCGTCCGCTTCGTGCGCAGCGCACGACGGCCGCGCTCGGCGCCGATGAAGCTCGCGACGAACTCGCTCGCGGGGTTCTCGAGGATCTCGCTCGGTGAACCGATCTGCGCGACGTGCGCCCCCTTCTCCAGGATCACGACCTGGTCGCCGAGCAGGAACGCCTCGTCGATGTCGTGCGTGACGAACACCACCGTCTTCTCGAGCTCGCGCTGCAGCCGGATGGTCTCGGTCTGGAGCTCGGCCCGCACGATCGGGTCCACCGCGCCGAACGGCTCGTCCATGAGCAGGATGTTCGGGTCCGCGGCGAGCGCCCGCGCCACCCCGACGCGCTGCTGCTGGCCCCCGGAGAGCTGGCTCGGGTAGCGGTCCGCGAGCGCCCGGTCGAGGCCGACGGTGTCGAGCAGCTCGAGGGCGCGCTCGCGCGCCTGTCGCCGGGGCGTGCCCTCGAGGCGCAGGACCGTCGTCACGTTGTCGACGACCTTGTAGTGGGGGAGCAGGCCGCCGTTCTGCAGGACGTACCCGATGCTGCGCCGCAGCTTCACCGGGTCGCGGTCGAGGACGGAGCTGCCGTCGATCTCGATCGTGCCCGACGTGGGCTCCACCATCCGGTTGATCATGCGCAGGAGCGTCGTCTTGCCGCTGCCGGACGACCCGACGAGCACCGTGGTGCGGTGCGGCGGGATGACGAGGTCGAAGTCGGCGACCGCCGCCGTGCCGTCGGGGTACGTCTTCGTGACCGATCGGAACTCGATCATGGGCGCTGCCTCCCGACAGTCGGTGAACGGCCTCCACCCAACCACGACCGCGGCTCGGCTCGTCGAGCGCGATGCCGCGCGTCCCCCAGACCGTACGACGAACCACCGACACGCCGCACCCGGACCGCGCGGGCCGCCCGGCCCCCTCGGTCCGCTCGTGGCGCGCGTCCGGTGGCGGGCGGGATGTGCCCGTGACGTGCGTCACGCCGAGGCCTATCGTTGCGCTGTGCCGCACCTCGACGCCCTCCTCGCCTTCGCGCTCGCCTCCCTCGTGCTCGTCGCGATCCCGGGCCCGAGCGTGCTCTTCGTCGTCGGCCGCTCGCTCGCGCTGGGTCACCGCGGCGGCGTGCTCAGCGTGCTCGGCAACGAGCTGGGCGCGCTCACGCTCGTCGTCGCCGTGGCGCTCGGGGTCGGGACGGTCGTCGCGACGTCGGTCGCGATCTTCACCGTCGTCAAGCTCGTCGGTGCGGCCTACCTCGTGTGGCTCGGCGCCCAGGCGATCCGCCACCGGCGCGACGGCGCCGTCACCGTCGACGCCGCTCCCGTCCGCGAGCCCTGGTGGCGCGTGGTGCGGCAGGGCTACGTCGTCGGGGTGAGCAACCCCAAGACGATCGTGTTCTTCGTGGCCGTGCTGCCGCAGTTCACCGACTTCCACGCCGGGCGCGTGCCGGCGCAGATGATCGTGCTCGGCCTCGTCTTCACCGTGATCGCCTTCGTGTGCGACAGCGTCTGGGCGCTGGCCGCGGGCGCGGCCCGCTCGTGGTTCGCGTCCTCGCCCCGGCGCCTCGGCACGGTGCGGGCCGCGGGCGGCGGGATGATGATCGGCCTCGGCGGCGTCCTCGCCGTCGCGTCGCACCGGGCGCCATGAGCAAGCCCCGGAGCGCGCCGCCGGGGAGCGCGTCGGGCTCGGACGCGACGAGGGCCGGTCTCCGTCAGGAGACCGGCCCTCGTCGTCTGGGGTGAGTAACGGGACTTGAACCCGCGACCCCCTGGACCACAACCAGGTGCTCTACCAGCTGAGCTATACCCACCATGTGAGCCGTGCTCACGGACCGGCGCCTGGAGCACCGGCCGTCGAAAAGTGTACCCGGTCTGCGGGGTGCTCCCGGACGCCTTTCTCGCGTCAGGCCTCCGTGGCCCCTGTGACGGTCGCCACGGTGGCGTCGTCGGCGGTCGTGGCGGCGCTCTCGCCGGGCTCGTGCGGCCGCGTGCGTCCCCGGGTCACGCTCGTCGCGACGACCTGCTCCGCGATCTTGCGGGCGGTCGCCGAGTCCGGGCCCGGCGCAGGGACGAAGACGGCGGCGCGGTAGTAGCGCAGCTCGTCGATGCTCTCGAGGATGTCGGCGAGCGCGCGGTGCCCGCCGTGCTTCTCGGGCGAGGAGAAGTACGCGCGCGGGTACCAGCGGCGGGAGAGCTCCTTGACGGAGGAGACGTCGACGATCCGGTAGTGCAGGTGGCTCATGAGGGCCGGCATGTCGCGGTCGAGGAACGCCTTGTCGGTCCCGACGGAGTTCCCGGCGAGGGGCGCCTTCCCGGGCTCCGGCACCCAGGTGCGGACGTAGTCCAGGACGCGCTGCTCGGCCTCGGCCAGCGTCAGGCCCTCGTCGAGCTCGTCGAGGAGACCGGAGGTCGTGTGCATCTGGCGCACGAAGTCGCCCATCTGCTCGAGCGCCTCGGCCGGCGGGCGGACCAGGACGTCGACGCCGTCACCGAGCACGTTGAGCTCGGAGTCGGTGACGACCGCGGCGACCTCGACGAGGGCGTCGGCGCCCAGGTCGAGCCCGGTCATCTCGCAGTCGATCCAGACGATGCGTTCGTTCGCGTTCACAGGGCTCACGCCCACAGCCTAGTCGCGCGGCGGGTGTCAACCCGGCCGCCGCGGTGCGAGCGGTCCGACGACGCCCGCACGACGAAGGCCCCGGCGGTCCGGTCCACGGAGGGTCCGGACGGCCGAGGCCTTCGACGTGCCGCGCTCTCGCCCGGCGGGGTGTGCCCCCGGCGTGCCGAGCGCTCGGTGCGCGTCATGCGGTGCGGCGCGACAGGCGGGCCTGCCGGGTGTGCGCCGGGACGCGGGTCGTGGTGCGGCGCAGCTGCGACCGGCGCAGGGTCTGCTCCTGCAGCTGCTCGCGACGGCTGAGGGCCGCCACGTCGTACGTGATCAAGGGATGCATGGTGCTGCTCTCGTGACGCTGGGTTCGTGGGTCTGGCCGGACCCTCCACCGCCCGGTACGGACCGGACGGACGCCACCGCGGTGTGTGCTCATACGACCACGACGGGCGCCGGCGGCGCACGGGTTTTTCGCGGGGGACCGTCCTGCCCCTCGCCGGGGTCTCGCCCGGGGCCCCCGCCGCCCTGCGTCGTCGGCCCGCGTTCCGTAGCCTCCGGGGATGGGAGCGACGACGAGCGGGTCGGAGGAGGGCACGTCGCCGCGGGCGGTGCTCGCGAGCGTGTGGCCGGGGCTGCTCCTGGTCCTGGTCGGCGTCCTGGGCTTCGCCGGCCTGCTGGACTCGGTCCGGGAGCGGGACGACCTCTGGAGCTTCGACGAGCCGCTGCTGGCCTGGATGGTGGCGCACCGCACCCCCGTCGCGACGGGGGTGCTGACGGTCGTGACGACCGTGTTCGGCCCGTTCGTGCTGCCCCTCCTCGTGGCGGTGGGGTGCGTCGTGTGGGCACGGCGCTCGGGGACCTGGTGGGAACCGGGTCTGCTGGCGGGGGCGATGGTGCTCGCGACGCTCGTCTCGAGCGTGCTCAAGGCGGTGATCGCCCGTCCGCGCCCGCCGGACGCCTCGATGGTCGTGGCCGGGGTCGAGCGGTCGTTCTCGTTCCCCTCGGGGCACACGATCGGCGCGGCGACCCTGGTGCTCGTCGGCGGCTACCTCGTGTGGCACCGCCACCGCGACGCTCGCGTGCTGACGGTCTGGGTCGTGGCGTCGGTGCTCGTCGTCGGGACCGTGGCGCTGAGCCGCCTCTACCTCGGCTACCACTTCCTCACCGACGTCCTCGCGGGCCTCGCGCTCGCCGTGGCGGTGCTCGGCGTCGTCGTCGTCGTGAGCCGGGTGCACGACCTCCGGGCGCGGGCGCGACCGGTCGAGGCGGGGCCTGAGGGCTCTTAGGAAAGAAGTCTTGCGCAAGATATCTTTCGTGACGTAGCGTCGTCCCCATGACGACCGCCGCCGACCA
Organism: Cellulosimicrobium sp. 4261; assembly: GCF_040546915.1. Lineage (NCBI taxonomy): Bacteria > Bacillati > Actinomycetota > Actinomycetes > Micrococcales > Promicromonosporaceae > Cellulosimicrobium > Cellulosimicrobium sp. 4261. The sequence continues at coordinate 37,106 of NZ_JBEPOQ010000013.1, forward strand.
CCCTGGGCAGGGCGCCTCCGCAAGCACGTCCCCGCCCGGACCGGTGGTCGCGAGCGACCCCGCGAGCATCCGCGCCCTCGCGCACCCCCTGCGTCTGCGGATCCTCACGCTGCTCGACGACGAGGGCGAGGTCACGGCCACGCGCTGTGCCGAGGCGACGGGCGAGTCCGTCGCGAGCTGCTCGTTCCACCTGCGCATGCTCGCGAAGTACGGCTACGTCGAGCCCGCCGAGCGGCGGGGCAAGGAGCGCCCCTGGCGGACGGTCGGGCGCGGGCGCCAGACCCGCTTCGACCCCGACGTGCCCGAGTCGCTGCCCGCGGCGAGCGCCGTGGCCGACCTCGTGCTCGGCCAGGAGGCGGCGCGCGTGCGGGCGTGGCTCGCCGGCGCCGCGGCGGAGGACCCGCGGTGGCTGCTCGCCTCGACGCTCAGCTCGTCGTCGTTCTACGCGACGCGCGAGGAGCTCGACGCGCTCGCGCGCGAGGTCGAGGCGCTCACCGACCGGTTCGCCGGGCGCTGGGACGACCCGTCGCTGCGCCCCGAGGGGGCCCGGCCAGCGCGGCTGTTCGCCGTCGTCAACGCCGACCTGCCCGCGGACCACCGGTGACCGCCCCGCCCGAGCCGGCGGCCGCGGCACCGACTGCGGACACCGCACCGACCGCACCGACCGCACCGACCGCAACGGTCGCGCCGCGGAGCGGGGCCACGACGCCGGGAGCGGACGCGCGGGCCGCGCTCCGCGGGCGACCCTTCCGCCTGCTCTCGGTCGCGTGGGGGTTCACCAACTTCGCCGACTCGGTGCTCGCGATCATCCTCGCCGTGTGGGTCAAGGACCTCACGGGCTCGAACGGCGCAGCCGGGCTCGTGTTCGCCGCGCTGGGCCTTCCCGCGCTCGCGTCGCCGTTCCTCGGCCAGCTCGCCGACCGGGTGTCCCGCCGCCGGATGCTCGTCGCGACGTACCTCGTCGGCGCGGTCGTCCTCCTCGCCCTCCTCCTCGTCCGCGGGCCGGGGCAGGTGTGGCTCGTGCTCCTCGTCACGGTCGTGTACTCGGGGGTCGGGTTCGCGACGTCCGCGGCGCAGTCCGGGCTCGTGCGCGACATGCTGCCCGACGACGCGCTCGCCGCCGCGAACGGCCGCCTCACGACGATCGACCAGGTGTTCCGGCTGCTCATGCCCGTCGTGGGCGCGGGTGCGTACTCCCTCGCGGGCGTGTGGCCGCTCGTCCTGACCGCGTCGGGTGCGTTCGTCGTCGCGGCCGGGGTGGTCGCGCGCGTGCGGGTGCGCGAGACCCCGCCCGCCGACGAGCGCGAGCCGTACCTCGCCGAGGTGACCGCGGGCTTCCGGCACCTCGCGCGGACCGCCCCGCTCGGCGTGCTCACGGTCGCGCTCGTCGTCGCGTTCGGCGCGGTGGGGCTGCTCAACGCCGTGAGCCTCGCGATCGTCGAGGACGGCCTCGGGCTCCCGGCCGCGCTCCTCGGGCCGGTGTCGTCCGTCCAGGCGATGACCGCGATCGTGGCCGGCCTCACCGCCGCCCGGCTCGTGGCCCGGTGGGGGGCGCAGCGCCTCGTCGCGCTGGGCCTGCTCGTGCTCGCGCTCGGCATCGTCCCCGCGACGGGCACGAGCGTGGTGGCGGTCGTCGTCGGGCTCGGCGGCGTCGGCCTCGGCGTCACGTGGGCGATCGTCGGGTTCGTCACCGAGCGCCAGCTCCGCACGCCGCCCGCGCTCCAGGGCCGGGTGGCCGCGGCGAGCACCATGCTGCTCAACGTGCCCCAGCTCCTGCTCACCGTGGTGGGTGCCGCGCTCGTCGGGGTCGTGGACTACCGGGCGCTGCTCGTCGTCACCGTGGCGGGCATCGCCGTCGCCGCGGCGCTCGCCCTGCGCGGGCTTCGCCGCCGTCCAGCCGTCGCCCGCGCCCGGTAGCGGGACCCACCGGCGGGCGCACCACCGGCAGCGAGACGCCGACGGGTCCGCCTCAGTCGTCGAGGCCGCGGGCGCGCAGCGCGTCGCCCAGCGCGTCCGCCTGGCGCAGGGCGCCCACGACGAGCGGGACCGCGAAGGCCCGGACGTCGTGCTCCCGGCCGCGCGCGCGGCACGCGTCCCGCACGCGCTGCGCGAGCGCCGCGACCACCGGGACGGAGCGCACGCCGAGGGAGAGGACGAGCGCGACGCGGCCGACGTCGACCCCCGCGCGGCCGAGCGGGCGCAGGCCGCGTTCGATCGCGGCGAGCACCGCGGCCGTGCGGGTCGTGAGCAGCACGAGCCCCGCGAGCGCGACGAGCGCCACGAGGCGGGTCGTGAGGACCACCGCGGCGGCGGGACCGAGCGCGAACCACTGCACCGCCAGGAGCACCGGCACGACGAGCCGCAGCGGCCGGACCTGGTCCCACGCGGCGCGGGTGCCCACCCCCGCCACCGCGTAGAGCGCTGCGACCACGACGACCACGACCCCCACCGCGACCGGCGACGACACGAGCAGCACCGCGCCCGACGCCGCCGCGAGACCGACGAGCTTCGCCCCGGCCGGGAGGCGGTGCAGCACCGAGGTCCCCGGCCGGTAGCCGCCCGCCGTCACCCCGGCCCCGCGTCGACCAGGCGGCGGTAGTGCGCGACGGCCGGGCCCGGCGCGTCGTCCGCGACGACGCGCCCGCCGTCGACCACGAGGACGCGGTCCATGGCGTCCATGAGCGCGAGGTCGTGCGAGACGAGCACGACCTGCTGGGGGAGGGACGCGAGCTCCGCGGCGACGCGCCGCGTGTTGCGCAGGTCGAGGAGCGTCGTCGGCTCGTCGGCCACGACGAGGCGCGGGCCCGCCGCGAGCACGGAGGTGAGCGCGAGGAGCTGCTTCTGCCCGCCCGAGAGCAGGTGCGCGGGATGGTCGGCGTGCTCGGCCAGGCCGCGCGCGGCGAGGGCGCGCCGCACGACCTCGCCGCGCTCGTCCGCCGGGACGCCGCGCAGCGAGTACGCGACGTCCTCCGCCACGGTCGGCATGACGATCTGCGCGTCCGGGTCGGTGAACACGAACCCCACGCGCCGTCGCACCGCCGCGCCCTGGCGGCGCGTGTCGAGGCCGTCGACGAGCACGCGTCCCGCCGTGGGCACGACGAGCCCGTTGAGCAGGCGGGCCAGGGTGCTCTTGCCCGAGCCGTTCGCCCCGACCACGCCGACCCGGTGCTCGCGCAGCTCGAGGCTCACGCCGCGTAGGACGTCGCGCTCGCCGAGCCGCACGTGCACGTCCTCGAGCCGCACCACGCACCCCCCGGCGGTGTCCTCGACGGGGGCCTCCGGTGCGGGCGGCGCGACCTCGGCCGGGCGGTCCCGGCGTCGCCCCCGCACGGCGCGCGCCGCGCGCGCGATCACCGTGCCACCTCCACGAGCACCGCGACGCCCTGGCCGCCGCCGACGGCCGCCGTCGCGAGCCCGAGCGTCCCGGCCCGCGCGCCCCCGCGCACGAGCCGGGAGAACAGCCGGACCACGGCCACCGCGCCGCTCGCGCCCCACGGGTGGCCCAGCGCGAGCGCGCCGCCGTCGGGGCACACCCGGGCGTCGTCCGCGGGGTCGCCCAGCGGGTCGAGGCCGAGCGCGTCGGTGACCGCGAGCACCTGGGCCGCGAACGCCTCGACGACCTCGACCGCCGCGACGTCGTCGAGCCGCGCGCCGGCGCGGTCGAGCACGGCGCGCACCGCGGGCACCGGGCCCCACCCGGGCAGCGCCGGGTCGCAGCCCACGGTGGCGGACGCGACGACCCGCAGGCCCGCGAGCCCCAGGTCGCGGCGCACCGCCTCGGGGACCACCGCGACGACCGCGGCGCCGTCGCTCACCGGGCTCGACGTCGCCGCCGTGACGGTTCCCCCGGCGCTGAACGCGGGGGAGAGGCGCGCGATGACGGCCGGGTCGAGGCGGCGCGCGCGCTCGTCGCGTTCCAGGGCACGGCCCGGCGGGCCGACGCGCACGGTCTCCGCGGCGAACCGCCCGGCGTCGTGCGCCGCGCGGGCGCGCGCGTGGCTGCGCACCGCGTACGCCTCCTGGCGCTCGCGGGTCACGCCGCGGCGTCGGGCGAGCTCGTCGGCCGCCGCGCCCATCCCCGGGTCGGCCCACGGCACGGGCGCGAACGCCGCGCGCGCGTACGGGACGTCGCCCCACGGCGTGCGGTGGGCCCGCGCGGGCGAGCGCGTCGCGCTCTCGGTGCCGCCCGCGAGGACGAGCGCCGCGTCGCCCGCGCGGACCTGCTGCGCCGCGACGAGCACGGCCGCGAGGCCGGACGCGCACTGCCGGTCGACGGTGAGCCCCGGCACGCCGACGCCCGCTCCGGCGGCGAGCGCCGCGACGCGCGCGACGTCCCCGCCGGGGCCCGTGCAGCACCCGAGCACGACGTCCGCCACGTCCGCCGCGACGCCGTGCGCCCGCGCGTCGTCGAGGGTCGCGCGCAGCGCCGCGGCCGCGAGGTCCACCTCGGTGAGCGCCCGGTGCCCGTGGCCCGCCGTGCCGACCCACGTGCGGCGCGCGGCCACCACCACGGGCGTCGCGTCGGGCGCGCCGTCCGTCGCGCCGAGCTCTCGTGGGCTCACCGCAGCGGCTCCAGGCCCGAGCGTGCGAGGTCCGTCCCGCCGAGGACCTCGCTCACCGCGCCGCGCGCGGGCTTGCCCGACGGCGTCCGCGGCAGCGCCCGCGTGCCGTACCAGCGCCGCGGCCGCTGGGCCGGCGCGAGCGCCGCGCGGGCGACCCGCTCGAGGTGCGCCCGCAGCCCCGACCGGTCGTCGCACTCCACGACGGCCGTCACGACCGCCCCGAGGCGGCGGTGCGCCGTGCCGAGCACGACGACGTCGCGCACCCCGGGCACGGCCCGCAGCACGACCTCGACGTCCTCGGGCACGACCGTCGACCCGCCCGAGAGGATCGCGCCGTCGCCCCGGCCGCGCAGCACGAGCGGCTCCGGACCCGGGTCGGCGAGGTCTCCGACGGTGTGCCATGCGCCGTCGCGCCGCAGCGGTCCTGTAGCGCGCGCGAGGTAGCCCCGCGACACCCACGGCGAGCGCACCCACACCTCGCCGACGCTCGCCGACGGCAGGGGACGGACCACCAGGTCCACGCCGGGGAACGCGCGCAGCCCCGACCCGTCGGGGTCGTAGGCGACGAACGAGAGCTCGACGGCGCCGTAGTACGCGAGCACGTCGAGGCCGAGGCCCCGCGCCCGCTCCCGTGCGCCGGGGGCGAGCGATGCCCCGCCGACGACCGCGTGCCGCAGCCGCGACGGCGCACCCGCGGCGACGGCGTCGAGCACGTCGTCGAGGACCTGCGGCACGAGGTGCACGACGTCGCTCGTCGCGAGCGCCGCCGTCGTCGCGGCCGGGGTGCGCGTGAGGACGACGCACGCGCCCACCGCGAGCGTGTGCACGGCGGCGAAGCAGTACAGCGACGACGCGAGCGGGCCGGGGACGAGGACCGCGTCCGTGGGTCGGAGCCCGAGCAGCCGCGTGACGGCGTCGAACGACCCCGCCCACGACGCGCGCGTGCGCACCACCGCGCGCGGGCGGCCGGTGCTCCCGGACGAGAACCCGGCCCACGCGAGGTCGTCGGGGCCGGGGACGTGCGGCGGGACGGGCTGCGCGCCGTCGGCGGTGCCGGTCCCGCGCGGGAGCGGCACCTCGACGAACGTGCGCGGCGCGAGCGTGCGCAGCACCTCGGCGCGGTGGGCGCGCGGCCAGGCGGCGTCGCACACGAGGGGCGTCGCGCCCAGGTGGTCGACGGCGAGCACGGCGGTGAGCAGGTCCAGCGGGTCCGGCAGCGAGACGGCGACGAGGTCGCCCGGCCGCGTGCCCGACGCGCGCAGGTGCGTCGCGCCCGCGCGCACGTCCGCGGCGAGCGCGGCGTAGGTGCGCGACCGCTCGGGCGTGCGCAGGGCGGGACGGTCGCGCACCGCCGGGTCGGCGGCGTGCGTCAGGACCTGGTGGGCGACGGGCACGCGGACACTCTCGCAGGTGTTCAGGAGGCGGGGCGGTCGTCGGCCGCGGCACGGTCGGCGCCGGTCGGGCGCCGGGCCGGGCGGGCCGCGGGGTAGGCGCGCACGACGCCCACCGTGATCGCGGCGGCGGCGAGCGCCTTGAGCACGTCGCCGGGCAGGAACACGAGCGAGAGCTGTGCGGTCGTGGGCAGCGGCACGCCCGTGACGAGCGCCTGCACGGGGACGCCGACGGCGTAGACGACCGCGACCCCGCCGACGAGGCACGCGACGAGCACGGGTGCGAACGTGACGCGCCGGAGCCGGTCGACGAGCAGACCGACGACGGCCGCGCCGGCGAGGAACCCGACGAGGTAGCCGGCGGACGGCCCGACGAACGCCCCGAGCCCGCCGCGCCCGCCCGCGAGGACGGGGAGCCCGGCCGCGGCGAGCGCGAGGAAGGTCGCGACGGCGAGCGAGCCGCGCCACGCGCCGAGGACCGCCCCCGCGAGCATCACACCGAGCGTCTGGAGCGTCACGGGCACCGCGTTGCCGAACAGGGCGATCGAGCCGGGCAGGCCGAGCGCGGCGAGGAGCGCGGCGAACGTCGCGACCCGCGCCGCGTCGCCGGCGTCGAGCGCGAACCGGCCACGGCGGCGGTCGGGCTCGTCGCGCGGTACCTCGCGCGGCGCGGCCGGCGCGGTGGCCGCCGGGGCGGACGAGGTGGCGGTGGGCGTCTCCGTGCGGGCGTCGGTCATCGCGGGCTCCCTGCTGTCGGTGGGCGGGCGTGTCCACTCTGGCCGGGACGGCGGTCGTCGGGCGACGGCGCTCGCGACCACCTCGGCGGCCCGCCGTGCACGGATCGCACAACCCGTTGGAGGGAACCTCCAACCGCTCCCGGGCGCGGGTGCGGGGCCGGTGTGGGAGCCGCACAACGCGGCCTGCGTGGCCGGTCGGCACGCCTCGTCGCACCTCTTGGCACTCCCGGGGGGAGAGTGCTAAAACAGGAGCTGTAGCCGCCCGCGGGGTGCCTGCCTCGCGGGAGCACCGACCGGTCCCGGACCGCCCGGGACCGTGCGACGAGGAGGTGAGAGGTGTGGCTGCGATGACCGACCCCTTCACGAGCACCTTCGACGCGATGGACCGCCTGGTGGGCCAGCTCGCGTCCGGCGCCCGCGCGACCGCGGCCTCGGCGGCCTCGGGCGGCATGCCGCTCGACCTGTTCCGCGCCGGCGACCACTACGTGCTGACGATGGACCTCCCGGGCGTCGACCCGGGCACGATCGACGTGTCCGTCGAGGACCGCACGCTGACGATCCGCGCCGAGCGGAGCCCGCGGACCGACCCGGACGTCCAGTGGCTCGCGCGCGAGCGGCCGTCCGGCACGTACGCACGCCAGCTCACGGTGGGGCGCGGCCTGGCGCTCGACAAGATCACGGCGTCGTACGAGGACGGCGTGCTGACGCTGACGATCCCGGTCGCTGAGGAGGCCCGGCCCCGCCGGATCGAGGTCGCACACCGCGCGGGCGGCGCGGCGACCCAGATCACGGCCGAGGCCGAGCCTCAGGCGTCGGAGGGCTGAGCCGGGCTCACGCCTCGCCGGGGAGCGCCTTGCGGACGACGAGGCGCGTCCACGCCCCGAGGTACACGCGGTCCCCGTCGGCCAGCTCGCGTCGCTGGCCGGCGGGGATCGGGTCCGTCGGGAGCGGCTCGCCCGCGGGGCTCACGTAGGTGCCGTTCGAGGACTGCAGGTCCTCGACCCACCAGCGCTGCCCGTCCGTGCTGAGCTGGCAGTGCCGTCGCGAGACGCCGGTGTCCGCGCCGCAGTCGACCTGCGGGTGGATGCCGCGCGAGACCGACGGGCGCCCCACGAGCACGCTGCGCTCGCGCAGCACCACGAGCCCCGGCAGGCCCGCCGACGGCATGGGGTCCTCGGGCTGCTGGGCCGCGTACCAGTCGGGGTCGATCCAGATCTCGACGACCCACTGGTCCGGCCCGGGCACGGGCGGCGTCGGCAGGTGCGCGCCCGACGGCGCGGCGGAGGCCGGGTCGGCGGGCTCACCGCCGGGCTGCTCACCCGCGGCGGTCCCGGTGGCCGGGGTCGACGCCGGAGCCTCGAGCGGTGCGGAGGCGCCCGGCGGCGGGGTGGCCGCGGACGCGGGCGACGCGGCCGGGAGCGGCGGCGGCGTCGCGCCCGACGCGACGCCTGCCTCCGGTGCGACGGGTGCGGCCGGTGCGGCCGGTGCGGCCGGTGCGGCCGGTGCGGCGGCGGGTGCGGCCGGGGTCGCCGGCGTGGGACGCGACGGCGGGTCGAGCGAGAGCGCCGACGCGGGCTCCACCGGGTCGGGCAGGGCACCGGTGGTGAAGTCGTAGCCGCAGTTCTCGCAGAACAGGGCGCCGGCCGGGGCGGGCGAGCCGCAGTTCGGGCACTCGAGAGCCTGTGCCGGGGTGCCGGACGACGCGCCCGGTGCCGGGGACGACGCGCCCGCCGGGGGCACCGCGGGTGCCGACGCCGCGGCGATGGGCTCGCCGCACACGTCGCAGTAGTCGGTCGACTCCGAGGGGTGCCCGTTGGGGCAGACGACGGCGCTCACCGACGCACCCGCGTCGTCTTCGTCGAGGCGGTGTCGAGCGCCATCTCGTCGAGCGTCGACGTGTTGCGCTTGAGCCGCACGGTGCCGTGCTCCTCGTCGTCGATCTCGACGACCTTGCGCAGGCGCGACGTCGCCTCCTCGTTCCCGGTCTGCTGCGCGAGCTGGACGGCGCGCCCGAGCTTGACGGTCGCCGTCGCCTCGTCCCCCGAGGCCTTGGCCGCGAGGCCCTCCTGGATCGCTGCGGCGAGCTCGGTCTGGCCGGTGTAGTGCGCGACCTCGGGGTTGATGCGCGTGGTGAGCGACTCGTCGTCGGACCACTTCGCCTTGACCAGGCCCGAGGACACGACCTCGCCGTTCACGGCGAGCTGGACGCGCGCCGCGAGCTGCTCGGAGCCGACGGGCTTCGAGGCCACGCGGACCGCGACGTGGTAGTCGCGCGACTCGTCGCCCCACGACCCGGTCGGGTACGCGCCCGTGAGCGGGTTGACCTCGGCCCGGCGGTGCGTGAGGTCCTCGACCGTCGGGGCGACCTGGCGGACGAACAGCACCTGCGAGCCCTGCGGGGCCCACACGCGCAGGTCCGCGGAAGCGACGCCGCGCGCCATGGAGGCCTGCATGAGCTTCTCGAAGTCGGCGGCGATCTCGTTCGGGTCCGCGATGAGGTCCACCGTGCCGAGCAGCGCGGTGGAGATCTCGCGCAGCTCGTCGACCTGCCAGCGCGAGCCGACGCCGCGGGCGTCGCACTGGAAGTGGCCCGTGACGTCCCGGACCGCGGCCGAGAGGTTGGCGCGGGGCTCCGACTCGTTCTTGCCGTCGGTGAGCAGGATCGCGTGCCGCTGCGTCGCCTGGGGCACCGTCGCGAAGAGCTGGTCCGCGAGGCGCAGCCACGTGCTCATCGCCGTGCCGCCGCCGGGCGTGAGCATCGAGATCGCGCGCTTCGCCTCGGCGCGCGCGCCCGGCTCCATCTGCACCATGGCCATGCGGGCGTTCGGGTAGGGGAACGCGCGGTTCGCGACGTGGCTCCCGCCGACGATCGCGAACCACGTGCCGTCGAGGATCTGGTCGACCGCGACCTGGGCCGCGTGCTTCGCGGCCTCGATGTTGCGCCCCGACATCGACCCCGACGTGTCGACCATGATGATCTCGGCCACCCCGCCCGCGCCGCCGGCGCTCCCCGCGCTCCCGGCGCCGCGGCACGTCACGGTGACGATCGCGTGGACGTCCGTCGCGCCCTCGGACAGGAACTCGTTCTGGTAGACCTCGGCGGCGAACTCGGCCATGGGGGCTCCTTCGGTGGTGCGGGTGTTCGTGCAGGCTATCGGGTCGTCGGGGCCCGACGCGCGGTGCGCGTCAGGCGGTGGCGGGGTCCGCCGGGGGCGGCGGCGGGGCCGTGGACGACGCCCGGGAGAACCGGGCGAGCGTGGCCGTGATGTTGTCCCGGCCGCCCTGGGCGTTCGCCCAGTCGACGAGGGCGCCCGCGAGCGTCTGCGGGTCGTCGCCGACACGGTCCTGCGTGCTGCGCACGAGGGCCGCCAGGTCGGGCGCGGGGGAGCAGTAGTTCCACAGGCCGTCCGAGCACACGAGCAGCCAGCCGTCGCGGTCGGGCAGCGTCGCGGCCGTGCGGGCCACCGGGTCGGGGGCGTCGGGGCCGAGCCAGCGCGTGATGGCGTGCGCCTGCGGCGACGTCTCCGCCTGGGCGCGCGGGACGCCTTGCGCGATCATCTCCTGCGCCCACGAGTCGTCGACGCTGAGCTGGTGCGCGTCGCCGTCGTCCGGGATCCAGTAGGCGCGCGAGTCGCCCACCCAGCCCGCCACGACGAGCGGCCCGTCGAGGACGGCCGCGACGAACGTGCACGACGGCGGGTTCTCGCGGTCGGCCATCGTGCCCACGGTCGCGAGGATCGCGTCCTGCGCGGCGCGCGACGCGTCGCCGAGGAGCGCGGACCACGCGCCCATGCGCGCCGAGGCCTCGCCGGTCACGGGGTCGGTCCCGTCGGGGGCGCGCGCCGCGAGCACGTCGCGCGCGGCGCGGGCCGCGGCGAGGCTCGCGACGTCGGAGTCGGGCGCGGAGGAGACGCCGTCGCACACGACGAGCGCCGCGAACGCCCGCTCGGTCGTCGCGGACTCGCTCGCCGCGAGGGCCATGGCGTCCTCGTTGCGCGAGTGCCGCACGCCCCGGTCGCACACGCCGGCGACCCAGCTCGCGGGCCGCTCGGCCCAGTGGTCGCGCTCGGACGCGGCGGGCTCGCCGCACTCGGTGCAGTACCCGTCCTCGGCGACCCGGCCGCCGCAGCGCACGCAGGGGCGCGCGCCGGTCTCGGCCGCGGCGCCTCCGGTCTCGGCCGAGGCCCCGCCCGACGGCTCGCCGGGCTCGTCGCCGGTCCCGTCGCCGCTCCCGGGTCCGCTGCCGGTGGTCCCGGCTGCTGCGGGGTCCGTCGCGGCGTCGGTCGCGGGGTCCGCGGCAGGGCCGGTCCCGGCGTCTGGGGCCGGCGACGCGGGGAGCGGGGCGAGCGGCGTGCCGCACGCCTCGCAGAACCGGGCGCCCTCGGGCGACGGCTCCCCGCACGCCGGGCACTCGAGCACGCCGCTCGGCTCCGCGACCGTGCCGCCGGGCGCGGGTGCCGGGGAGTCGCTCATCGGATCGTCCACCGGCGCACCTCGTTCGCGCGGTCCACGAGCGTGATGCGCGCGTCCCGCGAGTCGGTGAGCGACGCGAGCTCGCGGTACGCGCCCTCGAGCGCGTCGCGCAGCGCGGGCTCGTCGGCGGGCACGCCGGCGATGCGCGTGGTCGGCTCCGGGCCGGAGGCCGTCACGGTGTCGAGCGCGGAGCGCAGGACGCCCACCGCGAGCTCGGCCCGCTCGCGCGGCGCGATCGCGACGGTCGACACGCTCGCCATGGCGTCGGCGAGCGCGGGCAGCCCCCGGCCCGACGCCGCGAGCAGGTGCGCGCGGAGGGTGCGGGACTCGACGTACGACCCGCGCGTCGGGCCGACGAGGTCGAGCGCGTGCAGCGCGCCGTCGAGGTCGCCGCGCGCCTCGCGCACGCGCATGAGCCCGAACGCGGCCGGCGCGGTGTAGTTCGCGTCGGTGCGCGCGCAGATCACGTAGAGGGACTCGGCGATGTCGGGCTCGCCGCTCAGCTCGCAGGCCGCGGCGAGCGCGAGCTTGGGCGCGAGCTCGCCCGGCACCTGCCCGTAGACGGCGTTGAACGAGGCGCGCGCCGCGACCGGGTCGCCCTGCGCGAGCTCGCCGAGGCCACCGATCCACGCGGCGCGCCACTCCCACGGGTCGTCCGCGAGGATCGTCGCGATCGTGTCGCGCAGCACGTCGAACCGCTCCGCCTCGATCGCGGCGCGGGCTCGGGCGAGACGCACCTCGACCGTGTCCTCGGGCGCGTCGGCGAGCGCCGCGAGGCGCGCGTCCGGGTCCACGACGTTGACCCCGGCGAGCCAGCTCGCCATGGGGTCGTGGTCGTCGCGCCGCAGCGTCGGCAGCTCGTCCCACGCGAGCGGGCGGGACGCGACGTCCGCGACCGGCGCCTCGAACAGGACCGAGGCCGCGGAGTGCAGCGCCGGGTTGCCCGGGCCGGCGTCGGCCGCCACGACCTCGCGCAGGACGCCGAGGAGCTGGGTGCGCATCTCGTCCGCGGTCGCGAACCGGTCGGCCGGGTCGAGCGCGCACGCCTTGGCGAGCAGGCGGTAGAACGAGTCGTACTGCTGGAAGACGGGCGTGTCCGCGACGGGCGGGAGCGAGGCGACGTACGTCGTCGTGTTCCCGCGGAAGTCGAGGACGAGCGTCGCGAGCGTGCGGCCGATCGTGTAGATGTCGGACGCGACGGACGGCCCGACCTCCGCGACCTCGGGCGCCTGGTAGCCGACGGTGCCGAAGATCGCGGACGTGAGGTCGTCGGTGCGGCGCACGCCGCCGAGGTCGATGAGCTTCACGCCGTCGCCCTGCTGGATGACGTTCTCCGGCTTGAAGTCGCAGAACAGCAGGTTGTGGTCGTGCAGGTAGGCGAACGCGGGGAGGACCGCGAGGACGTAGGCCAGGGCCTGGTCCACGGGCATCGGGGCGATAACCCCGTTGTTGTCCTCCCGGCGCTGCTGGAGGATCTCCTTGAGCGACTCGCCGCCGACGTACTCCATGACGGTGTAGCCCGCGCCGTCGTGCATCGCGAAGTTGTAGATCTCGACGATGAGCGGGTGCTCGACCTCTGCGAGGAACTGGCGCTCCGAGATCGCCGCCGCGTACGCGTCGGGGTCGCCCGAGTTGAGCAGGCCCTTGAGCACGACCCACCGGCCGGACACGTTCTGGTCGCGCGCGAGGTAGATCCAGCCGAGGCCGCCGTGCGCGAGGCAGCCCACGACCTCGTACTGCCCGCCCACGAGGTCGCCCGGCTTCAGCTGCGGCGTGAAGTCGAAGCGGTTGCCGCAGTGGGGGCAGAACCCGGAGGTGCGGCCGGGCTGCCCGTCGCGCCCGCGGCCGACCTTCTCGCCGCACGCGGGGCAGAAGCGCTTGCGCTCGGCGACCTCGGGCACGGCCATGACGGACTGCAGCGGGTCGCGGACGGGCACCGACGGGACGGTCGTGAGCCCCGCGCCCAGGCCGCGCCCGCGCAGCCGCGTCGAGGAGGTCCCGACGCGACGGGTCGCCTTCGAGCCGGTCGCGGCGGTGCGCGCCGAGCCGAGCGCGGTCGACGCGAGGCGGCTCGAGCTCGTGCGGCCGGTGCGCGTCGAGCGCTCGGCGTCGGGGTCGCCCGCCCCGGCGGTGCCCGGGCGGCCCTGCACGAACCCGGTGCCGAGCATGGCGGACGGCGAGGCGGCGGCCGCGCTGCCGGGCGCGGGCACGCCGGTGGTGCCGCTCGCGGTGGGCGTCGGGGCGGCGCCGGAGCCGCCCGCGGGCGCGCCGCAGACGTTGCAGTAGCCGTCCTCGATGGTGCCCGGGCAGCCGGGCTCCGAGCACGGGACGGTCGCGGTGGTCGTCACGACGACGCTCCTTCCGGGGTGGGCAGGTCGCGGGTGAGGAACTGGTACTGCTCGACGAGGAACCGTGCGAGAGTCACGTCGCACGGTGTCGTCTCGACGGCCTCGCGCGCCTCGGCGAGGCCGGAGCGCACCGTGGGGGACGCCGACCGGCCGTTGGCGTCGGCCCGCGCGGCGAGCCGCTCCAGGCTGTACCGCAGCTCGGCACGGGCGCGCAGGGGGCGGGTGTAGGCGTCCTCGACGGTCTCGACGGCGCGGGCCACGGTCGCGAGGCGGGCCGCGTAGGCATCGAGCTCGAACCGCGAGTCGGGCACGGGGCCGAGGCGCGAGACGTCCGGGACGGCGAGCCGCGGCGGGTGCGCGATCTCGCGTCGGCAGCGCGCGACGAGCTCGCGCAGGGCGGGCTCGCGCGCCTCGAGCGCGGCGCGCTGCTCCTCGGTGCGGGCGCGGTCGCGGCGCAGCTCGCGGCGTTGCGCGGACGCGACGATGAGGTCGCGCTCGGCGCGCGCGACCTCGGTCTCGAGCTCGGCGAGCGGGCCCGACACGTCGGCGCCGCGCGCCGCCTGCGCGACGAGGTGGTCGAGGCGCCCCCGGAGGGTCTCGACGCGGCCGCGCGCGTCGACGTCCGAGCCCGCGAGGTCCTCGCAGCGCACGAGCTCGGCGCGCACGCCGCGCAGCCGCGCGACCTGGTCGGCCGTGTGCGGGTCGAAGGACAGGCGCGTGCGCAGCTGCACGACGAGCGCGTCGCACAGCTTGACCGCCTCGACGAGCGAGACGAGCGCGGCGCCCGAGCCCGAGTCGAGCCGGCCCCACAGGAGCTGGGAGATCTTCTCGCGTGCGACGGCGTCGGCCCGGCCCGAGTCCCACACGGGCCGGATCTCGTCGGCGCGCGAGCGGATCGCCTGCCACAGCGACAGCGCGAGCACGAGGTCGGCGGTGTAGGCGTCGGGCGTCGCGGCGGCCTGTGCGGCGGCGTCGAGCCGGTCGAGCTCGGTGCGGCGCTCGTCGAGCCAGGTCTCGAGCGCGCCGAGGTACGCCAGGAGGTCGGCGGCGGGGATCGCGTCGCCGAGCCGTCCCGGCGCCTCGGGTGCGGGGGTGCGCGTCACGGCGTGCGGCCGTACACCGCGGCCGGCGGGGTCGGGGCCGGGCCGAGGCCGCCGAGCCACTCGCCGTAGATCGCGGCCCAGCGCCCGTCGGCCTTCATCTGCTCCAGGACACCGTTGACGAACCGCACCATGTCGACGTTCTGCGCCGGGACGCCGATGCCGTAGGGCTCGTCGCTGATCGCCTCGCCGACGACCTTCGCGTACGGGTCCTGGGCGGCGAAGCCCGCGAGGATCGTGTCGTCTCCCGTGATCGCGTCGACCTTGCCCTGCTGGAACAGCACGAGGCACTGCGTGTGCGTGGTCGCGGGGACGGGCTCGATGCCGGAGAACTGCTCGAGGCGCGTGAGCGTCGTCGTGCCCTCGGGCGCGCACACACGCTGACCCTCGAGGTCCGCGATCCCGTTCGCGGTCGAGTCGCGCGTGACGAGCACCTTCTGCCCCGCGTGGTAGTACTCCGCGGAGAACGCGATGGACTCCCAGCGCTCGCAGTTGATGGTGAACGCGCGCGCGACGAGGTCGACCTCGCCGTTCTCGAGCACCTCGAGCCGCTGCCCCGACGTGATGACGCGGAACTGCAGCCGGTCGGGGTCGCCGAAGATCGCGCGCGAGACCTCGTGCAGCACGTCGATGTCGAAGCCCTCGATCTGGCCCGACAGCGGGTTGCGCGCGCCCATGAGCAGCGTGTCCGCCGAGACGCCGACGACGAGCGCGCCCCGGTCGCGGATCGTGGCCATGGTGCTGCCGCCCGGGAGGGCGTCCGGGCCGGGCAGGGCGCCCTCGGGCGCGTACGAGGCGAGCGGGTCGGCGCACTCGGCTGGTGCGGCGGGCGCCGCGGGGGACTCCTCGGTCGCCTCGTCCTGCGGGGTGGTCGTCAGGCGCAGGTCCTCCGCGCCCGACGGCCCCGAGCAGGCGCCGAGCACGAGCAGCGCGGCGAGCGCCGAGGCGACCCCGGTCGTGACGGCGCCGGCCCGGCGGGCGCGCGTGCCGGTGCGGCGGGTCCCGGCGGGCCGGGCGTGGGGGGCGGGCGTCGTGGTCACCGGTACTCCTCCAGTCGTGCCGTCACGCCGCGCCACGCGAGCAGCGCCGCGACGAGCCCTGCCACGAGCAGCAGCCAGCCCGCGACGGTGGCCGTCGTCGCCGCGCCGTCGAGGCGGTCGCTCGTCGCGGCGGCGTTGGTCTCGATGTCGTCGCGCGCCGCGGCCGAGAACGCGTCGAACGCGGCGTTCGGGCTCTCGGGGTCGGTCGCGGTCGCGAGGGCGACCGCGTCGTCCCACTGGCCCGCGTCGTCGAGCGCGCGGATCTCGGCGTGCCGCGCGACCCAGGCGTCGAGGGCCTGCGCCGTCGTCCCGTCGAGGTTGCCCTCGGTCGCGGCGGTGTCGAGGCGTGCCGCCGCGTCGTCCGTCGCGGCGACGAACGACTCCTCGTACGTCTGGCCCGAGCCGCGCTTGATGAGCGTGAACGCCTCCATGGACTTCGCGTCGTTCGCGAGCGAGTACGCCTGCGACGCGGCGAGGGTCGCGGCGTACGGGCCGGTCCGGACGTCGTGCGCGCGGGCGCTCGCCTGGGACAGCAGGACCGTCGAGACGACGCCCACGACGAGCACCACGGCCGTCGCGACGGCGAGCCCCACGTTGAGCACGCGGTGCGTGCGCCGCGCGAGCCAGACCTGGCTCGCGAGGAGCACGGCGAGCGCGAGGAGGCCGGCCGCGAGCACCCAGAGCGCGTTGCGCACGCCCGAGAAGTCCGCGGCGACGCGGTCGGCGTCGTCGAGCACGACCTCGTCGAGCGCGGGGAGCATCTGCTCGCGCAGGATCGTCGAGGCCTGGTCGAGGTACGCGGACCCGACGGGGAAGCCCTGCCGGTTGGTGGCGCGCGCCTGCTCGACGAGGCCCGTGTAGACCGTGAGGTCGGCGGCCACCTGGCCCAGCAGCGCGGCGTCCGCCTCGTTGCTGCCCGAGAGCGTGGCGAGGCGGTTCGCGGCCTGGTCGACGAGCTCGTCGTACCGCGCGCGCTGGTCGGCGGGCTCGAGGCCCCCGACGAGGAACGCCCCGGTCGCCGTCGCGTCCGCGGCGACGAGCGCGTTGCGGACCTCCTGGACCCCGACGAGCTGGGCCGCGTCCTCGCTCGCCGCGGCGAGCGCGCGCGACTGGAGGCTGCCGGCCTGGAACCCGAGGGCACCGAGCGCGAGCGCGGCGAGCACGCACAGCGCCATGACGAGGCGCAGCTTGCCGGGCGTGCGTCGCAGCGCGCCGCGCGCGCGGGACACGGCGGCGCTCTGCGACCCCTGCGGGACGACGGCGCCGCCGCCCGGGGCGGTCAGGGCACCACCCGGCGCGGGGCCGCCGGCCGGGACGATCTGCTGGCCCGCCGGGCGGACCGGGGTGGTCGTCATGCGTTCTCCTCGGCGCTGGAGGGTGCGGTCTCTGGTGCGTCGTCGGTGGCGGGGCGGTCTGTGCCGTCCGTGCCCTCCGCTGCGGATCCGGCCGGCTCGGCCTCGGCGGGCTCGGCCTGCGCGTCCTCGGGTGCGGGCGGGTCGAGCGTCGCGAGGAGCGCGGGAGCGCCCTCGCCGTCCACGAGGTCGACGGGCAGGAGCAGGCGCAGCTCGTCGATCGTCGGGGCGTCGACGTCCTTGAGCCGCCACGCGTGGCGCGCGATCGCGGCGTCGAGCACGTTGCGGGCCCAGCGGGCGTTGCCGAACCCCTCGGTGCGCGGCTGCGCCGCGGCGAGCCGCGCGAAGACGTCGAGCGCCTCGGGGGTCGGCTCGAAGTCCGCCCGGGAGGCCATGCTCGCGAAGATGTCGCGCAGCTCGGCGTCGGCGTAGTCCTCGAACGTGATGGTCGTGGAGAACCGCGACTCGAGCCCGGGGTTGGTCGCGAGGAAGTCGGCCATCGGGCCGGGGTAGCCCGCCACGATGACGACGAGCTCGTCGCGGTGGTCCTCCATGTCCTTGACGAGCGTGTTGATCGCCTCGGCGCCGTACTGGTCCTCCGCGAGCCCGTACGCCTCGTCGACGAACAGGACGCCGCCGAGCGCGGTCGCGACGACCTCCGACGTCTTCACGGCCGTCTGCCCGAGGTAGCCCGCGACGAGCTCCGAGCGGTCGACCTCGACGAGGTGGCCCTTCTCGAGCAGCCCGAGCGCGCGGTAGATGCCCGCGACGAGCCGCGCGACCGTCGTCTTGCCGGTGCCCGGGTTGCCGAGGAACACGAGGTGGCGCGTGAGCGTGGGGCGGGTCAGGCCCGCCTCGGTGCGCAGCTTCTCGACGCGCAGCAGCTCGGTCTGGCGGTGGATCTCGTCCTTGACGCGCGTGAGGCCGGTGAGCGCGTCGAGCTCGGCGAGCAGCTCCTCGATCGAGCGCGCGGGCTCCTCCTCGACGGCCGCGTCCGCAGCGGTCTCCGTGGCGGTGGCCGTCTCCGCGCTCCCGGCGGTCGCGTCCGCCGTCGTGCCCGACGCCGGGGCGGGCGTCGTGCCCGACGGCGCGGTCCCGCCCCCGGTCCCGCGCGCGCCGAGCGCGTCGAGGATCGACGCGACGGACGGGACCTCGGGGGCCGGGCGGCGCAGCGCGTCGAGCGAGCCCTGCGCGGCGAGCAGGTCACCGAGGTCGAACGGGTCCGCGCCGCCCGTCGTGCGGGGTGCGCCGAGCGGGCCGCCCGCGGCAGGCGTCGGGCCCGACGGCGCGCGGCTCGCCGCGGGAGCGGCCACTGGCCCGGCGCCGGCCTGCTGGACCGCGGCCGTCGCGGCGGCGGCCCCGGCGACGTGCGGGCCGGGCGAGCCGAGGCGCGCGGCCGCGCGGGCGACGTCGGCGAGCGCCTGCCCGTATGCGGTCGCGTGCTTCGAGCGCGCCGCCCCGAGTGCGGCGAGGACGTCGGTCGGGGACGTGCGCCAGCGCCGGGCGCTCGACGCCGCGGTGAAGAACGCGCCCGTCGCCGCCGGGTCGTGACCCAGCGCGGCGAGCCACGCCGCCGGGGCGCCGGGGGAGGACTCGGCGACGGCCGCGGCGAGGCGCGCGCCCTCGTCGCGGGCGGCCTCCTCGTCCACGCCCGCGGCACGCGCGGCGGCGTCCAGCGCGTCGAGCGCCGCCGCGAGGGTCGGGGTGTCCGGGGTGGTCACGGTGCCTCCAGTCGTCCGGGCTCCGACGGCGGGCCCGGCTGCGGCGTGCCCCGGCCCGCGCCGGGGTCGAGCGCGATCGACGAGTCGCGGAACTTCTCCGCGAGGAACGCGCCGTGCGCGACGAGGGCCGCGGCGTCGGCCCGCGAGACGGCGTCGGAGATCTTGTCGAGCGTCACGCCGAGCAGGTCGAGCTGGTCGCACAGCAGCATGAGCGACGTCTTGCCCTGCGCGACGACCCGCCGGTCGGCGAAGTCGCGCGGCAGGCGCAGGTACGCGCCGACGGCCTCGGGCAGGTAGCTCGTCGCCGTCGCGACGACCGTGTGCGCCTGCTGCGACCCGCCGCCGAGGCGGTCGAGGCGGGGGACCATCTCTTCGACCGTGCCGGTGATGCGGTGCACGCGCGCCGTCACGGCGGGCGGCACACGGCCCTCGATCTGCTGCTCGACCCGCTCGACCGACGCGAGGATGTCGGTCGACGTCGGCGGGGCCGGGAGCTCGTGCTCGGGCTCGGGCGCGGAGGACCGGCCGCCGAGGCGGCCGATCACGTCGGAGAACCAGCCCATCTAGCTCGGGGTCCGATCTGTGGTGCGGGGAGGGGTGGTCGGGGGACGGCGCGTCACAGCCGACCGATGTCGAGCGAGCCGCTGCCCGCCTGCGACTGGTCGGAGCGGCGTGCGCGGTCCAGGTACTCGTTCGCCTTCGTCGTCTCGGTCTCCAGGACGCCGATGGTCTGCGCCATGGAGTCGAGGGCCTGCGTCTTGAACGTCGAGATCGAGTCGAGCGTCGCGTAGATGTTGGCGAACGCCTGCTGGAGCTGCGGGAGCCCGACGGTCGCGCTCGCGGCCTGCTGCTGGATGCTCGCCGACTGGTCCGCCAGCATCTTCGAGGTCGACGCGATCATGTTCGACGTCGTCGTGTTGAGCGCCGTGATCTGGTCGAGCACGAGCTTCTGGTTCGCGAGCGCCTGCGCCACGATGACGGCGGTGCGCAGCGCCGAGATCGTCGTGGTCGTCGCGCGGTCGACGCCCTTGATGAGCTCGAGGTTGTTCTTCATGATGATGTCCATCGCGAGGTAGCCCTGGATGGACACCGCGAGCTGCGTGAGCAGGTCCTGGTGCTTCTGGCGCACGTAGAACAGCACGTCCTCGCGCAGCGCCTGGGCCCGCTCCGGGTCGCTCGCCTCGATCTCCGCGATCTTCGTGGACAGCTCGGTGTCGAGGCGCTCGGCGATGAAGATGTACTGGTTGAGCCGCGCCATCGTGTCCCAGAGGTTCTGCTTCTCCAGGTTGAGCGCGGCGTTGTCCTTGCGGAGCTCGTCCTGACCGTTGTACAGCGACTGGACGATCGCGTTGAGCTGCTTCTGCGAGCTCTCGTAGCGGCGGAAGTAGTCCTGGAGCTTCCCGCCGAACGGGATGAGGCCCAGGAACTTCTTCCCGACGCTCGCCTCGCTCGGGTCGAGGTCCTCCACGGTGCGGCGCAGCTCGAGCAGCGACTTGCTCACCTTCGAGCTGTCGGACACGCCGCCCTCGCGCAGCTCCTTGACCGGCATCTCCAGCATGCGGTTGGAGACGTCGGCCGCGGCGCGGATGTCCTTGTCGCCCATCTTGCGGACGTCGTCCGCCTTCGCGCCGAACTCGGGGGAGCGGGTGTCCGTGGTCAGGAGCTGGTCGAGGTAGGACGACACCTTCGACTCGAGACCCGGGATGGCCGCCTCGTCGATGCGCGGCGCGAGCGCCGGGGCCTGGGTCGCCGCGACGGGCTTGACGGGCTCCGGGGCGCTGAGCGTGAGCGTCTCCGTCGGGGCGGGGGGCTGGAGCGGTGCTGCCTCGGTCATGTCGGTCCTTCGCTCGTGCGTGCCGTCGGACGCCGTCGGTGGCGGGTGGAGGACGCCCTCGCGGGCTCCCCCTCGACCCGGGCGAACCGGGTGGAACCGGCCTGCGCCGGTCGGGCGAGTATATCTACGACCGGTGGCCGGATCTTTACCCTTTCCGGGGATCGGGAGGGTGAGAACTCCCCATGTCAGACCAACGTTCGGGCCGTCCGCGAGTTCCGCCCCTCGGCTCGTGCGTCGGTGCGTCGGGGTGCTCCGTCGGGGGCGCGCACACCACCTCAGGAGGGCGACCGCAGGAAGTCCGCGGCGAGCTCTGCGGGCGTGGCCCCGGTGAACCCGGTGCCGTCCAGCGGTCGCGTGAGCTCCTGGGCGCGGGCGCCGTCGGTGATCGTCACGTGGAGCGTGTCCTCGTGCCAGCGGATCCGCGCGTAGGCCAGCGGCTGCCCGAAGTCGCGGAGCAGGTCTTCCCAGGTCCCCAGATCGACCAGGTAGGCGGCCCACCCGAGGCGCCGCGACCAGGGCGTGAAACCACTCTCCCCCACTGCCGGGGCGGCCGTGCGCAGCCCGGGGACGCCGGCCGCGAGCGCGGCCCGGACGGCCCGCGAGTCCTGCGCCACGAGCAGGTCCACGCTCCCGCCCTGCACGGTCTGGACGCGCACACCGCCCGGGAACGGCTCGAGCGCGAGCGTCACCGGGTCGGGGCCCGGTTGGCCCGCCTCGATCCGCCCGACCGCAGCGATCAGATTCCCGAGCGCGCTCACGTCCCTCTCCTCGCTGCGCCTCGCGCCGTCGCCGACCGCGACTCGCGTCCCGTCGTCCGTCCAGGGTCGGTGACCGCATTCTCCGCCCCGCGGCCCGTGCGTGAGTCCTGTCGCTGCGAGCTCGTGAAGGCCTCGATCACGAGCTCCGCTGCGCGCACGTTCTCCTCGGGCACGTGCTCGTCGTAGAACCAGGTGCGCCCTTCCCCGTCGGGGGTGAGCGCGACGGTCACCGCCTCCGCGAACGCCTCCCGCGCGGGACGGAGGGTCGGCCGCTCGCGGTCGAGCTCGACGACGACCAGGTCCCGGAGATCGTCCTCCGAGAGGCCCAGCAGCGCGTCGCGCACGTGCCCGAGCTCCACCACCACCCGACGCGGTCCGGGACGAACCGTCACCGGACGTCGCACACCTGGCAGCCCACGGGCCCCGAGCCGCTCGATCTCCTCCCACGCGATCGCGTTGAAGACGCCCGCGATGTCGTCGGGCACGCACGGCGTCCCGGGCGTCACGTGGGAGTAGGCGGCGAAGCGCGGGTGCGGGAAGGTCGCGGGCCGGGACTCCGGCGTGCCTCAGTGGTTGGGTGTTCGAGTCCTAGAACTGCTGGGACTCCGACGGTCCTGCGTGGTGCCCCGAGCAGGACTCGAACCTGCAACCTACGGATTAGAAGGCCGTTGCTCTATCCATTGAGCTATCGAGGCGCGCGCCCATCGTAGTGGGAGCCGGGCGTGCTCGGGAGGTGGAGCCGCGGCGGTGGAGCCGCAGGTCGGGTGGTCGTGCGTCGTCCGGCGCGTGCGTTTGGCGGGGCCCTCGACAGCGGTCACTATGAACCCGTGAGAACCCCAGACGCCGCCACGAGCGACGCGAGCGCCACCTCGGCCGGCCGGTCGCCGGGCTCGTGGCGCCCCGCTCAGGCGACCGAGGAGCTCGGTGTCACGGTCTTCGACGTCGCGCGCGACCTGCGCCGCGACGTGGCGGACGTGCGCCTCCCGCTCGCGATCGACGGCGCGACCGAGGCCGACGCCTCGCGCCGCCGTCTGCTCACCCAGCTCGACGAGCACCTGCTGCCGCGGCTGCGGGAGCTGTCGTCCCCCGCGATCGTGGTCATCGCGGGGTCGACGGGCGCGGGCAAGTCGACGCTGTACAACTCGCTGCTCGGCGAGGAGGTGTCGCAGGCGGGCGTGCTGCGGCCCACGACGCGCGAGCCGGTGCTCGCGTTCAACCCGCTCGACGCGGACGTCATCGTCGAGGGCCCGGTGACGCGCGTGGCGCGGGTGATCGACCACGACGGCGTGCCGCGCGGCACGGGCCTGCTCGACGCCCCGGACCTCGACTCGCTGCTGTCGGAGAACCGGGACACGGCGAGCCTGCTCCTCGAGGCGGCGGACCTGTGGCTGTTCGTCACGACGGCGTCGCGCTACGGCGACGCGCTGCCCTGGCAGGCGCTGTCGCGCGCGAAGGAGCGCGGGGCGAGCGTCGCGATGGTCCTCAACCGCGTCCCGCGCGAGACGCTCACGACGATCCGCGGCGACCTGCTGCAGCGGCTGCGCGACCACGGCATGGACGGCGTGCCGCTGTTCGTCGTGCCCGACGTCGGCCCCCACGAGGGCCTGCTCGACCGCTCGGTCGTCGCGCCGGTCGCGCGCTGGCTGACGATGCTCGCGGGCCCGGACCGCTCCCGCGCGGTGATCGTGCGCACGCTCAAGGGGTCGCTCGCGGCCCTGCCCGACTGGGTCACCGGCGTCTCGGACGCGGTGGAGGAGCAGGTCGAGGCCGCGGCGGACCTGCGTTCCGCGGTCGAGCGAGCGCTGCCGCCGGTGCAGGAGGCCGTGCGCCGCGCCGCGCTGGACGGCGCCGTCGCGCACGGGTCGCTCGAGGCGCGCTGGTCCCAGGTGACGGGCGCCGGGCGGGTCGACCGCGTCAAGGTGCGCGGCGGCGTCGTGCGGTCGTCGCGCCGCCGGGGCCGCGCACGCGACCTGGTGCTCGCCCCGCTGCTCGACGAGACGCGCGACGCGGCGCGCCGCACGCTCGCCGCGGACGGTGTCCTCGCGTACGAAGCGCTGCGCGCGGCGCTCGACGGCGACCGCCCGCTGCCCGGCGGGGCCGACGTCCTGCCCGCCGAGGACGCGGCCGCCGCGCGCCGGGAGGCGTCGGCGACGACCCAGGTGCAGCAGTGGGCGACGCGCGCCGAGCACGTGGTGGCCGCGCTCGGGGCGCCGTCGGCGTCGGAGGCGGGCCGTGCCGCGGTGAAGGCCTTCGGGGAGACGGGCGTCGCCGCGCTGCTCCTCGCCGCCGCGGCAGGGAACGACGACGCCGCCCGGCTCGTAGGGACCGTGCTCGCCGACGAGGGCGACGAGGCGGTCGCCGCGCTGCGCGACGACCTCGCCGACCGGGCCGCGACCATGGTCGAGCGGGAGGCCGAGCCGGTCCTCACGACGCTCGCCGACCCCGCGCTGGCCGCGGACGCCGCCGTCGGCCTGCGCCTACGACTCGCCGAGCTGAGGAGGCTCATGTGACGTCCCACGACGCCCAGCTGCGTGCCCGGGTCGACGACCTCGCGCGCGCAGTGGACCTCGCGGGCGACCGCCTCGACCCCGCCGTCGCGGCCCAGGTGCGCGACGCGATCGGCGGCGTGCGCGAACGGCTCGCGCTCGGCGTCGACCACACCGTCGTCGCGCTCGCGGGCGGCACCGGGTCGGGCAAGTCGAGCCTCTTCAACCGGGTGTCGCGCCTCGACTTCGCGGACGTCGGCGTCAAGCGGCCCACGACGGCCCGGGTCACGGCGTGCTCGTGGAGCGACGCCGCGACGGCGCTGCTCGACTGGCTCGACGTCGACCCCGAGCGTCGCATCACGCGCGACGGCGAGCTCGACGCCGAGGACGAGTCGGCGCTCGGCGGCCTCGTCCTGCTCGACCTCCCGGACCACGACTCGATCGAGCCCGCCCACCGCGCGGTCGTCGACCGGGTGCTGCCGCTCGTGGACCTGCTCGTGTGGGTCGTGGACCCGCAGAAGTACGCCGACGACGCGCTGCACTCGGGCTACCTGCAGAAGTCGACGGGGCTCGAGGGCTCCATGGTGGTCGCGCTCAACCAGATCGACACCGTCCCCGAGGCGCGCCGCGCGTCGCTCGTCGAGGACATGGACCGCCTCCTCCAGGAGGACGGGCTCGACGGCGTCTACGTCACCACCGTCTCGGCGCGCACCGGCGAGGGCCTGGACGAGCTGCGCTCCCTGCTCGAGCAGGCGGTCGCGCGGCGCAGCGTCGCGGCGAGCCGCGTCGCGGGAGAGCTCGACCGCGCCGGGGCGCTCCTGCTGGAGCAGCTCCCGGGCGACGTCCCGTGGACGATGAGCACGGCCGTCGAGGAAGAGGTCGACGCGCTCGCCGACGCGACGGGCCTCGCCGCG
The DNA here is from genome assembly GCF_040546915.1 of Cellulosimicrobium sp. 4261. Lineage (NCBI taxonomy): Bacteria > Bacillati > Actinomycetota > Actinomycetes > Micrococcales > Promicromonosporaceae > Cellulosimicrobium > Cellulosimicrobium sp. 4261. The sequence goes on from NZ_JBEPOQ010000013.1 coordinate 61,822, forward strand.
GTCGCGGGCCAGGTCGGCGCGGCCGTGCGCAACGGGTACGGGCGGCCCGAGTTCTCGCCGCCGCAGCCCGACGCTGTCTCCCTGTCGCGCTCGCGCTGGCTCGCGCGCGCGGGGCGCTCGCTGCGGTCCGGCTGGCAGAAGGCCCTCGACGAGGCCGTCGCGCCGTCTCCGCGCGTCGCCGAGGCGACGCGGTCCGCGCTCGCGAAGATCCCCCTCGACACGCGCGGGCCGTCGTCCTCGCGGCCCACGCGGCGCGCGGCCTGGTCGGCGCTCGCGGTCGGGGTCGTGGCGGGGGTCCTGGCGGTGCTCGGATCGCTGCGCGTGCTCGACCTGGGGCGCACGCTCGTCACGGTGTGCGCGGTCGTGGCGGCGGTCGCCGTCCTGGGTGCCGTGGTCGCGTTCCTCGTCGCGCTCCAGGTGCGGCGCACGCTCGCCCGACGCCGCGAGCAGCAGGTCCTCGCCTCGGGGCGCGGCGCGATCGAGCGCGTCGTGCAGGACGCGATGGGCCGGCCCACCCAGGAGCTCCTCGACCTGCACCGGCAGGTGCGCGAGCTGGCGCAGTCGGCGCGGGACAAGACGCCCGCCGCGCCGCTCACCGGGGCTCTACGGCTACCCCCAGGCATGGACGGCGCAGGCCCGTCCACAGGCGAGGGTCCGACGCCGGACGGCACCGCCGCTCCCACCGCACCCTGAGGCGGTGGCCGGGACCTGCCCGGCCGTCGACCTCAGGAGGAACCATGCCCGGTGACGTCACGGTCACGCTGTCCGGCTTCGTCGCGACCACGCCCACGCTGTTCCGCTCGCAGTCGGGCAACGACTTCACGAGCTTCCGGATCGCCCAGACCCGGCGCTACCTCGACCGCGAGCGCGGCGAGTGGGTCGACGGCCGCACCCTGTGGTTCACGGTCAAGGCGTGGAAGAACACCGCGCGCAACGTCGCGCTCTCCCTCCACAAGGGCGACCCGGTCGTCGTCACGGGCCGGCTCTCGCTCGACGAGTGGGACGGCCCGGACGGCCCGCGCACGAGCCTCGTCGTCGAGGCGACGGCGCTCGGCCCGGACCTCACGCTTGGCGAGGCGCGGTTCACGCGCACGGTGCACCGGCGCGACGACGACGCCGCGCGCCGGAGCGAGGGCGGCCCCGCCGACGAGGTCGACGGCGTCCCGCCCGCCGCGGCCGGCACGATCGACCCGACCGGGGCGTCCGACGCCGCGGGTGGGGGCGATGCGGGCACGGGTCCGGGCGACGGTCACGGTGAGCCCGCTCCGGGTGAGCCCGTACGCGAGGAGCCCCCGGCCGACGACCCCTGGGCGACGGCGGACGTCGCGGCGGCGCTGGGCGGAGAGCCCGGCGCGTCGGGTGCCCGCGCGCCGCGTGCCCGCGCCGCCCGGACGGGGAGCGCGACGGCGGCCGCCTGAGCCGCGGGACCGGGCGGCGCCGTGACCTTCGACCGGTCGCGGCGCCGTCGGGCGCGTCCCGGCGGCCCGACCGCGTAGGCTGAGTGGTCGACGAATCCCGTACCTCTCCCGACCGAAACGGTGGAACGACAGGCTGTGGCTGAGTTCATCTACTCCATGTACAAGGCGCGCAAGGCGCACGGAGACAAGGTCATCCTCGACGACGTCTCCCTGAACTTCCTGCCCGGCGCCAAGATCGGCGTCGTGGGCCCCAACGGCGCCGGGAAGTCCACGATCCTCAAGATCATGGCCGGCCTGGACACGCCGTCGAACGGCGAGGCGCGCCTCTCCCCGGGGTACAGCGTCGGCATCCTGCTCCAGGAGCCGCCGCTCAACGAGGAGAAGACGGTGCTCGGCAACGTCCAGGAGGCCGTGGCCGACATCCTCGCCAAGAAGCAGCGCTTCGACGAGATCTCCGCCCTCATGGCGGAGCCCGACGCGGACTTCGACGCGCTCCTCGCCGAGATGGGCACCCTCCAGGAGGCTATCGACGCCGCCGACGCGTGGGACCTCGACTCGCAGCTCGAGCAGGCGATGGACGCGCTGCGCTGCCCGCCGCCGGACGCCGACGTGTCGGTGCTCTCCGGTGGTGAGCGACGCCGCGTCGCGCTGTGCAAGCTCCTGCTCGAGAAGCCGGACCTGCTGCTGCTCGACGAGCCCACGAACCACCTGGACGCCGAGTCCGTGCTCTGGCTCGAGCAGCACCTCGCGACGTACCCGGGCGCGATCCTCGCCGTCACGCACGACCGCTACTTCCTCGACCACGTCGCGGAGTGGATCTGCGAGGTCGACCGCGGTCGCCTCTACCCGTACGAGGGCAACTACTCGACGTACCTGGAGAAGAAGCAGGAGCGTCTGCAGGTCCAGGGAAAGAAGGACGCGAAGCTCGCCAAGCGTCTCAAGGACGAGCTCGAGTGGGTGCGCTCGAACGCGAAGGGCCGCCAGACCAAGTCGAAGGCGCGTCTCGCCCGCTACGAGGAGATGGCTGCCGAGGCCGAGCGCACGAGGAAGCTCGACTTCGAGGAGATCCAGATCCCGCCGGGTCCGCGCCTGGGCAACCTGGTCCTCGAGGCGTCGAACCTGCAGAAGGGCTTCGACGGCCGCCAGCTCATCGACGGCCTGAGCTTCACGCTGCCGCGCAACGGCATCGTCGGCGTCATCGGCCCGAACGGCGTCGGCAAGACGACGCTGTTCAAGACGATCGTCGGGCTCGAGCCGCTCGACGGCGGCGAGCTCAAGGTCGGCGAGACGGTGTCGATCTCCTACGTCGACCAGTCGCGCGGCGGCATCGACCCGAAGAAGACGCTGTGGGAGGTCGTGTCCGACGGCCTCGACTTCATCAAGGTCGGCAACGTCGAGATCCCGTCGCGCGCGTACGTCGCGTCGTTCGGGTTCAAGGGACCGGACCAGCAGAAGCCCGCGGGCGTCCTGTCCGGTGGTGAGCGCAACCGCCTCAACCTCGCGCTCACGCTCAAGCAGGGCGGCAACCTCCTGCTGCTCGACGAGCCGACGAACGACCTCGACGTCGAGACCCTGGGCTCGCTCGAGAACGCGCTGCTCGAGTTCCCCGGCTGCGCCGTCGTGGTGTCCCACGACCGGTGGTTCCTCGACCGGGTCGCGACCCACATCCTCGCGTACGAGGGCACCGAGGAGAACCCGGCGAGCTGGTACTGGTTCGAGGGGAACTTCGCCTCCTACGAGGAGAACAAGGTGGAGCGCCTCGGCGCGGAGGCGGCTCGCCCGCACCGCGTGACGTACCGCAAGCTCACGCGCGACTGAGCGACCCTCGTCGCACGGCTCGGCACGACGCCGGGCGGGACCCGTTCCCGCCCGGCGTCGGCGCGTCCGGGCCCGCCCTGGCCGACCGAGCCGGTGGGAGCCGTGGAGCCGTCCAGACCGCCAGGCTACGGCGGGGGACCACCTCGTCCACGGCGACCTCCGGGGCGACAGCACGGTGCCTGTCGACCGCGCCGCCGTCGCCGTCGACTGGCCGGGCGCGGCGCGCTGCGCCGCGTTCTGGGACGCGGTCGGCATGCTCCCGCCGGGCATCCCGCACCCGCGCGCGTTCCAGCGGGCGCAGGCGGAGGTCGGGGTGGCGTGGCTCCGGCATCGCGTGGGGGAGGGAGCCACCGCGAGATCGGCCCGTGCGGTCGAGATCGACCTTCCGCAGGGCGATGTCGGGCCGGGCGGGTCGATCTCGCCGGTGGTGTCGGCGGCTTGTGGTGTCATATCGGGCCTGGCCAGCGGCGTTCCGGCAGACTGGCGGGATGACGGCCAGCGGTGACTCCGGAGACGACGCAGTCCACTCTGGCGCGTCGGCACCCGACGGCCCGCGTCCCGACAGGCCGCGCCTCGACGGCCCGCCTCCCGACGGTTCGCGCGCCGGTAGGGTCGCGGCGGGCGCCGCGGCGACCACGGGGCTCGTCGAGGCGCTGGAGATCCTGCGGGGGCGGCTCGCCGCCGCGCGGCTCCCGCTCGACCTGCCCGGCGCGGCGCTCGCGCGCGAGGACCTCGGTCTTGCGGTCCACCAGCTCGACGACTACCTGCTGCCCCGGCTGCGCTCGCACGCGGCGCCGCTGCTCGTCGTCGTCGGCGGGTCGACCGGAGCGGGGAAGTCGACGCTCGTGAACTCCCTCCTCGGCGAGCACGTCTCGGCACCCGGCGTGCTGCGCCCGACGACGCGGGCTCCCGTCCTCGTGCACCACCCGCTCGACGAGCGCTGGTTCTCGACCGACCGCGTGCTGCCCGGGCTCGCGCGCGTGAGCGAGCACGGCGCGCGGTCCGCGGCCGCCGGCACGCCGACCGGCAGCGTGACCGGTGCCCTGACCGGCACGTCGACCGGCACGTCGACCGGCACGTCGACCGGCACGTCGATCGGCAGCGCGACCGGGAGCAGGACCGGGCAGCCGGTCACCCCGCCGGACCCGACGCGGACGCTGCGCCTCGTGGCGAGCGACGCGCTGCCGCAGGGCCTCGCGCTCGTGGACGCGCCCGACGTCGACTCCGTGGAGACCGCGAACCGCGAGCTCGCGGCGCAGCTCCTCGCCGCGGCCGACCTGTGGCTGTTCGTCACGACGGCCGCCCGCTACGCCGACGCCGTCCCGTGGGACCTCCTGCACCGCGCCGCCGAGCGCCGCGCCCAGGTCGCGATGGTGCTCGACCGGGTGGACCCGGGCGCTGAGGCCGTGGCGGACGACCTGCGCCGGATGATGGACGAGAACGGCCTCGACGCCGCGTCGCTCTTCGTCGTGGGGGAGTCCGAGCTGGTCGACGGCTTCCTCCCCGAGCAGGCGGTGGCCGAAGTGGCGTCGTGGCTGTCCGCGCTCGGGGCCGACGGCGACGAGCGGGACCGGGTCGCGACCGCGACGCGCGACGGGGTCGTGGACGACCTCGTGCGCCGGGCGGTCCTCGTGGCGGGTGCGGCCGACGCGCAGGCGGCGTCGGACGCGCGGCTGCGCGCCGTCGTCGAGCGCGCGTACGACGAGGCGGCGACGACCGTGGACGCCGCGACGAGCGACGGTGTGCTGCTGCGTGGTGAGGTGCTCGCGCGCTGGCAGGACTTCGTGGGCACGAGCGAGCTGTTCCGCTCGGTCGAGCAGGGCGTCGGCCGGGTGCGCGACGCGCTCGCGGCGTTCTTCCGCGGGCGTCCGGCGCAGGCGCCGCAGGTCGAGCAGGCGATCGCGCACGGCCTGGAGGCGGTGGTCCTCGACGCGACGGACGCCGCGGCCGAGCGGGCGTACGGCGGGTGGCGCGCGGACCCGGCGGGGTCGGCGCTGCTCGACGGTCTGGACCTGGCGCGGTCGTCCGCGGGCGTGCGGGCGCGCGTCGCGGAGGAGATCCGGGGCTGGCAGTCCGACGTGCTCGACCTCGTGGGCGAGCAGGGCGCGGGCAAGCGTGGCGCGGCGCGAGCGCTGTCCTTCGGGATCAACGGGCTGGGGCTGAGCCTCATGGTCGTGGTGTTCGCCTCGACCGGCGGCCTGACGGGCGCCGAGGTCGGGATCGCGGGCGGGACGGCGATCCTCGCGCAGAAGCTCCTGGAGGCCGTGTTCGGCGACGACGCCGTGCGGCGTCTGACGCGGACCGCGCGCGAGCGGCTCGCGGAGCGCGTGCGGGTCGTGCTCGACGACGAGGCGCTGCGCTACACCGCGCAGCTCGACGCGCTCGGGACGGCCGACGCCGACGAGACCGCCCGCTCGGTGCTCGAGGCGGCGCGCGCGGTCGAGGCGGCGGCCCGGGTCGAGCGGTCCGCGCGCCCGGACCGCGCGGCCGGTGGGGATGGCGGCCGGTCCACCGTGGGCCGGCACGCCGCGCGCCTCCTGCGCGGCGCTGGGTGGACCCCGCCGCCCCCGGACGAGCCCGCAGCCGCGCCGGGGGGCGAGGGTACCGAGCCGGCCCGGCGGCCGGGGTTCTGGCGCCGCCTGCTGGGGGGTGACCAGGCATGACGATCGACCTCGCGGCGCGCACGACCGCGCTGGAGACCGCCGTGCGCGCGGGGGAGGGACGCGTCGACGCCGACCTGCTCGCCGACGCGCGGACCGTGGTCGCCCGCGCGCGCGAGCGGGCCGGGCTCTCGGCCGACCACACCGTCGTCGCGCTCGCGGGCGCGACCGGCTCCGGCAAGTCGTCGGTGTTCAACGCGCTCGCGGGCACCGAGCTCGCGACGGTCGGGGTGCAGCGGCCCACGACGTCCCACCCGCTCGCCGCGGTGTGGGGCGCGTCGGGACCCGCCGCCGGCCCGGCGGGACCGGCCGCGCTGCTCGACTGGCTGGAGGTGCGGCGACGGCACGAGATGGGGACGCCGCTCACGTCGGGCGACCCCGCCGACGCGCGGGCGGGCGGCGGCCTGCGCGCGCTCCTGCGCGGTCGCCGCGCGGGCGAGCTGACGAGCGGCCTCGTGCTGCTCGACCTGCCCGACCACGACTCGGTCGTCGTCGAGCACCGCGTGCGCGCGGAACGCCTCGTCGAGCGCGCCGACCTGCTCGTGTGGGTCGTCGACCCGCAGAAGTACGCGGACGCCGCGCTGCACGAGCGCTACCTGCGCCCGCTCGCGGGCCACGGGTCCGTCGTCGTCCTCGTGCTCAACCAGGTGGACCGGCTCACGCCCGCCGACGCCGACGCGTGCCTCGCCGACCTGCGCCGGCTCGCGGCGGAGGACGGGCTCGCCGACGCGCGCGTGCTCGGCGTCTCGGCCCGCACCGGTCAGGGCCTGGACGAGCTGCGCGGGCTGCTCGCGGACGCCGCGGCCCGGCGTCGTGCGTCGAACGACCGGCTCGCGGCCGACGTGCGGGCGGTCGCGCGTCGCGTCGCGGCGGCGTGCGGCGAGCCCGTCCCGGAGCGGGCGGCGCGCCGCGCGCGCGACGGCCTGGTCGACGCCCTGGAGGCCGCGGCGGGCGTCCCGACGGTCGTCGCCGCCGTGCGCGGCTCGGCCGTGCGGGACGCGCGCGCCGCGACGGGCTGGCCCGTGACGCGCTGGGTCGGCCGGTTCCGGCCCGACCCCCTGCGCCGCATCGGGCTGCGCACCGGCCCCGCGCCGGGCTCGTCGCGCGCGCGGGCGGCGAAGGAGCTGGGCACGGCCGACACCGTGAGCCGGCCCGAGCTCGCGCGGACCTCGCTCCCGGCGGTCGGTGCCGCGCTGCGCGCCGGAGCCCAGACGGCCGTGCGCGACTACGCGGCCGAGGCCACCGCGGGCGTGCCGGACGACTGGGCGCTCGCCGTGCGCCGTCGGGCGTCCGAGGGCGCGGCCGACCTCGCCGACGCGCTCGACCAGGCCGTCGCGGGGACGGAGCTCGAGGCGGCCCGCCGTCCGGTGTGGTGGCGCGTCGTCGGCGCGTTCCAGTGGCTCGTGCTCGCGGCGCTCGTCGTGGGCCTGCTGTGGCTCGCCGCATTGTGGGGGTTCACCTACCTGCGCCTGCCGGAGCCGCCGACGCCAGTCCTTACGCTCGGCGGGCCGGGGGCCCCGGAGCTCCCGTGGCCGACGCTGCTCGCGCTCGGCGGGGTCGTCGTGGGCGTGCTCGTCGCGCTCGTGTCCCGCGCCGCGGCCGCGGTGGGCGGACGGCGGCGTGCGGCGCGCGCCCGACGGCGCCTGCGCGACGCCGTCGGCCAGGTGGCCGACCGCCGGGTGCGGCTCCCCGTGGGCGAGGAGCTCTCCGCGCTCGCAAGCTGCCGCGCCGCGGCCCTCGTCGCCGCGTCCTGACCTCGCCGCCCCCTCCTGACGCCGAGCACGAGGTTGCCGTCGTTCTGGGCGCCAGGACGACGGCAGCCTCGTGCTCGGCGCGGAGGAGCCTCGTGGTCGGCGGGCCGGTGGAGAATGGACCCGGTCCGGTGACCGGGGCATCCGTCCTGCCGGTCGCGCCGGGCCGCCCGTCGAGCGAAAGGACCCTCCATGACCCGTCTGCACGTCCCCGTCTCCCTGCGGTGGTCGGACCTCGACGCGTACGCGCACGTCAACAACGTCGAGATGTTCCGCCTGCTGGAGGACGCCCGCATCACCGCGTTCTGGACCCACCCGGACGCGGGCGAGGACGCCTGGCCGACGGCCGTCCTGGAGACCGGCCCCCACGCGACGAGCCACACGCTCGTCGCGCGCCAGGAGATCGAGTACCTGCGCCCGCTCGGTTTCACGCGCACGCCCGTCCGCGTCGAGCTGTGGATCGGGCACCTCGGCGGGGCCAGCCTCGAGGTCTGCTACGAGGTGCACGACGGCGCAGCGCGCTTCGAGCGCACCGGCCCCACCTCGGGCGGGGCCCCGTACGCGAAGGCCGCGACGACGATCGTCGTGGTCGACGCCGCGACGGGCTCGCCCCGGCGCATCAGCGAGGCCGAGCGCGCGGCGTGGGAGCCGTTCGTCGAGGAGCCGCTGACGTTCCGTCGGCGCCGCTGAGCCCTCGGGACGGCGGCGCGCGCCGCCGCCCCGGTCAGCCCGTCCCTCGACCGGGTCCGGCGCCCGCGCCGGGCCGGTCCGCGGAGGGGCGGCCGCTGCGGGCGGCGCGCTCGGCGGCCTCGGCGACGTTGCGCTGCATCCCGCCGAACACCACGCCGTGGAACGGCTTGACCGCCCACCAGTAGAGCTGGCCCGCGAGCCCGTGGGGGTGGAACAGCGCGCGCTGCGCGAAGTACGTGCGGCCCGGCCCGCTGGCGTCCTCCGGGGAAGGGCCCGGCGCGTCGGGGTCGGTCGCGTCCGGGAGCTCGGCCGCGGCCTCGTCGACGCGCAGCTCGAGCCACGCGAGGCCCGGGAGCCGCATCTCGGCACGCAGCAGCAGCCGGCGGCCGGGCTCGATCGCCTCGACGCGCCACCAGTCGAGCTCGTCGTCGACGCGGAGGTAGCGCTCGTCGCGCCGGCCGCGGCGCAGGCCCGGCCCGCCGACGACCCGGTCCATGAGGCCGCGCACGCGCCACGCGAGCGACCACGAGTACCAGCCGCCCTGCCCGCCGATCTCCTCGATCACGCGCCAGAGCACCTCGCGCGGCGCGTCCACGACGGTGCGGCGCTCGTCCACGTAGAGCGAGCCGCCCGCCCAGTCGGGGTCGCTCGGCAGCGGGTCCGACGGCGCACCCGGCACCGACGCCGACGACCAGCGCGTCGTGACCTCGCCGTCGTGGATGCGCTCGAGCGCGAGCTCGACGGCCCGGTCGAAGCCGATGAGCCCTTCGGGCGGGTCGGGCACGTACTGCGCGATGTCGTGCTCGTGGCACACGACCTCGTGCTGGAGCGACTCGACGAGAGGTCGCGCGATGCCGCTCGGCACGGGCGTCACGAGCCCCACCCAGTGCGACGACAGCCGGGGCGTGAGCACGGGCACGCTGACGATCCGGCGCCGGGGGAGGTTCGCCACGCGCGCGTAGCGCTGCATCATGTCGCGGTAGGTGAGCACGTCGGGACCGCCGATGTCGAAGCCGCGCGAGACGTCGTCGGGCATCGAGGCCGAGCCGACGAGGTAGCGCAGGACGTCGCGGACCGCGATCGGCTGGATGCGGTTGTCGACCCACTTCGGGGTGGTCATGGCCGGGAGCCGCTCGGTGAGGTAGCGCATCATCTCGAACGACGCCGAGCCCGACCCGAGGATCACCGCGGCACGCAGCACCGTCGTCGGGACGCCCGACGCGAGCAGGATCTCCCCGACCTCCTTGCGCGACGCGAGGTGCGGCGACAGCTCGCCCTCCGGCACGTCGGGGAACAGCCCGCCGAGGTAGACGATGCGTCGCACGCCGGCCTCGCGCGCCGCGCGGGCGAACGTCAGCGCGGTGCGCCGGTCGCGGACCTCGAACGTGCGCCCGGTGCCGAGCGAGTGCACGAGGTAGTACGCCACGTCGGCGCCCTCGAGCGCCGCCCGGATCTGGTCCAGGTCGCTCGCGTCCGCCTCGACGAGCTCGACGTCGTCCGCCCACTCGCGGCCCGCGAGCCGTTCGGGGTGCCGGGCGAGCGCACGGACCTCGAAGCCGGCGCGGAGCAGCTCGGGCACGAGCCGCCCGCCCACGTACCCGGTGACCCCGGTGACCGCGGCCCTCATCCGAGCAGCTCCAGGACCTCGCGCTCGGCGCGCGCCTGCGAGCGCGTCGACCCGATGGTCTCGCCGCGCTCCCACAGGTCGAACAGCCGCGGGTCGATGTACGACGACCGCGCCACGGCGGGCGTGTTCCCGAGCTCCTCCGCGACGTCCTTGACGATCCCCGTGACGACCCGGCGCCGGGCGCGCTCGGACGCGGGCGCCGTACCGGCGTCGGCCAGCGCGCGCGCCGCGAGCACCGTCGCGTGCCACGTGCGGAAGTCCTTGGGCGTCGCGTCGTCGCCCAGCCGCTCCTTGATGCCGGCCTGCACGTCGGCGCTCGTGACGTCGTGCCACACGGCGCTGCCGGTCGCGTCCACGTCGCGCCAGGCGAGCAGCTCGACGCCGCCGCGGCGCCGCTTGAGCGTCGTCACGAGCTCGGCGACGACCGGGTCGTCGACGACCACGTCGCGCACCTGGCCCGACTTCGCCGGGTAGTGGAAGTGCACGCTCCCGTCGCGGCGGACGCGCGCGTGCTCCTTGCGGATCGTGGCGAGGCCGTAGCTGTTGTTCTGCTTCGCGTAGATCTCGCCGCCCGCGCGGAAGTACGCGAGGTCGAGCAGCCGGAACGCGAGCGCCAGCACCTTGTCGCGCGGCATGCCGGGCAGCTCGAGCTCGCGCGCGACCCGGCGCCGGGCGGCGGGCAGGCGACGGCCGACGTCGAGCACGTGGTCGTGCTTGCGGCGCGACCGCCGCACCTGCCACTGCTCGTGGTAGAGGTACTGGCCGCGCCCGGCGACGTCCCGGCCGAACGCCTGGATGTGCCCGTTGGGGTACCGGCAGATCCAGACGTCGGACCACGCGGGCGGGACCGCGAGGCGCTCGCACCGCACGACCTCCTCCTCGTCGGCCAGGGGCAGGCCCTCGACGTCGAGGAACACCCACGCGTCGCCCTTGGGGCGGCGGGTGTACCCCGGCGAGGTCACGGTCACGCGGCGCAGTCGCACCAGGACAGTGTCGGGCCGACGCGCGTCCGTCGCCCGTCAGAGCGCGGGGAGGCGGACCATGCCCTCCTGGGCGATCGACGCGACGAGCGTGCCGTCCTGCGCGAACACCCGCGCCGCGCCGAGACCGCGGCCGCCCTGGGCGCTCGGGGCCGACTGGACGTAGAGCAGCCACTCGTCCACGCGTGCGTCGCGGTGCCACCACATCGCGTGGTCGAGGCTCGCGATCGACATGTCGGGCGTGACCCAGCTCGTGCCCGCCTGCCGCAGGATCGGCTCGAGCATCACCTGGTCGCACGCGTACGCCATGAGCGCGCGGTGCAGCAGCTGGTCGTCGCCGACGTCGCCCCGCGCCCGCATCCACACCATCTGGTGGTCCTTGGGCTCGTGGTCCGGGTGCAGGTAGAGCGACCCGCCCACGTGCCGCAGCTCGAACGCCGAGTGGTGCGACCAGAACCGCGCGATGGGGTGGTCGATGCCGCCGAGCACGTCGAGCGCGGACGGTACGTCCTCGGGCGCCGGGGCGTCGGGCATCTCGGACGAGTGTTCGATGCCGCCCTGCTCCTCCTGGAACGAGGAGATCATCGACAGGATCGGCTTGCCGTGCTGGATCGCGTGCGTCCGGCGGGCGCTGAACGAGCGCCCGTCGCGCAGCCGCTCGACCGCGAAGTCGATCGGCACGTCGAGGCCACCGGGTCGCAGGAAGTACCCGTGCAGGGAGTGGGGGAGCCGGCCCTCGGGGACCGTGCGGCCCGCGGCGAGGACCGCCTGCGCGAGCACCTGCCCGCCGTAGACGCGGCCCGTCGGCTGGTGCACGGAGACCCCGCGGAAGTGCTCCGGGTCGGCGGCCGACCCGTCGCCGTCGCCGACCCGCTCGAGGCGCAGCACGTCGAGGAGGTGGTGCAGCGGGTTCGGGACCTGCTCGCGCGGGGCGGTGTCCGACGTCGGGCCGGGGGAGGCCGACGAGGTCGACGGCGGGGTGGGCTCGGGGGTCACGGGTGGGGGCTCCTTCGCTCGGGCGGCGGGTCGGTCAGTCCTCGAAGGTGTTGAGGAGGGAGTGCGCCGCGCGCTCCAGATAGTCCCACAGCGTCGCCTCCTGGATCGGCGCCAGGTCCAGGGTGTCGACGGCGGCGCGCATGTGCGCGAGCCAGCGGTCGCGCGCGTCGGGGTTGACCTTGAAGGGCGCGTGCCGCATGCGCAGGCGTGGGTGCCCGCGCTGCTCGCTGTACGTCGTCGGGCCGCCCCAGTACTGCTCGAGGAACGCGGTGAGCCGCCAGCGCGCCGGGCCGAGGTCCTGCTCGGGGTACATGGGCCGCATGACCGGGTCGTCCGCGACGCCCTCGTAGAACGCGTCGACGAGGCGCACGAACGTCTCGTGGCCGCCGACCTCGTCGTAGAACGTGCGGCTCGGGCGGACCGGCGCGGCCGCGCCCGCGGGGCCGGCCGGCGCGCCGTTCGAGAGGCCGACGACGGGCAGCGTCGGGCGGGGGGTGGGCTCGGTCGTCACCGGCCCATCATCGCACCGGCCGCGGCGCGCTCCCGAGCCCGGAGCCGCCGCCCGGGGCGGTCCGGGCGCACGTCACAGCCCGAGCTCGGCGAGCACCGGCAGGTTCTCGCGGACGACGGCGCGCGCCTCCGCCGCGCTCTCCGCCTCGACCGCGAGGCGCGCGAGCCGTCGGCACTCGTCGACGTCGACCTCGCGCAGGAGCGCCGCGACGTCGGGGATGGCGCGGGCCGTCATGGACAGCGACGACACCCCGAGCCCGACGAGCACGACGGCGAGCACCGGCTGGGACGCCGCCTCGCCGCACACCCCCACGGGCCGGCCCTGCTGGGCCCCGCCCGCGCACGTCGCCTCGACGAGCCGGAGGACGGCGGGCTGCCACGGGTCGCTCAGCTCGGCGAGCGACCCGAGGAGCCGGTCCGCGGCCATCGTGTACTGCGTGAGGTCGTTCGTGCCGATGGACGCGAACGCCGCGCGCGCGAGGATCGGCCCGGAGAGCAGGGCCGCGCTCGGGACCTCGACCATGACGCCCGCCACGTCGAGCCCGTGCGCGCGGCAGCGCTCGACGAACCACTCGGTCTCCCCGACGGTCGAGACCATGGGCGCCATGACCCACACCTCGGCCTCCTCGGCCGCGGCCGCCTGCGCGATCGCGTCGAGCTGCTGCTCGAGGAGCTCGGGCCAGCGGGCGGCGGTGCGCAGCCCGCGCACGCCGAGCGCCGGGTTCTCCTCGTCGTCGACCGTGAGGAAGTGCAGCGGCTTGTCCGCGCCGGAGTCGAGGGTGCGGATCACGACCTTGCGCCCGCCGAACTCGTGGAAGACGGTGCGGTAGGCGGCGACCTGCTCCTCGACGGTGGGCGGCTGCTCGCGGTCCAGGAAGCAGAACTCGGACCGGAACAGCCCGACGCCCTCCGCGCCGGACGCGGCCGCCGCCGCGGCGCCCGCCGGGTCGCCGACGTTCGCGAGGAGCTGCACGCGGTGCCCGTCGCGCGTGCGACCCGTGCCGTCGAACGTGCGCACCTGCTGCGAGCGGGCCCGCGCCGCGGCCACCTGCTCGGGCGACGGGTGCACGACGACGGTCCCCGCCGCGCCGTCGACGAGGACGACGTCCTCCGGGGCGAGCGCCGCGCTCGCCCCCGTGGCCGCCACGACGGCGGGGATGCCCTTGGCGTTCGCGACGATCGCGGTGTGCGACGTCGGCCCGGCGCCGTCGGTGACGATCGCGAGCACGCGCGCGGGGTCGAGCGCGGCCGTGGCCGACGGCGCGAGGTCGTACGCGACGAGGACGAACGGCTCGGCGTGCTCGGGCACCCCGGGCGCGGGACGGTCGGTGAGGGCCGCGACGAGGCGGTCGCGGACGTCCGCGACGTCGCGGGCGCGCTCGGCGAAGTACCCGCCGAGCTCGGTGAACTGCCGCACGACCTCCTCCGCGGCCTCCCACACCGCGCGCTCGGGCACGAGGTGCTCGTCGAGCACGCGGCGCCGCGCGTCGGCCGCGAGCGTGGGGTCGGCCGCCATGGCCGCCGTCGCCTCGAGCACGTCGCGCGCGTCGCCGTCGGCGGCGTCGGCCGCGCGCTGGAGGTCGCCCGCGACCTGCTCCGCCGCGGCGTCGACACGCCGGGCCTGCGCCTCGTGGTCCTCGCGCGGGCCCATCCGCAGCCCGGGTGCCGGCTCGTCGATCGCCTCCGGCATGAGCACCACCGGCCCGACGACCGTGCCGGGGCACACGCCGATGCCCGTGATGACCTGCCGTGCCTCGTCCTCGGTTCCGCCCGTCACGACCCTCGCTCCTGTCCGCCTCGGGCGTGCGACCCGGGTGCCCGGGCCGGTGCGCACGCGTGCCCGTCACGGTCGACCGCCAGGCCGCCGTGCACGTCCCTGTTGCGGGGGCGTTGCGGGGCCGCGTCGATCCGGTGACAACCTCGCCAGGAGACTAGGCTGTTCCCAGGTGCTCGGCACCCCGACACCCCGGATCCCCCGCGCGGATCCCCACCCGCGACTCGCCTCAGGAGACACTTTCGATGAGCACCCCCTCGGACCAGAAGGCACAGAACATCCTCGACGCCCTCGGGGGTCAGGGCAACGTGGTCGACCTCGAGCCGTGCATCACGCGCCTGCGCGTGGAGGTCACGGACCCCCAGCTCGTGGACGAGGCGCGCCTCAAGGCGACGGGCGCGTTCGGCGTCGTGCGCTCGGGCCGCGTCGTCCAGGTCATCGTCGGCCCGGAGGCCGACAACCTCGCCGCGGAGCTCGACGGCCTGCGCTGAGCCTCCACCGGGTCCCTCCGCACGGAGGGACCGGCGCCGTCGTGGTCGTGCCCGACGGCGCCGCGCGGCTCAGGGCGCCGTGCCCCCCGCCGCGTCCTGCACCACGGTCGCCGCGGCGGCACCGCGCCTCTCGCGAGCCGCCTGCGCGGACCTGTCGTCCGTGTCGTCGGGCCGGTCGTCGGGCCCTGTGCCGGACCGCGCGTCTGCCCGGTCGTCGGGCAGGGACGGGGAGTGGTCGAGGACGACCACCTGCTGCGCCCCGGCGAGCGGGATGCGCGCGTCGGACAGCGCCTGCCGGACGCGCGAGCGCAGCGCGCGCGCCACCTCCCACTGCATCGCGGCCTGCGTCTTCACCTGCACCTTGAGCTGCAGGGCCTCGGCCGTCATGGCCTCGATGCCCGTGACCTCGGGCGGCTCGAGGAAGTACGTGCCGAGCACCGGGTCGCTCCCGACGTCCTCGGCGGCCGCGAGCAGCGCCGCGCGCACGGCCTCGACGTCGGCCCAGTACGCGACGCGGACGTCCACCACCGCGCGTCCCCACTCCTGGGTCTTGTTGCCCGTGCGCAGGATCTCGCCGTTCCGGACGAACCACAGCGTGCCGTTGCCGTCGCGGACCTTCGTCACGCGCAGCGCGACCTCCTCGACGGTGCCCGTGACCTCGCCGAAGTCGACCGTGTCGCCCACGCCGTACTGGTCCTCGAGGAGCATGAACGTGCCCGAGAGGAAGTCCTTCACGAGGCTCTGCGCGCCGAAGCCCAGCGCGACGCCCGCGATCCCGGCCGACGCGAGGAACGGCGCGATGTTCACGCCGAGCTCGGTGAGGACCATGAGCACGATCGTCGCGCCGATGACGATGTTCGCGGTCGAGCGCAGCACCGAGCCCACGGTCCGCGCCCGCTGCGCCCGACGGGCGCTCGCGAGCGGGTTGGCGCGCAGCAGCACCGTGCCGACCTCGGACTGGCCCAGGCCCTTGAGCCGCTTGCCCCGGAGCGTGGGCGTGCCCTCGGCGATGTGCTCGGAGACGCGGCGGATGAGCCGGCGCACGACCGCGAGGACGAGCGCGCCGATCACGACGATGAGCAGCACGCGCAGCGGGAGGCCGACGAACCACTCGAACCAGTCGTCGGGGTTGCTCGCGTCGAAGCCGTTGGCGAGCTCTTCCGTGACCTCCGCGGGCGCGCGCACGGCAGGAGCGAGAAGGGGGAGGGACATGCGGGCAGGGTACCCGGGGCACATGAGAGCGCCCCGGGCACGCCGGGCGATCGTCCTGCCCGCAAGGCCCTGGTCTGGCAGGATGCAGGCGTGAGCGAACCCCCGCAGACGGACCTGCCCGAGCCGTTGGTGCAGCTGGCCGACGCCCACGGCGTCGCGTCCGACTTCTGGGACTTCGACGGGACGCGCCGCCAGGTCCGGGCCTCGACCCTCGTCGCCGTGCTGGAGGCCCTCGGCGTCCCCGCGTCGTCCCCGGAGAAGGTCGCCGTCAGCCTCGAGCACTCGCGCGACGACGCGTGGCGCCAGATGCTGCCCCCGACCGTGGTCGTCCGGCAGGGGGACGCGGTGCCGGTCCCCGTGCACGTCCAGGACGGCTCCGCCGTCGACGTCTGGGTCGAGCTCGAGGCCGAGCAGGGTCGCCACGGCGGCGCGGCCGGCCACCACGCCGCGCGCCCTGCGCGCGAGCGCCGCGACCTCGGCCAGCTCGACCTGTTCGTCGAGCCGCGCACGGTCGACGGTCGGCGCGTCGGCCGCGCGACGTTCGAGATCCCGGCCGACCTGCCCCTCGGGTGGCACGACCTGCACGCCGAGAGCGACGGCGCCCACGCGCGCGCGACGCTCGTCGTGACGCCGCAGCGGCTCGAGCTGCCCGCAGCCGTCGCGGAACGCCGCGCGTGGGGCTTCATGGCCCAGCTGTACTCGGTGCGGTCGCGCGCGTCCTGGGGCGTCGGCGACCTGGCCGACCTGGCGGACCTGGCCTGGCTCGCCGCGCACGAGGCCGGCGCGGACTTCGTCCTCGTCAACCCGCTGCACGCCGCCGAGCCCCGCACCCCGATGACGCCCTCGCCCTACCTCCCGACGAGCCGCCGCTTCGTCAACCCGCTGTACATCAGGGTCGAGGACATCCGCGAGACGGGGTACCTGTCCGCGGCCGACCGCTCGCTCGTCGAGTGGGCGTTCGACCCGGTGCGCGACCTCGACACCGACCCCGGCCCCATCGACCGCGACGCCGCGTGGGAGGCCAAGAAGGCGGCGCTCGAGGTCGTGTTCACCGCGCCCCGGTCGACCGCCCGGCAGGCGTCGCTCGACGCGTTCCGCGCCGAGCAGGGCAAGGGGCTCGAGGACTTCGCCACGTGGTGCGCGCTCGCCGACCACTACGGCGACCGCGACTGGCCGCCCGGCGCGTCCGACCCGAACGGCCCGACCGTCGCGGCGCTGCGCGAGCAGCTCGCCGACCGCGTCGAGTTCTACTGCTGGCTCCAGTGGGTGGCCGACGAGCAGCTCCGCGTCGCGCAGCGCACGGCGCGCGAGGCGGGGATGTCGGTGGGGATCATGCACGACCTCGCGGTCGGCGTGCACCCCGAGGGCGCGGACGTCTGGTCGCACCGGGGCGTGCTGGCCACCGGGGTGTCCGTCGGGGCGCCCCCGGACATGTACAACCAGCAGGGGCAGAACTGGTCCCAGCCGCCGTGGCACCCGCGCGCGCTCGCGCGGGCCGGGTACGCCCCGTACCGCGACATGCTGCGCACCGTCCTGCGGCACGCGGGCGCGATCCGGATCGACCACGTCATCGGCCTGTTCCGGCTGTGGTGGATCCCGGGCGGCGCGCGCGCCGACGCGGGCGCGTACGTCCGCTACGACCACGAGGCCCTCGTCGGCATCCTGTGCCTCGAGGCGCACCGCGCGGGCGCGATGGTCATCGGCGAGGACCTCGGCGTGTTCGAGCCCTGGGTGCGCGACTACCTCGCGGACCGCGGCGTCCTCGGCACGTCCGTCCTGTGGTTCGAGAAGACCGACGACGGCCGGCCGCTGCCCCCGGAGGACTACCGGCGCCTCGCGCTCGCGACCGTCACGACGCACGACCTGCCGCCCACCGCCGGGTACCTCGCGGGCGAGCACGTCGAGCTGCGGGACCGTCTGGGCGTGCTGACGGAGGACGTCGCCGACGTGCGACGGGCCGCCCGTGCCGAGCGCGACGCGATGATCGCGTTCCTGCGCGAGCGCTCGCTCGTGGGCGAGGACCCGTCCGAGCGCGAGCTCGTCGAGGCCCTGCACCGCCTCGTCCGCAGCACCCCGGCCGTGCTGCTCGGCGTCTCGCTGGCCGACGCCGTGGGGGAGCGCCGCTCGCAGAACCAGCCGGGCACGGACCAGGAGTACCCGAACTGGAAGGTGCCGCTCGGCGACTCGTCGGGCAACCTCGTCCTGCTCGAGGACCTCTTCGACTCCGCCCGCCTGCGCTCGCTCGCCAAGGCGATGAACGACTCCCTCTGACCGGCCGAGCAGGCCGTCCTGGCCCGTCCTGACCGCCGCACGCGCCGGGACCGCCTGCTCGACGCGCCGGTACCGCCTGGTCGCGGACCCGCCCGGGACGACGAGCGCCGGGTCGCTCCGTCGGACGGAGCGACCCGGCGCGGGGTCGTGCGGGGCGCCGGCCCGGCGGGTCAGGCGTCGGCGGCCTGGGCGGCGAGGGCGCGCTCGACGCCGGCGAGGTTCTCCACGACGAGCCGGCGCAGCGCGGGGGCGGCGTCGGCGTTGGCGTCGAGCCACTCCTGCGTCGCGTCGCGCAGCACCGTGCTCGCGAGCGGCGCGGGGTAGAGGCCCGTGACCAGCGCCTCGGCGATGTGGTAGGACCGCTGGTCCCACAGGGGGAGCAGCGCGTCGAAGTACGCGCCGACGAGCGGGGCGAGCGACTCGGGGTCGTTGACGTGCTGGAACCCGAGCGTGGTGGCGCGGACGATCGCGTTGGGGGCGTCGTCCGAGCCCACGAGGCGGTCGAACGCGGCGCGCTTCGCCGCGGCGGTGGGCACGGTCGCGCGGGCCCGCGCGGCGGACTGCTGACCCGTCGCGGTCGAGTCGGCGTCGAGCGTCGCCTCGATCTCGGCGTCGTCCGCGAGGTCGAGCAGGACGAGCCCTTCGAGGATCTCCCAGCGCAGGTCGGTGTCGATCTCGAGCCCGTCGAGGGCCGCGGAGCCGTCGAGCAGCGACCGCAGCGCCTCGCCGTGCGTGGGCGTGGACGCGAGGTGCGCGAAGAACTTCACGAGCTGGAACTGCAGGTCCGAGCCGGGGGCGGCGTCCTGCGCGAGCGACCAGAGCACGTCGCCGACGTGCGCGAGCGTCTCCTCGCGGCGCTCCGGCGCGACGTACGTCTTCGCGGCGAGCGCGAGCTGGTTGAGCGTCGTACGGATCGTCGTCGACTCGGTCTCGCGGGCGATGTTGCCCAGCACGAGGCGCACGTAGTCGCTGGCCGGGGTCTCGCCGTCGCGCGTCGCGTCCCACGCGGAGCCCCAGACGAGCGAGCGGGCCAGCGGGTCGGCGAGGTCCGCGAGGTGCTCGGTCGCGACCTGGAGCGACGCGGGGTCGAGGCGGATCTTCGCGTACGCGAGGTCGTCGTCGTTGAGCAGGACGAGCTGCGGGCGGTCGAGGCCGAGCAGCTCGGGGATCTCGGTGCGCGGCCCGGCCACGTCGACCTCGGTGCGGTGCACGCGGGTCAGGACCTGCTCGCCGTCGACCTCCTGCACGTCGTAGAAGCCGATCCCGAGCCGGTGCGGGCGTAGCGTCGGGTGGTCGGCGGCCGCCGTCTGCACGACGGAGAAGGTGGTGAAGCGGCCGTGGGCGTCGAGGTCGAACTCGGGTCGCAGCGTGTTCACGCCCGCGGTCTCCAGCCACAGCGCGGACCACGCGGTGAGGTCGCGGCCGCTCGTGGTCTCGAGCTCGACGAGCAGGTCGCGCAGCTCCGTGTTGCCCCATGCGTGCTTGCGGAAGTAGGCCGCGACGCCGGCGAGGAACTGCTCCTTGCCGACCCACGCGACGAGCTGCTTGAGCACCGACGCGCCCTTGGCGTAGGTGATGCCGTCGAAGTTGACGAACACGTCCTCGAGGTCGTTGATCGTCGCGACGATGGGGTGCGTCGAGGGCAGCTGGTCCTGGCGGTAGGCCCAGGACTTCTCCATCGCGGCGAACGTCGTCCAGGCCTCGCGCCACTCGGTCGCCTCGGCGGTCGCGAGCGTCGACGCGTACTCCGCGAACGACTCGTTGAGCCACAGGTCGTTCCACCACTTCATGGTCACGAGGTCGCCGAACCACATGTGCGCGAGCTCGTGGAGGATCGTCACGACGCGACGCTCCTTGACCGCGTCGGTGACCTTGGACCGGAAGACGTACGTCTCGGTGAACGTCACGCACCCGGCGTTCTCCATCGCGCCCATGTTGTACTCGGGCACGAAGAGCTGGTCGTACTTGTCGAACGGGTACGGGTGCTCGAACGCGGACTCGAAGAACGCGAAGCCCTCGCGCGTCTTGTCGAACACGTAGTCGGCGTCCATGTGGTCGGCGAGCGACGCGCGGCAGAAGACCCCGAGCGGGATCGTGCGGCCGTCGGACGACGTGAGCTCGCTGCGCTCCACGACGTAGGGACCCGCGACGAGCGCGGTGATGTACGACGAGATGCGCGGCGTCGGCTCGAACGCCCAGCGCGCGACCTCGACGTCGCCGGCGCCGGTGCCGGTCGGGTCGGCCTTCGTGCCGAGCGCCTCGGGTGCCGGCGTCGGCTGGTTGCTCACGACCTCCCACGCCGCGGGCGCGGTGACCGTGAACGCGAACGTGGCCTTGAGGTCGGGCTGCTCGAACACGGCGAACACGCGCCGCGAGTCCGGGACCTCGAACTGCGTGTAGAGGTAGACCTCGCCGTCGACGGGGTCGACGAACCGGTGCAGGCCCTCGCCCGTGTTCGTGTACGCGCAGTCGGCGACGACGCGCAGCTCGTTGTCGGCCGCGAGGCCGTCGAGCGCGATGCGCGAGTCGGCGAACACCTGCGCCGGGTCGAGCGGGCGGCCGTTGAGCACGACCTCGCGCACGGTCGGCGCGACGAGGTCGACGAACGTGCTCGCGCCCTCGGTCGCGGTGAACCGCACCACGGTCGTCGACGCGAACGTCGTCGCCCCCGTCGTGAGGTCGAGGTCGACCTCGTAGGACTGGACGTCGACGATCGCCGCGCGCTCGCTCGCCTCGGCGCGGGTGAGGTTCTCTCCGGGCACTGCATCTCCTCGGTCTCGTGGTCGGGCCGGTCGGCCTCGACGGCGGCCTGTGGGCCACGGACGATCATCCCACGCGTGCCCGCGCCCGCTCCCGGGAATACGCTGCGGTCGCGCGGTGTCGGAACGAGGTGGGGACGCCGTCGGCCCGGCCGCGCGCCCCGGCGACCCGGACCCCCGGGCGCGACCGACGACGAAGGAGACCGCCCCGTGACGCTCACCGCCACGACCGACCCGACCGCGACCGAGGACGACCTGCGCGTCGCCGACTTCTGGTTCGACCCCGTGTGCCCGTGGGCGTGGATGACGAGCCGCTGGATGGGCGAGGTCGAGCAGGTGCGCGACGTGACCGTCCGCTGGCACGTGATGAGCCTCGCGGTGCTCAACGAGGGCCGGGACCTGCCGGAGGAGTACCGCGAGCTCATGGAGAAGGCGTGGGGCCCGGTGCGCGTGGTCACCGCCGCGCGCGTCGAGCACGGCGAGGACGTCGTCAAGCCCCTCTACGACGCGATCGGGACGCGCCTGCACCCGGGCGGTCGCACGGACTACGACGCCGTGGTGCGCGAGGCGCTCGCCGAGGTGGGCCTGCCCGCGTCGCTCGCCGAGGCGGCGGGTTCCGACGCCTACGACGAGCAGCTGCGCGCGTCGCACGCCGAGGGCATCGGTCGCGTCGGCGAGGACGTCGGCACCCCCGTCGTCGCGTTCGGCGGGACGGCGTTCTTCGGTCCCGTGGTGACGCCCGCCCCGAAGGGCGAGGCCGCCGGCCGGCTGTGGGACGGGTGCGTGCTGGTCGCGAGCACGCCGGGCTTCTTCGAGCTCAAGCGCACGCGCACCCAGGGGCCGGTCTTCGACTGACGTCGGGCACGGCGTCGCCGTCGTGCGGACGTCGTGCCGACGTCGTGCAGACCGCGGGGGCAGGGGCGTCGCGGGGCTCCCGGGGTTCGACCGGTGCGGGTGGCTCGTGCCATGCTTCGTCAGTTCGCGGGCGGTGTCAGGAGCGCCCGCCGCCCGGTCGCACCGGGCGAGTCCGCCGAGGAAGCCCGCGAGGAGCCGAGCATGTCCCCGAACGCACCCGTGCCACCGCCGCCGCCGCCCCCCGGCGGCGTCCCGGGGGCCGCGGTCGGTCGTGACGACGCCCAGCCGACCACGGCGTTCGCACCCGTGCCCGCGCACGCGTCCTCCGGGCCGCCCTCCTTCGCCCCGACGAGCGGACCGACGGCCCAGGCACCGCGCGCCACGCCCGCGGACGGTCAGCCGACCGTCGTCGCGTCGGCGGCGTCCTTCCAGGCGACGACGGTCCAGCACGTCACGCCGATCACGCAGCTCCCGACGGCGGCGCAGCCCGCCGTCCCGGCGCCCTCGCCGTCCCCCGTGCCGCCGCAGCGCGTGCGCTACGCGACCGAGCAGAACGGCTTCGGCGTCGCGGCCCCGGTCGGGACGGCCGCGGGCCGTCCGGGCTACGCGCCGGGCGACACGTCGGCCGGGTACGCCGCGGCAGGCCCGTACGCGGGCGGTACCGCGGCGTACGAGCCGACCGGCCAGCCCGCCCACGCGGCGGCCACGCCGGCGTCGCAGCAGCCCGCGTACCACCCGCCGGCCTCGGCGGCCCCGGCCGCCGCGCCGCGCGCGGCGTCGACGGGCGCACCGTCCGGGCCGTCGACCGGCGGTCGCGGCGGGCGCGGGGGGAGCGGCGACGGTCGCGGCTCGAACCGTCTGGGCGCCGGATGGATCGCGTTCATCGTGGTCGACGCGCTGCTCGTCCTCGGGGCGATCGTCTTCGCGATCTCGTTGCTCGGCGGCGGCGACGAGGAACCGCTCGGCGGGGCGTCGACGTCCCCGGCGGCGTCCGCCACGGAGGGAGCGGAGGAGACGCCTCCGGCCGAGCCCACGGTGTCCGAGACGTTCGCGTCGGAGTCGCGGAACATCACCTGCGAGGTGACGGACGTCAGCGCGACGTGCGTCATCGCCCAGCTCGGCGCGCAGCCCGCCCCGGTGGACGGGTGCGACGGCACGGTGGGCTACAAGGTCGTGCTGGAGGCCGGCGGCGGCGTCGACCAGCCGTGCGTGCCCGCGGCCGAGCAGCCGCAGCCCGCGCCGGGGGACACCGCGATCCTCGACTACGGCACGTCCAAGACGGTCGGCCCCTTCACGTGCGACAGCGCGGAGACCGGCATGACGTGCCGCGACGACGCCACGGGCAAGGGCTTCACGATCGCGCGCGCGGGCATCCGGACGCTCTGACCGGACCGACCACCACGCACGAGGGCCCGCGGCGGGACGACCCGCCGCGGGCCCTCGTGCGTCCGGCGTCACCAGATGCGCACGCGCTCCTCGGGCGCGAGGTAGAGCGCGTCGCCCGGCTGCACGTCGTAGGCGCGGTAGAACTCGTCCACGTTGCGCACGACCCCGTTGCAGCGGAACTCGTTGGGCGAGTGCGGGTCGGTCGCGATGCGCCGCACGACCTCCTCGTCCCGGCCCTTCGACTGCCACACCTGGGCCCAGCCGAGGAACACGCGCTCGATGGCCGTGAGCCCGTCGACCACGGGCGCCTCGTCCAGCGGACGGCCGAGGGCGATGCGGTAGGCCTTGAGCGCGATGGACAGGCCGCCGAGGTCGCCGATGTTCTCGCCGATGGTCAGCGCGCCGTTGACGTGCGGGCCGTCCTCGCCGAGCTGGGCGGGTCGGTACGCGTCGTACTGGGCGACGAGCGCCGTCGTCCGCTTCTCGAACTCCTCGCGGTCGCGTGCCGTCCACCAGTCCTCGAGGCGGCCCGCGCCGTCGTACTTGGAGCCCTGGTCGTCGAACCCGTGACCGATCTCGTGGCCGATCACGGCGCCGATGCCGCCGTAGTTCACGGCGTCGTCGGCCTCGGGGTCGAAGAACGGGGGCTGGAGGATCGCGGCGGGGAAGACGATCTCGTTCATGCCCGGGTTGTAGTACGCGTTGACCGTCTGGGGCGTCATGAACCACTCGTCGCGGTCGAGCGGACGCCCGATCTTGCCGAGCTCGCGGTCCTGCTCGAACGCGTGCGCGCGGCGCACGTTGCCCACGAGGTCGTGCGCGTCGACGACGAGCGCCGAGTAGTCGCGCCACCGCACGGGGTAGCCGATCTTCGGCGTGAAGGCCTCGAGCTTGGCGAGCGCCTTCTCCTTCGTCTCGTCGGTCATCCAGTCGAGCGTCGTGATCGACTCGCGGTAGGCGGCCACGAGGGAGGCCACGAGCTCCTCCATGCGCGCCTTGTGCGCGGGCGGGAAGTGCCGCGCGACGTACTGGGCGCCGACGGCCTCGCCGAGCGCGCCCTCGACGACGGAGACGGCGCGCTTCCAGCGCTCGCGCACCTCCTGCGCTCCCGACAGCGTGCGCCCGTAGAAGTCGAAGTTCGCCTCGACGAGGTCGTCGGAGAGGTAGGGCGCCCGGGCGGTGACGAGGTGGTACACCATCCACAGCTTCCAGTCCTCGAGCGGCTCGCTCGCCCAGAGCTCGGCGAACCCGGCGGCGAAGTCCGGCTCGCGCACCACGACGTCGTCGAGCGAGCCCTGCGGCGCGCCGAGCGCGAGGACCCACGCACGCCAGTCGAACCCGGGCGCCTCCTCCACGAGCGCGGCGAGCGTGCGCGGGTTGTAGGTGAGGTCGGCGTCGCGGTCGCGCACGACGTCCCAGTGCTTCGCGGCGAGCCTCGTCTCGAGCGCCATGATCCGCTCGGCGGCGTCCTCGGGCGTCGCGCCCCACGTCTCGGACGTCACGCCCGCGAGCGCGAGCATGCGCGCGACGTGCGGCACGTACTTCTCGCGCACGGGCGCGTACTGGTCCTCGCGGTAGTACGCCTCGTCCGGCAGGCCGAGCCCCGACTGGTAGAGGTAGGCGACGTAGCGCTCGGGGTCCTTCGCGTCGTTGTCGACCCAGAATCCGACGGCGCCGGCGCCGCCCGTGCGCTGCAGTGCGCCGAGCGCGCCGGTGAGCTCGGCCTGCGTCGTCGCGGACGCGATCAGCGCGAGGTCCGGCTGCAGCGGCGTGGTCCCGAGCGCCTCGATCCGCTCGGTGTCCATGAAGCTCGCGTAGAGGGACCCGACCTTCGCGGCGTCCGGCCCGACGTCCGCGCCGCCCGCCGCGACCTGCTCCCCGAGGTCCGTGATGATCTCGCGGACGTGCACCTCCGCCTGGTCGTAGAGCGCCCGGAACGCGCCGTCCATCGCGCGGTCGGCGGGGATCTCGTGCGTCGCGAGCCAGCGCCCGTTGACGTGGCGGTACAGGTCGTCCTGCGGGCGGACGGCGGGGTCCAGCGCGTCGAGGTCGATGCCGGAGCGCGCGGCGTCGGGGGTGCCGGACGAGGCCGGAGGCGTGGACGTCGGGGAGGTCTGTGTCATGCGTCTCAGGCTACGGCCTCACCCCGGCGGCGAGGGGGCCCGCTGGGGCATGATGAGCCCATGCGCGTTCACATCGCCGCGGACCACGCCGGCTACGAGCTCAAGACCCATCTCGTCGAGCACCTGGGGGCGGCGGGTCACGACGTCGTCGACCACGGTGCCCACACGTACGACGCGCAGGACGACTACCCGTCGTTCTGCTTCGCGGCGGGCGAGGCGGTGGCGGCGGAGCCCGGTTCGCTGGGCGTCGTCATCGGCGGCTCCGGCAACGGCGAGCAGATCGCGGCGAACAAGGTCGTCGGCGTGCGCGCCGCGCTCGCCTGGAACCTGGAGACCGCGCGCCTCGGGCGGCAGCACAACGACGCGAACGTCGTCGCGGTGGGCGCGCGCCAGCACTCGGTGGACGAGGCGGTCGAGCTCGTCGACGCGTTCCTCGCGGAGCCGTTCAGCGGCGACCCGCGCCACCAGCGCCGCATCGACCAGCTCGCGGCGTACGAGGCGGCACGCAGCACCTCGGCCTGACGTGCCCGAGGGCCACACCGTCCACCGCCTCGCGCGCGCCTTCGGCGAGCTCTTCACGGGCGAGCCGCTCGCGGTGAGCAGCCCGCAGGGCCGGTTCGCCCCCGGCGCGGCCCTGCTCGACGGGCGCGTGCTCGTCGCGAGCGAGGCGTGGGGCAAGCAGATGTTCCTCGGCTTCGCCGCGCCGGGTGCCGCGTCCGACGACGTCCGCTGGCTCCGCGTGCACCTCGGCCTCTACGGGGCGTGGACGTTCGCGGGCGACGGCGGCACCGCCGTCGTGCACGCGATCGGCGCGCCCCGGCGCCGGATCGGTGAGCGTGAGACCGTCCCGGCGGGCCCGGGGGAGGCGCCCGACGGCGCCTGGTCGCCCCCGCCGCCGCGCGGCGCCGTGCGCGTCCGGCTCGTCGGCGCGCACGCGGTCGCGGACCTCACGGGCCCGACGGCGTGCGAGGTCGTCACGGCCGACGAGAAGCGTGCCGTCGAGGACCGGCTCGGGCCCGACCCGATCCGTGCTCCGGGCCCCGGGGAGCCTGACGCGCGCGACGCGTTCGTCGCCGCGGTGCGGCGCTCGCGGAGCCCCGTCGGGCTGCTCCTCATGAACCAGGACGTCGTCGCGGGCGTGGGGAACATCTACCGCGCGGAGGCGCTGTTCCGGGCCGGGCTCGACCCGATGCGCCCCGGCCGCGACGTGCCCGCGGAGGACCTGCGGACCGTGTGGGACGACCTCGTCGTGCTCATGCGCGACGGCGCGCGCACGGGCGCGATCGTCACGACCCGCCCGGAGCACCGCGACGACGGCACGGCCCCCGACGGCACGGCCCCCGGCGGCGCGGCGACCGGGCGGCGGCGCGTGCGGCAGAACACCGACGTCGCGCCCGACGCCGTGCCCGCGGACGAGGCGTTCTACGTGTACCACCGCGACGGGCTGCCGTGCCGGGTGTGCGGCACACCCGTGCTGCTCAAGGAGCTCGCGGGGCGCAACCTCTTCTGGTGCGGCGTCTGCCAGACGTGACCGCGGGTGCACCCGGGACCCGGGTGCACCCGCCGCGTCAGAACACCCAGCTGCACACCGGCGCGACGGGCCAGCCGAAGGCCGCGCTCGCGCGCGCGAGCGCGCCGGGGGAGTGCTCGGCGACGAGACCCGCCGCGCCGAGGGCCGCGAGCGACGTCCCGCCCAGGTAGGCCGCGCCGAGCTCGCGCACGTCGAGCGAGACGTCCGCCGCGTCGTCGGTCCGCTCGGCCGTCGCCGCGCCGAAGGCCTCCGCCCGCAGGCGCCAGCGTCCCGCGTTGTCGGGCAGGCGCGCGTCGGTCACGTGCAGGACGACGTCGACGTCCGCCGCGTACCGGCGCGCGGCGAGCGCGCCGGGCACGTCCACGACCCGGACCCACAGGTTGTCCGCGAGGCGCGGCGACGCGGAGCGCGGGTCCACGAGCAGGCTCGTGACGACGTCGTCCACGGGCAGCATGAAGGGCGTCACCTCGTGCGTGAGGTCGAGGTCGGTGAGCACGCCCCACAGCGCGCGGGCGGCCGCGGCGTCGAGCGCGACGACCTCGCCCGTGCTCACCGGGCCGCGCGGGCCCGTCGCCTCCCACGAGAGCTTGCGGTGGAAGCGCGCGTACCCGCGCGGCTCGCCGTCGAGCTCGACGACCGCGATGCGCGTGGGCTCGCGGTCCTTGCGCCACACCTTGGCGTCGTCCCAGAACGTCGCCTGGAGCTCGGGCGTCTCGCGCGTCGCCCACCCCGGACGGTTGATGCCGGCGCCCTGGCCCGTCGGGTCGGCGCCCGCGCGCTCGTGGATCGTCGCGACGAGCTGGCCGTGCCGCGCGCGGTCGGCGCGCTCGATGCGCACGGTGTGGCGCTCGGCACCCGGGACGTCGCGCAGCGCGACGCCGCGCGGGACGGTGAGCCGTACGTCGTCGGCCGCCTTGCCGTACCCGAAGCGGCCGTAGATGGCCGCCTCCGCCGCGAAGAGCGCCGAGACCGGCTCGCCCCGCTCGCGGCACCGGGCGAGGTGCGTGTCGATCATCGCGCTGAGGATGCCGCGCCGCCGGTGCGCGGGGTGGACGCCCACCCAGGTGAGGCCCGCGACCGGTGCGGTCGCCCCGGGGACCGGGAAGCGCGCGAACGGGTACGACGCGTGCATCCCCACGAGCTCGCGCCGCACGGGGCGCGCACCGTCGACCGGCGGCGCGTCGACGTCCTCGCGCTCGACCGTCACACCGAGCGCGCGTTCCCAGGTGAGCGGGAAGGGGAGGTCGACGAGCTCGTCGACCTCGACCGGCGAGGGGAACGTCGTGGTGTCGAGGTCGAGCACGTCGCGCAGGTCGGCGGACGTGAGGGGGACGATCTCGTAGCCGTCGGGGAGGCGGGCGGGTCGGTGGTCGTTCATGCCCCCGATCCTGGCGTCCCGGGCGGTGCTCGCGCCAGGACATTCGCGACGGCTAGGGTCGGGCGCCATGGCACGACGCACCCCCGGACGTGACGGAGCCGGCGACGACGACCGCGCCGACCCCCGGGCCCTCGCCCAGGAGTACGCGACCGCGGTGCTCGACCTCGTGCGGCGCGTCCCGCCCGCGCGGGCCATGACCTACGGGCTCGTCGCGGAGATCGTCGCGGAGTCGCTGGGGCGGGGCGGCCCGCGCCAGGTCGGGCAGGTGCTCGCCGGGTCGTCCGGGGTGGACGACGACGGCGCCCCGGTCCCGTGGTGGCGGATCGTCAACGCGGCGGGGTCGCCGCCCGCGCACCACCTCGACGCGGCGCTCGCGGAGCTCCGCGCCGAGGGGTGCCCGCTGTCGCGCGACGGGCGCCGTGTGGACCTGCGCCGTGCCGTCTGGTTCCCCGGCGCAAACGACTGACCGCCGCGGTCGGGATCAGCCCGGGGTCGGTGCCGCGAGGAGCGGGGCGAGCGTCTGCACGGCCGTCGCGTCGCCCTGGACGAGGAGCGTCGTCACCGCCGTCTCGCGCCACGCCGCGAGGTCGCGCGCGATCTTCTCGGGCGGCCCCACGAGCGCGACGTCCTCGACCATCGACGTCGGGACGGCGGCGGCGGCGAGGTCCTTGCGGCCCGCGAGGTAGTGCGCCTGGATCTCGTCGCACGCCTCGGCGTACCCGAGGCGGTCGAGCGCGTCGCGGTGGAAGTTCGCGCCCTTGGCGCCCATCCCGCCGACGTACAGCGCGAGGAACGGGCGCACCTGGTCCGCCGCCTGCTCGACGTGCTCGCGCACGACGACGGGGACGGTCGCGCTCACCTCGAACGACGACTCGGGCGAGCGGTCGGGCGCACGCCGCGCGAAGCCGTCGGCGAGGAGCTCGCGGAACGTGGCGTCCATGCGCGGCGAGTAGAACAGCGGGAGCCAACCGTCCGCGATCTCGGCCGCGAGCGCGATGTTCTTGGGTCCCTCGGCCGCGAGATGGATCGGGAGGTCGGCCCGCAGCGGGTGGACGGTCGAGCGCAGCGGCTTGCCCAGGCCCGTCCCGGCGCCCTCGGGCAGGGGGAGCGGGTAGTGCGGCCCGGACGACGTCACGGGCGCCTCCCGGCGCAGGACGTCGCGCACGACCTGCACGTACTCGCGCGTGCGCGCGAGCGGCTTCGCGTACGGCTGCCCGTACCAGCCCTCGACCACCTGCGGCCCGGACACGCCGAGGCCGAGGACGAACCGGCCGCCCGAGAGGTGGTCCATCGTCAGCGCGGCCATCGCCGTCGCGGTCGGGGTGCGTGCGGAGACCTGCGCGACGGCCGTCCCGAGGCGGATGCGGGTCGTGCGCGAGCCCCACCACGCGAGCGGCGTGAACGCGTCGGAGCCGTAGGCCTCCGCGGTCCAGACCGAGTCGACGCCGAGGCGGTCGGCCGCCACGATCGCGTCCTGGATGCCGTCGGGGGGACCGGCCGACCAGTAGCCGGTGTGGATGCCGAGGCGCATGCGCGCTCCTCCTCGTCGAGGGTCGTGGTGCCGGGCCGGGCTGCCGCGGACGGGCGGCCGCGAGCGGCGGTGAGCGGGCGGTACCCGAGGGCGTACCGGGCAGGGGGGTATCCGGTACGCGCGGTCTCAGGTACCGCCCGCGACCACACTAGCCGATCCGGGGGCGCCGTCGCGGCCCTCAGATGACGTACTCGATGAGGAGCGACGGGTCCTCGACGGTCTCGCGCGCGGCGGGCGTGCCCGCCGGCATCCGGACCGTGGCCGGCACGCCCACGGCGACGGCGCCCGCGGGCACGTCCTTGACGACGACGGCGTTGGCCCCGACCTGGACGTCGTCGCCGACCCACACCGGGCCGAGGATCTTCGCCCCGGCACCGACGACGACCCGGTCGCCGAGCGTGGGGTGGCGCTTGCCCCGCTTCATCGAGCGCCCGCCGAGCGTCGACGTGTGGAAGAGCACGACGTCGTCGCCGACCACGGCGGTCTCGCCCACGACGACGCCCATCCCGTGGTCGATGAACAGCCGTCGGCCGATGCGCGCCCCGGGGTGGATCTCCACGCCGGTGAGCGCTCGCGCCGCCTGCGACACGAGGCGTGCCGGCAGGCGCAGCAGCGGCTCGCGCCACATGCGGTGCGCGAGCCGGTAGGCCCACACGGCGTGCACGCCGGGGTACGCGAGAGCGACCTCGAGGCGGCTGCGCGCGGCGGGGTCCCGCCGTCGGGCCGCCTCGAGGTCCTCGCCGAGCACGCGCACGAACCGGCGCAGCCGGTGGCCGGCCGTCCGTGCGCGGGGGTGGGGGTCGGTCACGTCAGTCCAGCAGGTCGGCGTAGAGGACGGAGGACAGGTAGCGCTCGCCGAACGACGGGATGATCGTCACGATGAGCTTGCCCGCGTTCTCGGGACGCGCGGCGAGCTGCAGCGCGGCCGCGATCGCGGCGCCCGACGAGATGCCGACGAGCAGGCCCTCCTCCTTGGCGGCGCGGCGCGCGTACTCGACGGCCGTCTCGGCGTTGACGTCGATCACCTCGTCGTAGACCGAGGTGTCGAGGATCTCCGGCACGAAGTTCGCGCCGATGCCCTGGATCTTGTGCGGGCCGGGCTGGCCGCCGTTGAGGATGGCCGACTCCTCCGGCTCGACCGCGACGATCTGCACGCCGGGCTTGCGCTCCTTGAGCACCTGGCCCACGCCCGTGATGGTGCCGCCCGTGCCGATGCCCGCGACGACGATGTCCACCGCGCCGTCGGTGTCGGCCCAGATCTCCTCCGCCGTCGTGCGGCGGTGGATCTCCGGGTTCGCCTCGTTGGCGAACTGGCGGGCCAGGATCGCGCCCTCGCGCTCGGCGACGATCTCGTCGGCGCGGCTGACGGCGCCCTTCATGCCCTCGGAGCCCGGCGTGAGGATGAGCTCCGCACCGAACGCGCGCAGCAGCGCGCGGCGCTCCTTCGACATCGTCTCCGGCATCGTCAGCACGACGTCGTACCCGCGCGCCGCACCCACCATCGCGAGCGCGATGCCGGTGTTGCCCGACGTCGCCTCGACGATCGTCCCGCCGGGCTTCAGCTCCCCGGACGCCTCGGCGGCGTCGATGATCGCGACGCCGATGCGGTCCTTGACCGAGTTGGCGGGGTTGTAGAACTCGAGCTTGCCCACCACGGTGGCGCCGAGCCCCTCGGTGAGCTTGTTGAGCCGGACCAGCGGGGTGTTGCCGACGAGCTGCGTGACGTCGTCGTAGATGCGTGCCATGTCTTCCTCTTCTGTCGACGGCTCGGGGTGAGCCAGGTGGGGGTACCGATGGGGAGCGGGGCGCGCCCGGTGGCCGGGGTCCAGCGTCTCGCGGGGGCGGCGCGGACGCGCGCGGACGGCGGGACGGGCTCGGGCGGGACGAGGGACGTGCGCGGGCGTGCCGGGGCACGCGGGGACGGCCGTCGTCAGCGGCAGCCGAGACAGCGACAACAGGAGGTGCGCGGCGCGGCGCGGTGCAGCGATGCAGGACGCGCGGTCGTCGCGGTCATTCCTCGCTCCTCCTGGTCGGTCGCGCCGGGAGCCGCCCGGAGCTCCGGGCGTGCCGACGGCGCGCGTGCCCTGAGGCTATCGGTCCGCGGCGCGGCCCTGCAACGCCGTCCGGGGAGGGCTCGTGGCAGCGTGCGGGCGGCGTCGGGCCCGGAGCGCCGTGCGCGGCAGGACGGACGGGGGACGACGACGGGCGCCCGGCCGTGGAGGCGGGGCGCCCGTGGTGTCGAGGACGATCGGAGCGGGCGACGGGAATCGAACCCGCGTAGCCAGTTTGGAAGACTGGGGCTCTACCATTGAGCTACGCCCGCGCGGGTCGTGAGATGCGTCCGGTGGTCGGCCTCTGCGGCCGCCCGGGACGGCGTGCCACCGACCTGCGGCCGCCACCCTAGCAAACGTCGGCGGGCGGCCGGTGCCCGCGTCGTCGCCCTGCGCGTCCGTGCGCGGCCGGCGCCGTCGGTGGCGCACCGTCCCGCCAGTACACTTGCCCCTGGTCCGCCCGCCGCGGCGGACGACGGGGTGTGGCGCAGGTTGGTAGCGCGTCCGCTTTGGGAGCGGAAGGTCGCAGGTTCAAATCCTGTCACCCCGACCTTCGCGCGGCGCCCTGCGGGGGCGTCGCGGGACGTCGCCGACGTCCGGGCCGTCGCGGCGGCCCCGGTCCCCAGGAGGTGCCCGTTGAGCGAGGCCTTCGCGCCCGCCGGCCCGGCGGCCCGCGTCACCGTCGCCGCGCTCGTCGCCGCCGGGAGCGGCGCGGTGCTCTCGCTCCAGGGGCGCCTCAACGGCGATCTCGGTGCCGCAGGGACGGGACCCGTCCTCGCCGCATGGCTCTCCTACGTGGGCACCCTCCTCGGGACCGTGCTCGTGATCGTCGTCCGCCGCCGCGTCCGGTCGACGCTCGCCGTCGTGCGCTCGACCGCCTCGTGGTGGTGGTTCGCGGTCGGGCTGTGCAGCGTGCCGATCGTCGTCGCGATGGCCGCGGGGATCCCGCTCGTCGGGGTCGCGGTCGCCTCGGTCTGCGCCGTGGCCGGCCAGACCGTCGCCGGGCTCGCGCTCGACGCGCGGGGCGTCGGGCTGCCCGCGCCCCTTCGGCTCACGCCGCGTCGCGCGGGAGCGGGCCTCGCCGCGGTGGCGGGGCTCGGGATCGCGGTGCTCGGCAGCAGCGCGGGCGGCCCCGGGTGGGCGGTGGTCGCGGCCGGTACGGCGCTCTTCGTCGGCGGCGCGGTGCTGTGCGGCCAGCAGGCCGGCAACGGCCGTGTCACGGAGCTCACGGGCGACCCCGTCGTGGCGACCCTCACCTCGGTCACCGGCGGCCTCGCCGGCATCACGCTCGTGTGCGCCCTCGGCGTCCCCCTCGGGCTGCTCGACGGCGTCACCCTCCCGGCGCAGTGGTGGCTCTACCTCGGCGGCCCCCTGGGGACCCTCGTCACCGTCGCGGCCGCGTGCGCCGTCCGGCACCTCGGCACGTTCGTCCTCACGCTGACCGTCGTCGGCGGGCAGATGGTCATGGCGGTGCTCCTCGACGCGGTCGGCGCGGTCGGACTGCGGTGGCCGACCGTCGCGGCGACGGCGGTCGTGGCGCTCGCGGTGCTGCTCGCCGTGCCGCGACGGGCGCCACGGGCGAGCCGCCGCGTCGAGCGCGCTTGACCGCTCGCGTACGATGGGACGGTTGCCCGTACGCCCGCGTGCGGTGCCGTCCCCGGCCGTCCGCGGCCCGCCCCGATCAGTTGGAGATCATCGAAGTGAAGAGCGCCGTCGAGACCCTGGACCCCACCAAGGTCAAGCTGACCGTCGAGGTGGAGTACGACGAGCTCAAGCCGAGCATCGACCACGCCTACAAGCACATCGCGGAGCAGGTGAACATCCCCGGCTTCCGCAAGGGCAAGGTCCCGCCCCGCGTCATCGACCAGCGCGTCGGCTGGGGCGCCGTGATCGAGCACGCCGTCAACGACGCGCTCTCCGGCTTCTACCGCCAGGCCGCGAGCGAGGAGAACCTGCGCCCCCTCGGCCAGCCCGAGGTCGAGGTCACCGAGATCCCGGCGAAGGCCGGCGAGGGTCAGCTGGTCTTCACCGCCGAGGTCGAGGTCCGCCCCGAGATCACGCTGCCCGCGCTCGACTCGCTCGCGATCACCGTCGAGCCCGCCGAGGTCACGGACGAGGACGTCACCGAGCGCCTCGACGCGCTGCGCGAGCGCTTCGGCACCCTCGTCGGCGTCGACCGCCCCGCGGCCGAGGGCGACTTCGTCGTGCTCGACCTGAAGGCCGAGATCGACGGCGAGGAGGTCGACTCCGTCTCCGGCGTCAGCTACCAGATCGGCTCGGGCAACATGCTCGAGGGCCTCGACGAGGCGCTCACCGGCCTGTCTGCCGAGGAGACGACCACGTTCAACGCGCCGCTGGCCGGCGGCGAGCACGAGGGCAAGGAGGCCGCGGTCACCGTCACCGCCACCTCCGTGAAGCAGCGCGACCTCCCCGAGGCCGACGACGAGTTCGCCCAGCTCGCCTCCGAGTTCGACACGCTCGAGGAGCTCACCGCGGACCTGCGCGAGCAGGTCGCGAGCATCAAGACGTCGAACCAGGCCGTCGCGGCGCGCGACGAGCTGCTCAAGGCGCTCAACGACGCCGTCGAGATCCCCGTCCCCGCGGGCGCCGTCGAGGCCGAGGTGCACCGCCACCTCGAGTCCGAGGGCCGCCTGGAGGACGACACGCACCGCGCCGAGGTCACGGTCGAGGCGACCGACGCCCTGCGCAACCAGATCCTGCTCGACACGCTCGCCGAGCAGCTCGAGATCAAGGTCGCGCAGAACGAGCTCCTCGAGTACCTCGTGAGCGCCTCGCGCCAGTACGGGATGGACCCGAACCAGTTCATCCAGTCGCTCGACCAGGGCGGGCAGATCCCCGCGATGGTCGGCGAGGTCGCGCGCTCCAAGTCGCTCGCCGTCGCGCTGCGCCAGATCGAGGTCAAGGACACCGCCGGCAACGTGGTGGACCTGACCGAGTTCATCGGCTCGGACGACGAGGACGCCGCCGCGGACGAGCCCGTCGAGGACGTCGCCGGTGAGCCGGTCGAGGAGGCGCTCGTGGACGACTCCGCCGCCCCCGCGGCCGACGCCCCGGTCGAGGACGACGAGAAGGACGCGACCAAGGCCTGACGCCTCGGCGGCCTCGGCCGGACGGTCCCCACGACGGCCCGCACCCTCTGCGCGAGGGTGCGGGCCGTCGTCGTCGGCGAGGGTCGGCGCACCTGGTGCGCCGTCAGCGAAAACGCGGCCCGCCGGGACGAACGGCGGGCACGGACCGCGTTAGGGTCACTGCAGCACGGCTGGACCGGGACGCCGTCCCGGCCGGCCAGGGCAGCGCAGGCGGGGGCGACCCGCGGGAGCGACGAAGGAGATGGATGTGAACGAGCTGTACCTGCCGTCCGACGCGACGGCCCCGGTGAACCGCGCCGAGGGTCCGGGCCTCGGACTCAACGACTCCATCTACAACCGGCTCCTCAAGGAGCGCATCATCTGGCTCGGCTCGGAGGTGCGCGACGAGAACGCGAACGCGATCTGCGCCCAGATGATGCTGCTCGCCGCGGAGGACCCGGACAAGGACATCTGGCTGTACATCAACTCGCCCGGCGGCTCGATCACGGCCGGCATGGCGATCTACGACACCATGCAGTACATCCAGCCCGACGTCGCGACGATCGCCATGGGCATGGCGGCCTCGATGGGGCAGTTCCTGCTGTCGTCCGGCACCAAGGGCAAGCGGTACGCGACGCCGCACGCGCGCGTCATGATGCACCAGCCGTCCGGTG
Source organism: Cellulosimicrobium sp. 4261 (assembly GCF_040546915.1). Lineage (NCBI taxonomy): Bacteria > Bacillati > Actinomycetota > Actinomycetes > Micrococcales > Promicromonosporaceae > Cellulosimicrobium > Cellulosimicrobium sp. 4261. The sequence goes on from NZ_JBEPOQ010000013.1 coordinate 97,397, forward strand.
GCATCGGCGGTACCGCGACGGACGTGCGCATCAACGCGCAGCTCATCATGCACATGAAGCAGGTGCTCTCCGAGCTCACGGCCGAGCAGACCGGCAAGCCGCTCGAGCAGATCCTCAAGGACAACGACCGGGACAGCTGGTTCACCGCGCAGGAGGCGCTGGAGTACGGCTTCATCGACCACGTCGTCACCAACGCGTCGTCCGTGACCGGCGGCGGCGGCACCACGGGTTCCTGACCCCGCACCGGACACCAGACTTCACCGAGGAGAACCCGTGAGCTTCAGCGCCGAGTCCCAGTACCTGTCCACCGCCCAGCGCCTCGCCGGCCCCGCGGCCCGTCCCGGCGGCGTCGCCCTGCCGGGCGGCGCGCCGTCCGCCCGCTACGTGCTCCCGCAGTTCGAGGAGCGCACGGCCTACGGCTTCAAGCGGCAGGACCCTTACACCAAGCTGTTCGAGGACCGCATCATCTTCCTGGGCGTCCAGGTCGACGACGCGTCCGCGGACGACGTCATGGCCCAGCTCCTCGTGCTCGAGAGCCAGGACCCGGACCGCGACGTCATCCTCTACATCAACTCGCCGGGCGGGTCGTTCACCGCGATGACCGCGCTCTACGACACGATGCAGTACATCAAGCCGCAGATCCAGACGGTCTGCCTCGGCCAGGCGGCCTCCGCCGCGGCCGTGCTGCTCGCCGCGGGCCAGCCGGGCAAGCGTCTCGCGCTCCCCAACGCGCGCGTGCTCATCCACCAGCCCGCGATGGAGGGCGGCGGCTACGCGCAGGCGTCCGACATCGAGATCCACGCGAACGAGCTCATCCGCATGCGCGAGTGGCTCGAGGACACCCTCGCGCTGCACTCGGGCAAGTCGGTCGAGCAGGTCCGCCAGGACATCGAGCGCGACAAGATCCTCACCGCCGAGCAGGCGAAGGAGTACGGCCTCGTGGACCAGGTCCTCGAGAGCCGCAAGGCCGTCGCGATCAACAAGCCGTGACCCGGCACGCCTGACCACGCGCCGCGCCGCCGTCCCCGTCGGGGCCGGCGGCGCGACACGTTTGCGCCCCGTGCGGAGAGCCCACCTGACAACGGGGGCCCCGTGGTGTGGAATGGGGAGCAGGACCCGCTCGGCCGTGCCCGGGCCCTGAGCCGTCGAACCCGACGGCCGGAGGACCGGGCACCGGGACAAGGAGACGCGTAGTGGCTCGTATCTCAGACGGTGCCGACCTGCTGAAGTGCTCGTTCTGCGGCAAGTCGCAGAAGCAGGTCAAGAAGCTCATCGCGGGCCCCGGCGTGTACATCTGCGACGAGTGCATCGACCTCTGCAACGAGATCATCGAGGAGGAGCTCGCCGAGGCGACTGAGCTCGGCCTCACGGAGCTGCCCAAGCCCAAGGAGATCTTCGAGTTCCTCGAGCAGTACGTCATCGGCCAGGACGCCGCGAAGCGGGCCCTGGCCGTCGCGGTCTACAACCACTACAAGCGCGTGCAGGCGGGGGAGCAGGCCAAGCCGTCGAACCCCGACGACGCGGACTTCGTGGAGCTGGCGAAGTCGAACATCTTGTTGATCGGTCCGACGGGGACGGGCAAGACGTATCTGGCGCAGACGCTGGCGCGGATGTTGAACGTGCCTTTTGCGATCGCGGACGCGACGGCGCTCACCGAGGCGGGGTATGTCGGTGAGGACGTGGAGAACATCTTGTTGAAGTTGGTGCAGGCGGCGGACTTCGATGTGAAGAAGGCTGAGACGGGCATCATCTACATCGATGAGATCGACAAGGTGGCGCGCAAGGCGGAGAACCCCTCGATCACGCGGGACGTGTCGGGTGAGGGTGTGCAGCAGGCGTTGTTGAAGATCATCGAGGGCACGAGCGCGTCGGTGCCGCCGCAGGGTGGTCGTAAGCATCCGCACCAGGAGTTCATCCAGGTGGACACCTCGAACGTGCTGTTCATCGTGGCGGGGGCTTTTGCGGGGTTGGACGACATCGTGGCGGCGCGGGCGCGCAAGCGGGGTGTGGGTTTTGGTGCGCCGATCGAGACGGGTGCGGGGGAGGACCTGTTCGCGCAGGTGCGGCCCGAGGATCTGCACCGGTTCGGGTTGATCCCGGAGTTCATCGGGCGCCTGCCGGTGATCGCGTCGGTGGCGGCGTTGGACCGCGAGGCGTTGGTGCG
>NZ_JBEPOQ010000014.1:0-95352 GCF_040546915.1 Cellulosimicrobium sp. 4261
CTTGAACTCAGGCGGGAACTTCTTAGGCACAACGACATCCTTCCAGCAGGACCTCGACCCGCAGATGGAGTGTCAACCGTTCCTGCAGCAGTCCCCCCCGGCGGAACGTCCGCAGCACGCACCGTGCAGCAGTGGCTCAACGCCACCTACCTCGCCCGGCAGAACTTCTTCGTTATGCCGTGCGACGGCCTGTACTCCCGCAACACCCAAAAGGCACTCGTGTACGCGCTGCAGTACGAGATCGGCATGACCGACGCCACCGCCAACGGCAACTTCGGTCCTGGTACCCGCGACGGGGTCCGCGACAACGGAACCTTCAACCAGGGCGCCCAGGACTCCGGTGGCAGCCAGTGGGTTCGCCTGTTCCACGGGGCCCTGATCTTCAACAAGTACCAGGTCCCGTTCGACTCCAACTTCTCCGCCAGCGACTCCGCCGTCGTCGAATCCTTCCAAGACTTCTGCAAGCTCGACGTCAACGGCAATGCCGACTACCCCACGTGGTGCTCCCTGCTCGTTTCCAACGGTGACCCCACCCGCCTCGGAACCGCATGCGACACCCGCGTCCAGATCACCCCGACGTTTGGCTCCATCCTGTCCAACCTCGGATACGAGACGATCGGGCGATACCTCACCAACGCTCGCGTAGCCAACCCGCTCGACAAGGAAATCAAGCCCGGCGAGCTCAACACCATCTTTAACGCCGGACTCAGCGTCTACCCGATCTACCAGGAAGTCGGCAGCAGCGTCGCCAACTTCACTTTCGGCAAGGGATTCGAAGCGGGCCTGCGCGCCGACTCCGCTGCAGAAGGCCACGGGATCCCGCCGGGCACCACCGTCTACTTTGCAGTCGATTTCGATCCCACTGACGACCAAATTTCCGCTGCTGTTCTGCCCCACTTCCGTGGGGTCGCTGCCGCACTGGAGAGTCGAGGTGGTCGTTACACGGCGGGAGTCTACGGCACGCGGAATGTGTGCCAGACAGTGACCGACGCGGGGCTCGCGGCGTACAGTTTCGTCGCCGGCATGTCGACCGGGTTCAGCGGCAATCTGGGATACACCCTGCCGACCAACTGGGCTTTCGACCAGATCTACGAGTACACCGTCACCACCGGCCTGCCGCTGGACAAGAACATCAAGTCCGGGCGAGACCACGGTTTCGACCACACCGTGGCAGTCAACACGCCGGGAAACGCGGACTTCATCGCCTACATCAACTGGCTCGAGATGGCCGCAGCCGACTACCTGTCGACACACGTGTCATCGCGGAGCGCAGCTCGACTCGTGTGCCAGTATGTCCGTCGCCTCCAGTACGATGATGTTAATTTCGACGCGCTTGTCGACGTCATCGATGACGACTGGACGGCCTATGTCGATACCCGACGTGCGAACGAGAACGTCTCCGAGGTGCCGATCTACTCGGACCCTTCGCAGGACGGCGTGGTTCTCGGATCACCGTTCGACGCCGCTCACCTCTTCGTCGCCATCGAGGGGTACCTTGCGCGGGCTGCAGTCCCATCGGCCAGCGCAACGGCACATATCTCGGACATCCCCTCGTGGGCCGGCGACCTGGCGTCCGTGATCTCCAGCTACTACCGCCACGCAAACCCCAACGAGAGTGCGCTGGACTTCTACCGGAGGTTCATCGGTGCACCTACCACCAATAGCGACACACTCTTCGGGATCACGGACCTGTGCCAGGACGCCGACTCCGTCAACATCGCGAGCGATGTCCTCGCGAACACCGGTGAGACATTCGCAGCGGTCGTCGCCCGGCATCTCACCTACGGTGGCCCGTCAGCGACCACAAACCGGTTCAGCGCCTTCAGGACGCGTCGCTTCGGCACACAGGCCAATCTGCTTGCGGCCGCCAACTACCTGTTCACCAACATGCGTTCCGGCGCGCCTGAGCAGAGCACCCTCGCTGTAGCGACGTACGCTCTGGTCCTCAGCGAGGGCGAGCCGAAGGTCCTGCCTGAGCTTGTTCCGATGTCGACCTACGAGGCTGCCGCGCAGGCCTTCGCAGAGAAGATCGCCTCCCACGCCTCCTAGCGCTGGGGACGCAGCGGCGGCGGGGATCTCCTCGCCGCCGCTGCGCTCGGTGTCCAACATCGCACCAGTGCTGCGCCCAGCGGGCAAGGACTCCGAGACGAGGTCCCCGGAGGGCTACAGGACCAGCAAGTCAACCGGAGCACCCGTCATCAGGTTTAGCCGCTCGCGCCAGATGCTCTCGACGTCGGTCCGGTCTCCATTGGCACCGACGTTCACGGTGGCCTGCATCGAGTTCCGGTCATCGCGAAGTCGGGCAAGCGGTTCCGTGGCGATCCTGACTGCGTCGTCGATGTCATCGGTGACAGCGACCTTCATCAAGGCGAGGGCTCCCTCCGGCGTGAGAGCCGATGAGGAGTAGGCCTGCACCGTCGCCCCTTGCGCGCTGACGGTGATTCGCAGATCGGCTTCGGGCCATGCGTCGCTCGACGCGTCGTATGCGGCGGTGAGCACTCCGGCTGCGCCGGTCGAGGTCCAGGAGTCGACCGTGACGTGTGCCTCCACGAAAGGATGGTCAAGCGTGGGCCGACCGCTTTGATCTGTGACGTGGACCGCCCAGACCTCGACAGTCTCCACCCCATCCATGCTCCGGAGCGGTTCCAGGGCGTCACGCGCCGCCGAGAAGGCGGGCCCGGAGTCGGGGATTTCCTCGGCGTTCACCGGCGCATAGCCGAGTTCGCTGTAAGCTCGATAGGCGAGCAACAACCCTGCAGTCGCTATCGTCCCAGCCAAGACGAGTAACAGCAGATGGAGACCGGTGCGGTAGAGACGACGCCGAAGAAGCCGAGCGGTGGAAACTTCGGAGGACGCACCTTCTGACACGAACCCATCCTGGACGTGATCAGCGCGCAAAGTGCCCATGTTCGTAGAACCCTCACCTTTTCAGACCGTCACCTCCGGCAGCCTTCAAAGCCACCAGGCCGATCACGACCGTCTCCGCTCGCTACCGATCCAGTCCCGTGCGCTGGGCGAGAATCGCGCGGTCGCGGGTCTTGCGTGCCTTCGGGCTACGGCCCGCGGTCCTGGCCGCCACGGCGTCCGTTGCCGGCCGGGCCTGGCTGACGTCGGCGCGGATCCGGGTGTCGACGACGTCGCCTGGGATGCCTTTGGCGCGTAGCTCGCTGGCGGTGGCGGCGCGGCGTTCGGCGCTGTCGTACGTGGCGCGCCCGTCCTCGCGTCCCCGGTCGCCGAACGCGTCCCGCTGGGCTGCTTCGGAGGCCGCCCCCGCGCGCTCGTCGGGGTCCGGTTCGTGCTCGGCGGCGGTCCGCGCTTGGTCCGCCAGCCGGTCCTCGCGGTCGGCCTGCTGCATGAGCCGTTGGGCCTCGGCGTGCTCCGCCGCGGCGCGGTGGCGCTCCTTCTCGGCGGCCGCCAGGGCAACGAGCTCCGCCGGACTCATCAGGTGCGGGAACTTCGACGCGATCGCGAGATCGACGTCGGGATCCGTGCCCTTCCAGGCCTGCACGTCACGCAGTCCGCCGCGCCCGACCGGTCCGAGGTCGGCGTCCGCCTGCAGGCGGTCGATCATCTCCAACGCGTCGTCCTTCGTGAGCGCGCGGGCCAGCTGCGATCCGACGAGCTCGTCACGGGCCTCGAACCGCGGCCCGGGCGTGCGGGCGTCGCGCTCGGCCCGCGCCGCCCGCTCCGCGAGGCCGTCGGGGTCCAGGCCGTAGCGCATGCGCATCTCGGTGCGCATGTGCTCCTCGGCGCGCACCGCGTCCGGGTCCTCACGCGCCCACGCCCTGGCGACCTGATACGTCTGGGCGACCTGTTCCGCGGAGGTCCGGTCCCACCAGTCCGACCGGTACATGTTCCCGAGTTCGACGCGCGCGGCACGCCGCTCGGCCTCGAACCGGGATTGCAACTCGCGAGCCTGCTGCTCGCTGCGTGCCTGCGCGCGGCGCAGCGCCTCCTCACGCATCCGAGCGATGCGTTCCCCGACCTGCCCGGCCGCGGTGACCAGCACGCGCAGCTGGCCCTCGAACGCTTCTTCGATGCCGTCGCTCTCCTCGGCCATGACTCGCCCCCTTCTATCGCTCCGGGCCGCGCTCTGCGCCCGGCTGGACCGTGTGCCGTCCGTGGTGCTCGCGCCCGTGTGCCCTGCGATGAGCCTGTCGAGCACGGCCTGCGCGTCCCGGTCGAGCACTGTCGTGGTCGGCGCCGGCGCGGTGACCGTCGCCGCGGCGTCGCCGCTCGGCGTCAGGCTCGGCAGGGCCTCGCGCACGCGCACGAGCCGTGCACGGGTGTCCGCGGCGAGCAGGCGCGCGTGCCGCTCCTGCTGGGCCGCGACGGCGGCCCCGTGCACGGCCTGGGTGAGTCGGAGCAGCTGGCGGATCATCGCTGCCTGCGCGACGGTTCCTTGCCCGCCGCGGGCCGCGCTCGCCAGGAGCATCGCCGCACCAGAGATGGCGACCGTGCCGACCTTGTCCGGGCGCACCGTGCGCCGGTGCGTCTGAGCCGAACGCGACAGCGCGTCGGCAGCCGCCGCGAGGTCGCCAGGCGTCTCCTCGGTCGCGTTCGACCACGCGGCGAACGCGCCCGCGGTCTGGCGCGCAACGGTCGCCCACATGTCCCGATCCTCGACCGGGACCGACCGCAACCGGTCGACGAGCGCACGCAGCTCATCGTGCTGCTTGGCCCACACCTCAGGGTCCGGCTCGGCCGTCTCGCGACCCGCGGACACGGCCCGCCGGCCGCGCTTGGCGGCATTCCACTCGGCCGCCGCGTCACTGGCACCGGCCGGTGTGTCGGGCCACCCGTCACGCAGCCGCGGCAGGGACAGGTCGCGGGCAAGGTGGCCGCCGCCGTACCAGATCGGACGCTCGCCGGCCTCGGGTCGCTCGGCCACCGAGTAGCCCGTCACGACGTCCACGCGCCCGTCCGCGAACCAGGAATCCGACGCGGCGCATGCGTCGCACGAACTCGGCTTCGTCCAGGCTCGCGCTGGCGCGCCCACGCACCTTGAGCGCGAGCAGATGGCAGGGCTGGTCGGTGCGCATCTCGGCCGCGCTACGTGCCTGTCGGTCCGCGCCCGGCAGCGACGCCCCGGGCCCAGTACACGGCCGTACTCGAGTCGGCTCGCTCGTACCTAGCCCTCCCCGCACGCTACGCACGAGCACACACCCGTGACCATCGACCCGCTTCCAGCGTGCTCGGGTTCAGGAGTCGTCACGTACCCCGAAGCGCCGGTCGGACCCCGAGCCGTCACGCGTTGCGCGTCTCGCGGGTGCGGCGAGCAGGGCCTGCTCGTGCGACGAGGTCGACCGTGGTCGACCACGCGGCGAGGCGCCGCGGAACTCCTTGCTGCAGGAGGGCCCCGCGGTCAGGACCGGTACACCCAGTGCCACGGTTCGCGCGGGGTGTCCTCGACGAAGCCGAAGCGGCCGCCGTTGGTGCGCATCCACGCCTGGGCCCGGTCGTCCAGGTCGAGGTCGACCGCGATGCCCCAGCCGTGCGGGCTGGTCCCCGGCTCGGCGGCGAGCCCGCCCTGGGAGTACAGGCCCTTGCGCGCGGCGACGTCGACCTGCGCGTCGTAGGACCGGTAGGAGTCCGTGATGCCGATGCGGACGCCGTCGCGCGCCGCCTCGGCGAGCAGGCCTTCGAGCGCCTGGCCCGCGGGCGCCCAGAGGCGGTGGCCGGTCGTCCCGACCTCCTGCAGGGCGGTCCGGGGGATCTTCCCGTTGCCGTAGGCCGCGAGGTCGCCGGGGACGCCGTCGACCGTGCGCGTCCGGTCGGGACCGGTCGCGCCCGCCACCGCGGTGCTGCCGGTGCCGGTCGAGCCCGCCAGCACCGTGCTGAGGAGCTCGTCGAAGCGCGCGCCGGAGCCGCTCGCGACGGCGTCCGCGGCGCGGGTGTCGACGGTGCGGACGTCGACGGTGCGGGCGGGACTGAGGGTCGCCTCGATGGCAGCCACGCGCTGCGCGATCGCGGTGATGCCGTCCATCCGGTCGTCCTCCTGGGGGCGTGCCGGCGGTGGCGTCCACCGGTCAGCTCTCCCTATGCACCACGACGAGCGGTCTGCCGCCTCCCCGCGTCGCAGCGACCGCGCCGAGCGCGCCGACCGAGGCGCGACCGCGCGCGGCTCAGACGGTCGCGCCGGGGCGCGTGGCCGCCTCGAGGAGCTCGAGCACGTGGACGTAGTCCTTGCCCGTGGCGCGCGACATGCCCATCTCGCACGTCCGGTTGCTCGACACGTACGCGTCGAAGCGCCCCTCGGGGAGCGTGCCGGCGCGGTGCGCGACCTCGTCCGCCTCGGCGCGCGTCGCGCCCGCGGTGAGCTCGGGGTGCAGCATCCCCCGGTCGCCCGCGAACCCGCAGCAGCCCCAGGCCGTCGGCACGGTGGCGCGCTCGGCGACGGCCTCCGCCACGGCCCGCAGGTCGTCCACGGCGCCCAGGTGCACGGTCGCGCACGTCGGGTGCACGACGACGTCCCCCGCCCGCGCGACGTCGACCCCGCGGGCCGCGAGGCCGGGCAGCACGTCGGTGCGCACGAACGTCACGGCGTCGACGACCCGCAGGCGGGCGAACCGGTCGCGCGTCCGCTCGTCGCGCGGGTCCGTCCCGGTGAGGTGGCGCGCCGTCTCGGCGAGGCCGTGGGTGCAGCTCGACGCGTCGCACACGACCGGCAGCTCGCCCTCGCGCGTGGCGACCCACAGCGCGTCCACGACCTTGCGGGCCATGGCGGCCGCGCCGTCGGGCAGGCCCTTGGACGACCACGGGGTGCCGCAGCACAGCCCGCCGATCCCGTCGGGGACCACGAACCCGACGCCCGCCCGCTCGCACAGCGCCCGGAACGCGGCCTCGGCCCCGACCGGGCGGCTCGCGCCGTCCCCGCCGCACGCGCCCGCGGGCAGGCCCGCCCCGGCGGGCGCGAAGAGCTCGCCCATGCACGACGCGAACAGCACCGCGCGCGCGGAGGTGGCGCCGCCGTCGGGCACGACGGCCGTGGTCCCGCGGCGTGGCCCCGGGCCGGGCAGGTCGGCGTCGACGCGCGGGACGACGTCCGTCCCGACGACCCCGCGGGCGACGTCGGACGCGATGCGCACGAGCGGCGTCGGGAGCGCTTCGACGACGCCGAGCGCGGCGCGCAGGCCCGTGACGACGGTCCCCCAGTGCTCGGCGGCGGCCGCTCCCCCGCGCTGCACGAGCCGCGGCTGCGACCGCGCGCGGTGGCCCTTCATGACGACGCCCGTGTCGATGCCCACGGGACACGCCTCGACGCACAGCGAGTCCGCGGCGCACGTCGCGACGCCCTGGTAGGCGTACTGCCGCTCGAGCTCGCGCCGCTCGGCGGGCGGCGCGGCGGCCATCTCCTTGAGCAGCGCGATCCGCTGGCGCGGCGTGGTCGTCACGGTGCGCGACGGGCAGCCCGGCTCGCAGTACCCGCACTCGACGCAGCGGTCGACGAGCGCCGCGTCGTCCCCGCCCGCCGACGACTCGACCTTGAGGTTGCGCAGGTGCTCGTGGTCGTCGTCGGTGAGCACGACGCCCGGGTTGAGCAGGCCGTGCGGGTCGAGCAGCCGCTTGACCTCGCGCATGACCGCGTAGAGCTCGTCGCCATACTGACGCCGCACGAACGGCGCCATGATGCGGCCGGTGCCGTGCTCGGCCTTGAGCGTGCCGCCGTGGCCGAGCACGAGGTCGACGAGGTCGTCGCTGAACGCCGCGTACCGGTCGAGCTCGGCGCGGTCGCCGAGGCGCGGCGTGATCATGAAGTGCAGGTTGCCGTCCTTGGCGTGCCCGAACGTCACCGCGTCGCCGTAGCCCAGGCGCTCGAAGAGCGCGCCGAGGTCGCGCACCGTCGCGGTGAGGTCGGCGACAGGGACGGCCACGTCCTCGAGCAGCGCGGTGCTGCCCGCGGGCCGCGCGCCCGCGACGGCGGTGTACAGGCCCTTGCGCACGCGCCACAGGCGCTCGCGCGTCGCGGCGTCGGTCGTCACCGCGGCGGGGACGGCGAGGGATCCGGCGAGCGAGCCGACGACGTCGCGCGCCGCCTCCTGGAAGGGCGCGAGACCGTCGGGGGTCGCCGCGCGGTACTCGACGAGGAGCGCGGTCTGCCGGTGGATGCCCGCCCCGGAGGCCAGCGAGCGCATCGAGGGGTCGGCGGCCGGGTCCGCCGCGGCGACGCGGAGCGACGCCGCGTCGAGCAGCTCGATCGCCTCCGCGCCCGACGCGACGAGCGGCACGAGCGCGTCCGTCGCGTGCTCCAGCGAGTCGAGCACGAGGAGGGTCGTCGCGGCGTGCGCGAGGAGCGGCACCGTCCGGAACGTCACGTCGGCGACCCACCCGAGCGTGCCCTCGCTCCCGACGAGCAGGTGCTCGAGGATCTTGACGGGCGCGTCGTGGTCGAGGAACGCGTTGACGGAGTAGCCCATCGTGTTCTTCATCGCGAACTGGCGCTCGATCTCCGCGCGCATCGCGGCGCTGCCCCGCACGCGGTCGCGCAGCTCCGCGAGCCCGCGGTGGAGCGCGGGCTCGGCCGCGCGCAGGCGCGCGTCGGCGTCGGGCGCGCCCGTGTCGACGACCGTCCCGCTCGCGAGCACGACCGTCATCGCCTCGACCGTCCGGTACGCGGTCCGCGCCGTCCCCGACGACATGCCCGACGAGTTGTTCGCCACGACCCCGCCGATCGTGCACGCGATCTCGCTCGCCGGGTCCGGGCCGAGCCGGCGCCCGTGCCGCAGCAGGTGCGCGTTGACGAGCCGCAGCGTCGCGCCGGGCTCGCAGCGCACGCGCTCGCCGCCGTCGAGCACCTCGACCCGGGTGAAGCGCGTGCGCGTGTCGACGAGCACTCCCGCGCCCGACGCCTGGCCGGACAGGCTCGTGCCGCCGGACCGGAACGTCACCGGCAGCCCGCGGCGGGTGGCCTCGCGCATCGCGGCGACGACGCCGTCGCGGTCGTGCGCGCGCACGACGACCTCGGGCCGCAGGAGATAGTGCGACGCGTCGTGCGCCTGCGCGACCCGCGTGAGGAGGTCCGTGCGCAGCTCGAGGCCGGGCGTCTCGACGGTGGTCACGGGCGCGTCCGGCGGTCGTAGCCGAGGCGGTGGGGCTGCACGGCCTCGTACGTCGCGCGCAGGTTCGCGGTCGTGCGGTCGTACAGGCGCTGCGCGACGCGCACGAACAGGAAGTCGACGAGCGCGAGCTGCGCGATGCGGCTCGACAGGGCGCCGGACCGGAATTGCGTCTCGCGCGCCGTCGTGGTGAGCACGAGGTCCGCGTGCTCGACGAGCGGCGACTCGGGGAAGTTCGTCACCGCGACGGTCGTCGCGCCGCGGTCGCGCGCGATGCGCAGGGCGTCGTTCGTCTCGACGGTGAGCCCGCTGTGCGAGACGCCGACCGCGACGGCGCCCTCGGCCAGCAGCGCCGCGGACTGGAGCTGGACGTGCGGGTCCGGCGACGCGAAGCACAGCAGCCCGATGCGCTGGAGCTTCTGCGCGAGGTCCTGCGCCGTGAGCCCGCTCGACCCGACGCCGAACAGGTCGATCCGCGTCGCCTGCGCGACCGCGGCGGTGACCTGCTCCAGCGCGTCGAGGTCGAGCATGCGCGCCGTCTCCTCGATGGTGCGCGCCTCGTGGAACGCGATCTTCGTGACGACGTCGTGCAGCGTGTCGTCCGGGTCGATCTCGCCGTGCGCGACGTTCGCACGCTCCTGCTCGACGGCGCGGCGGCTCGTCGCCTGCGCGAGGTCGATGCGGAACTCCGGGTACCCGGCGTACCCGACGGCGCGGCAGAACCGCACGACCGTCGCCTGCGACGTCCCGACGAGCGCGGCGAGCTCCGTGATCGTCTTGCCCACGACGGCCGCCGGGTCGGCGAGCACGGCCTCGGCGATGCGCGCCTCGGCGGGCCGCAGGCTCGGCAGGGCCTGGCGGATGCGGACGAGGCCGTCGGCGGTCATGGGGTCTCCTCGGCGGTGGTCGGGTGCTGCGGGGCGGTACCGGGCGCGCCCGGCGGCAGGGCGGTCGGTGGCGCGGCGGTCGGTGGCGCGGCGTGGTCCACGAGCGTGAGCCAGGGTGCGTGCCCGACGACGGAGCCCGGCTCGGTCGCGAGGCGCGCGGCGAGGTGCAGCGCGCCGTCGAGCGGCGTGCCCGCGGGGTCGACGAGCGCGACGTCGGGCCGCAGCACGGCGAGCCGCGCCCGGAACGCGTCCGTCAGCAGCGGGCCGATCCCCAGCACCCCGCCGGTCGCGGCGGCGAGCGGCGGGACGCCGTCGACGAGCGCAGCCACGAGCGTCGTCGCGAGGTGGGCCCCAGCGCCCGCGAGGACCTGCCGCGCGACGGGGTCGTCGGCACGGGCCGCGGCCGCGACGTCGGGCGTGAACGACGCGAGCACCTGGGCGCGGTCGGGGCGCGTGTAGAGCTGCCCGGGCCACGACGGCACCGGACCGAACCGCGCGACGGCGGCGGCGAGCAGCGCCGTCGAGCCGCCGGAGTCGCGGCCGTCGTGCGCGGCGACCGCGGCACGCAGCCCCTGCGCGCCGATCCACGACCCGGAGCCCAGGTCGCCGAGCAGGTGGCCCCACCCGTCGACGCGGTGCCACACGGTCCGCAGGTCGGTGCCGAGCGCGATCGCCCCGGTCCCGACCGCCACGACGGCGCCGGGACGGCCACCCAGCGCGCCGAGGTGCGCGGTGAGCGCGTCGGCCGCGACGGCGGTGCGCGGGCCGGGCCGGACGGCCGGGTCGCCGTCGACCGCGAGACCTTCGGCAGGCGGCAGGCCCGTGCGCAGCGCGGCGTGCAGCTCGGCGGGATCGCGCACGAGGGACGCGAGGCCGGTCGCACCGACCGCGGCAGCGGCGACGCCGTCCGCGGCGAGGGTGGGGACCGCGTCCCGGAGCCGGTCGAGGAGATCGCGCACGACGTCCGCGGCGTCGCTCCCCGTGGGCCCGATCGCGACCGGTCGGCCGGTCAGCGCGACGTCGTCCGCTTTCGCACCGGAGCCTGCCGCAGCGGGCAGGCGACGGGCGAGGAGGCGGCTCCCCGACCCCCCGACGTCGAGCCCGACGACCCACGGGCCCTCGGGCGTGCTGCTGCTCACGGGGCCAGTGTGGCACAAAGTTTCACAGCAGAGAGGCGAAAGGGAGATTCTTGCCAGGGCGTCCGGGCTGCGTGCGCTCACCGTACGCCGCCCGGTCCACCGCGGGAACCCCCGCCGCGGTCATTCGTGCTCCGGGTCGTTCCGCAGCACGAGGGCGGCGACCTGGGTCCGCGACTCCACGCCGAGTTTGGCGATCACCCGGCTGACGTGCGTCTTCACGGTGGCGAGCGAGATGAACAGCGCCGCGCAGATCTCCGCGTTCGACATCCCCCGGGCGAGGGCGCGCGCGATCTCGCGCTCGCGCGGGGAGAGCGTCGCGAGGGCGTCGACCGCGGCGCTGTCCGGCGGTCGGGTGTTCTCGGCGGCGAGCGTCATCACCCGCCGCAGCACCGCGGGCGCGAGGACGGGCCGCCCCTGGGCCGCCGCGCGGACGGCGTGGGCGAGCTCGTCGGGCGGCGCGTCCTTGAGGAGGAACCCGCACGCCCCGGCACGCAGGGCGCGCACGACGTGGTGGTCCGTGTCGAAGGTCGTCAGGACGATGATCGCCGTCTCCGGCCGGAGCGCGGTCTCGCGCGCCGTCGCGACCAGCCCGTCGCAGCGCGGCATGCGCAGGTCCATGAGCACGACGTCCGGCCGGCAGGCCTCGATGACGTCGCGCGCGTGGTCCCCGTCGACCGCCTCGCCCACCACGGCGATGTCGGGCTCGCCGCCGAGCATCAGGCGCAGCGCCGAGCGGACCTCCGGCTGGTCGTCGACGGTGACCACCCGGACGACGTCGGATGACGGGCGGCTCACGCGGCCGGCCAGGGGATCGTCACCGCGACCACGTGCTCGTCGGCGCCCGGGCGGACGCTGACGGACCCGCCCACGGCCCGCGCCCGTTCCTGCATCCCGATGACGCCGAGGCCCGGTCGGGACGCGCCCTCCCGCGGCCCCGCGAGTGCGTTGCGCACGACGATCGCCAGCTCGCGGCCGGGAGCGCCGCTGATGGCGACGTCGACACGCTGCCCGGGGGCGTGCCGCCGGGCGTTGGTCAGGCACTCCTGGACGATCCGGAACGAGTGCCGGCTGACGGTCGGGGGCAGGCGCTCGAGGTCGACGGCGCAGTCCGTCCGGGCGAGCGGTGTCTCGGCCACGAGCTCGTCGAGCCGGTCGAGGGTCGGCTGGGGCCGGTCGTCGTCCGACCGGCTCGGACCCCGCGCGTAGGTGAGGAGCTCGCGCAGGTCCGCGAGCGCCTGGCGGCTGCTGTCGTGCAGGGCGGCGACGGCCTCGTCCCGGTCGGCGGCGCCCAGGTCCGTCCGGTGCCGCAGGACGCTCGCGTGCATCGCGGTCACCGAGAGGCGGTGGGCGAGCGCGTCGTGCATCTCCCGGGCGATCTGCGTGCGCTCCTGGTGGCGCGCGCGCTCCTCGCCGAGGCGCTGCTCCTCGGCGGTCAGCCGGACCCGCTCGTGCAGCGCGGCGACGAGGTCCCGCCGCGCGCCGACCGCGAGGCCCGCGGCGAGCGCGACGGCGAGCACGACGGCGGTCGCGACGACCGCGGCCACCACCTCCCACCACGGCAGCGCGACGCCGACCAGGTCGATCCCCAGGGCGGTCACCGCCACGACGCCGACGAGCCAGACCGCCGCGACGGTCGCCAGCTCGCGCACCCGACGGCGGGTGGCGAGCGACCCGAACGCGAAGAGCGCCGCCGGCACCGCAGCGGCGGAGACGGCGGCGAGCACGGCGAGCAGCAGGGCGACGAGGAAGGGCGCGCTGCGACGCCAGAGCACGACCACCCATGCCGCGACCCCGAACGCGAGGTCGAGGAACAGCAGTGCGGCGAACCGCACGGGCTCGTCCTGCGCCCCGGGCGTGTCGACGCTGAGGGCGAAGTTGCCGAGGAACAGCAGGGCACCCGACAGGGCGACCGCGGCCAGGAGGCCGGTCTCGCGGAGGACCCGACGCCACGCCGGGCGCTGCGCGAACATGCTCACCGGAGCACTGTAGGCACCCAGGAGCCCGACCCCCCAGGGTGCGGACAGGAAATCAGACCGATGACCGATACCCCGGGCCGGGCCGCTCGACCAGGCTCGAGACATGCACCCCTCGCTCGACGAGAGCCTCGTCCCGACGGCGCCCTTCCCCGGCCCGCTGCCCACCGGTCCCGCGTCCCGGCCCGCACCGGACGGCACGACCGCGACCACCTTCCCGTACCACCGGGCGGCGCGCGCCGACGTCCGCCCCGCACGGTGGTGGACCCCGCTCACCACGTTCGGCGCGACGGCGCTCGTCTACCTCGCCTTCCTCGCCCCGGTCGCCGTCGTCGCGGTCGCCTACGCCGTGCTGGTGCCCTACCGGCCCGGGCTGCCGACACCCACCGACGACTTCTCCGACCCGCTCAACCCGTTGGACTGGGCGATCGGCCTCGGGCTCATCGCGCTCCTGCTGCCCGCCGTCGTGCTCGGCGTGCGCTGGGGCGGTCGACGCCGCGGCACGATCCACTCGGTGACCGGG
Source organism: Cellulosimicrobium sp. 4261 (assembly GCF_040546915.1). Taxonomy (NCBI): domain Bacteria; kingdom Bacillati; phylum Actinomycetota; class Actinomycetes; order Micrococcales; family Promicromonosporaceae; genus Cellulosimicrobium; species Cellulosimicrobium sp. 4261. The sequence goes on from NZ_JBEPOQ010000014.1 coordinate 13,579, forward strand.
AGGTTCCGGTGGGGGCTCGTCCGCAGCGCGGTGCCGCTCGTCGTGCCGCTCTACGGCGTCGTCACCGTGGGCGGGTTCCTGCTCCGGCCGCCGTCCGACCTGGCGATCCCCGCCGTGACGCCGGCCCTCCTCGTGAGCCTCGGGTGCATCCTCCTGCTCGGGCCGCTGCAGTGCGCCGCGGAGGAGTACGCGTTCCGCGGCCTGCCCCAGCAGATGCTCGGTACCTGGCTCCGCTCGCCCGTGTGGGGGATCGTCCTGCCGGTCCCGTTCTTCGTCGTCGGCCACGGGTACGACGGGGTGGGGCAGATCGGCATCGCGGCGTTCGCGCTCTGCACCGGGTTCCTCGTCTGGAAGACGGGCGGGCTGGAGCTGGCCGTGCTCGTGCACGTCGCCAACAACCTCTTCCTGTTCCTCCTCGCACCGTTCAGCGCCTCGTCGATGGAGCAGGGCGCGATCGAGCCGCTCGTGCTGCTCGTCGACCTGGCGCTCCTCGGCAGCGCCACCGTGATGCTCACGGTGTGGTTCTCCCGCCGCGAGGGGCTCCGGATGCTCGAGCCATGCTGCGGCCGGGTGCCGTCCCGAGGCTGAGAGCGACCACGGCGCTCAGCGCGCGAGCCACTCCTTGCGCTCCGCAGGCGGCAGCTTCTCGACGGCGGCGCGCAGCACGTCGCGCGACATCGTGGCGGCCCGCTCCTCGAGGAACGCCCGCAGCCGCTCGGGCTCGACGTCGCCCGCGTGCCGGAGCATCCAGCCGACACCCTTCTGGACGTACGGCTCCGGGTCGTCGAGCAGCACGGCGGAGAGCCGGAACGTGTCGTCGACCTGGCCGCGCCGCAGGAACGCCGCCGTCGCGACGACGGCGGAGCGCCGCCGCGGCCAGTCGGGCGCGCGCGCGAGGTCGTCGAGCACGTCGCGCGGGCGGTCGAGCAGCCACGTCCCGAGCACCTGCGACGCAGTGAGGTCCACGAGGTCCCAGGTGTCGATGCGGTCGTGCCGGCGCAGGAAGAGCTCGACGAGCTCGGCGTGCCGCTCGACCGTCACGCGACGGGCGGTCGCCGCCTTGCCCATGATCGAGCACCCGCCGGCGCGCACCTCGTGGACGCGGTCCTCGAGCAGCAGCTCGATCTGGTCGACGGGCAGGTCGAGGGCGCTCTTCGCGAGCACGAACACGTCGCCCATGCGCACCCCGGCGAGCGTGGCGTCGCCGGGGAACTGCCGCGCGGACGCGCGGCGCTGCGCCGCCGTCGCGCGGGCGAGCAGGTCGGCCCGGAAGTCGGTCGCCGTCGTGTACGGCGGCATCGTCCCTCTCCTCTCGTGCGGGCGCGGGCCCGCGGTCACGTCGTCCGGGCGGCCCGTGCCCCCGGGGTCCTGCGGCTCAGCGCGGCGCCATGCGGATGGCGCCGTCGAGGCGGACCACCTCGCCGTTGAGCATCGGGTTCTCGACGATCGCGCGCACGAGGTGCGCGTACTCCTCGGGCCGCCCCAGCCGGCTCGGGTGCGGCACCTGCGCCCCGAGCGACTCCTGCGCCGCCTCGGGGAGCGACGCCATCATCGGCGTGCGGAAGATCCCGGGCGCGATCGTCATGACGCGGATCCGGTGCTGCGCGAGGTCGCGCGCGAGCGGGAGCGTGAGGCCGGCGACCCCGGCCTTGGACGCGGCGTACGCCGCCTGCCCGACCTGGCCGTCGAACGCCGCGACCGACGCCGTCTGCACGACGACGCCGCGCTCCTCGCCGTCGGGGTCGGGACCGTCGGGACCGAGCGGGTCGAGGGCGAGCATGCGCTCCGCCGCGAGCCGGACGACGTTGAACGTGCCGACGAGGTTGACGTCGACGACGCGGCGGAACGCGTCGAGCGCGTGCACCCCGGACCGGCCGAGGACCCGCTGCGCGAGCACGATCCCGGCACAGCTCACGACGACGCGCGCCCCACCGAGGGCGTCCGCGGCGTCCAGGGCCCGCGCGACGTCGTCCTCGCTGGTCACGTCCGTCGGGACGAACCGCGCCGCGTCGCCGAGCCCCGCGGCGACCGTGGCGCCGTCGGACGACGCGAGGTCGGCGAGCACGACGCGCGCACCGGCCGCCGCCAGGCCCTCCGCCGTCGCGCGCCCGAGGCCCGACGCCCCGCCCGTCACCAGCGCGACCGCGCCCTCGATCCGCATCTCTCATCCTCCGTCAGCCGTGCGGGCCCCGTCGCCCGCCCCGCTGACCGTACCCAGGTGGAGCCGCAGGTCGCGAGATCGACCCGCCCGGCGTCCTCCCCGGCACCCCACCGGCACCCCACCGGCACCGCGCGCACGGGGGCACCGGGTGGCGAGCGGCTCAGTGCGAGGGCATCTCCAGGCAGCCGCCGTCCGCGATCGGTCCGCCCGCCTCGAGCGTCACGGCGTCGGGCGCGACGCCCCCGAACACGCAGCCGCCCGGGACGGCGACACCCACGCCGACGGTCGTCGCGACCTCGCCGGACGCCGTCGTGCCCACGACCTGCACGGTCTCGAACCCCGCGGCGGCGAGCGCCGTCGCGACCTCGTCGGCGTCGACCGGCGAGCCGTCCGCGACCGGGTCGAGCGCGGCGCGGACCGCGGGCACCGAGCGGGCCGCCTCGGCGTCGCGCTCAGGGGTGCCCTGACGCTGGCGGTACGCCTCGTTCGACGCGTCGAGCGTCGTCTCCCGCCCGGCCTCGGCGCCGTCCGTGGTGCTCGCCGGGGCGCTCGCCACCGACCGCTCGGCGGAGGAGTCCCGCTGGTCGGCCCAGGACTGGATGCCGACCGTCACGACGACGAAGTACCCCACCACGCCGACGAACGCGAAGATCGCGATGCCCACGACCACACCCACCACAGCCCGCACCACGGGCGAGGTGGAGTCCCGCCCGTCGTCCGGACCTCTGTCCAGGCCGTGGTCCGGCCCGTCGTCCGGCACCCGCGTCGTCATGTCCCGAGTCTGTCCCGCGCGGGCGTCGGAGGCCACCGAGATTCCGCCGCTCCTACTGCTCGCGCGCGGCGCGGACGCCCTCGAGCCAGCGGTCGAACTCCTCCGCGAGCTCCTGCGGGGACATCCGGAGCGCCTCGGCCGGGCTCGTCGCCTCCCGGCCTGCGACGTACAACCGGCGCACCATGTCGGTCTTCGGGGTCCACGGGCGCATGGAGGCGTCCCTTCTCTCGGCTGTTGGCATCGCGCACATACTTCAGCACGCCACGGGCAGGCTCGCGCGCGCTCGACCGGGGTTCGGGACAGGTTCCGCACGACGTCACACCCGCGGTGCGAGGATGGGACGGGCCCGGACGCACCGGCGCCTCGCCCGAGGAGGTCCCATGAGCCTGTACGACATCCCGTTCGACGCCATGGACGGGACAGCGCACACCCTGCGCGAGCACGCGGACGACGTCGTGCTCGTCGTCAACGTCGCGTCGCGCTGCGGCCTCGCGCCGCAGTACGCGACGCTCGAGGCGATGCAGGACAAGTACCGCGACCGCGGCTTCACCGTCATCGGGTTCCCCAGCAACCAGTTCCTCCAGGAGCTCGGCACCAACGAGGCGATCCAGGAGTTCTGCTCGCTCACCTACGGCGTGACGTTCCCCGTGGTGGACCGCGTGCGCGTCAACGGCCGGCACGCGCACCCGCTGTACACGGAGCTCAAGAAGACGCCCGACGCGGACGGCAAGGCGGGGCGCGTCACGTGGAACTTCGAGAAGTTCCTCGTCCTGCCCGGCGGCGAGGTGCACCGGTTCCGGCCGCGCACCCTGCCCGACGACCCGGCGATCGTCGAGCTCGTCGAGACGCACCTCCCCCGCTGACCGCGCCCCCTCCGGCCCGCCGCCCCCGCCGCCGCAGCCGCAGCCACGGCCACTCAGCGGACGACGAGCGCCGGGTGCCGCGGGTCGTCGACCCGCACGACGACGTCCGCCACGTCCTCGGGACGGACCTCCTCCGCGTACCGGCCGTAGGCGGCGAGCGTCCACGCCGCGTCGGGCGCGGTGCGGCGCGCGAGCGTCGCGGGGCGCAGGGCGAGGTGCACGGTGAGGTCGAACGCGAGGCCGAGGCCCAGGCAGAGCGCGCCGTCGAGCACGACGACGAGGCCCGGCTCGGCCTCGACGTACGCGGCGCGCGTCGACCGGCTCGTCGCGGGGTCGCGCAGGCTCGGCAGGTAGCGGCCGGACCCGCCCGGCCCGACGGCGTCGAGCACCTCACGCTGGAGACCGGCCACGTCGACCCACTCGTCGAGGAGCGCGTCGGGGTCCTCGCGCCCGCGCTCGAGGCGCAGCGACGCGGGACGCCAGAAGTCCTGCACGCGCACGCGCGCGACCGGACGGCCCGCGGCGCGCAGCGGCGCGACCAGGCGGTCGGCGAGCGCCTCGGGCCGCGTGGAGGGGTGGCCGTCCACGAGGAGGCGGACCGCCCCGGGCCGCTCGCGCCCGACGGCGAGCACGCGCTCGACGACCCGGTCGACGAGCACGTCCTCGCTCACCGGCTCGACGCGCACCGGCTCGACCCGCCTCGGTTCGGTCCGCACCGTTCGCCCCGCACCTTCGACCGCACCGCGTCAGGATGCCACGGGCGGCGCGACCGGGTCCGCGCGCTCGGCCAGCCACGCGCGCGGCGAGCGGCCGACGCGGTGGCTGAAGGCGCGCGAGAACGCGGCGGGCGTCGCGTACCCAAGCTCGGTCGCGGTCCGGCTCACCGAGGCGCCTGCGCGGAGCCGGTCCTGCGCGACGGTGACGCGCCAGCCGGTCACGTAGTCGCCGGGCGGCTGCCCCACGACGGCCGCGAACCGGGCGGCGAACGCGCTCCGGGACAGGTGCGCCGCACGCGCCATCGAGGCGAGCGTCCAGGACTCCCCCGGTGCCTCGTGGACGGCGACGAGCACGGGCGCGAGGCGCTCGTCGGCGAGGCCGGGGAGCAGCCCCGGCGGGAGGGCGAGGTCGTCGGCGTGGTCGAGGATCCACCGGAAGAGCTGCACGAGCACGACCTCGAAGAGCCGGTCGGCGAGGACGCGGCGGCCGCAGCGGACGTCGTCGATCTCGCGGAAGAGCAGGTCGAGCGCGGGCTCGAGCCCTGCGACGTCGTCGAGCGGCAGCACGAGCACGGGCGGCAGCGTCCGCACGAGGGGGTGCGTGGCGCCACCCTCGACGTCGAGCGTCGCGCACGCGAAGTCGGAGTCCTCGGTGGGCGCGTTGTGGAACGCGTGGTCGAGCGGGCGCGGGTAGAAGAGCAGGCTCGGGCGGTCGACGCTGCGGCGCTCGACCCGGCCGTCCGCGCTGACGTGGGTCATGTCCATCTCGCCGCGCCGGAGCACGTGCAGGAAGCCACGGCCTGGCCGCGCGTCGAACGTCGTGACGCCGCACAGCGGCCCGGTGTGGAAGAGGTGCGTCCGCACGCGGAACCGCTCGAGCAGGTGCGAGAGCCGGTCCACGGGAGCCATCCCCCCAGGATGCCAGACGATCGGACACGTTCCGAGGACGATTCGTTCCCCGTCGTCCGGCGCGAACGACCAGGCTGGAGCACGTCGGCCCGCCCCGGGCCGGCGTCCCGCACCCGGAGGAGATCCCCGTGTCCCGTGTCCCCCTCGTCAGCCCCGAGTCCGCCACCGGCCCCGTCGCCGACGGGCTCGACCAGGTCCGTGCCGCGTTCGGCGGCGTCCCGGCGATGTTCCGGGCGGTCGCGAACTCGCCCGCCGCCCTGCAGAGCATGTGGGGCGCGTTCGGCGCCCTCGGCACCGGCACGCTCGGCGCCGCGGTCGGCGAGCAGATCGCCGTCGCCGTCGCGAACCGGAACGCGTGCGAGTACTGCCTCGCCGCCCACACCGCGCTCGGGCGCAAGGCCGGCGTGGCGCGCGACGACCTCACCGCCGCGCAGGACGGCACCGCGTCCGACCCGCGCGTCGAGGCGCTGCTCCGCTTCGCGCTCGCCCTCGTCGAGGAGCGCGGCCACGTGACCGCGCAGGACGTCCAGGCGGTCCGCGACGCGGGATGGACCGACGAGCAGGTGGTCGAGGTCGTCGCGCACGTCGCGCTCAACCTGTTCACCAACTACGTCAACGTCGCGCTCGACGTCCCCGTCGACTTCCCCGCCGTCGGCCTGCGCCGCGCCGCCTGAGAGGAGCCACCGTGCCGTCCCCCCTCGCCGCACCGTCCCACCCCGCCGCACCGCGCTCCCCCGCCGCCCCCGCCCCGGGGCCCGCGAGCGCCGTCGTGCTGGAGGTGCGCACCGGCGGGGTGGGCACGGTGGCCCACCGCGGGCGCGAGGTGCCGACGGCGTTCCGCAAGCAGCCGCGCGCCGACCCCGTCGCGGTCGGCGCGGAAGGGCTCGAGGGCGACGTACAGGCCGACCGGCGCGTGCACGGCGGCCCCGAGAAGGCGGTGTGCGTCTACCCGGTCGAGCACTACGCGGCGTGGCGCGACGAGCTCGGCGTCGACCTCCCGCCCGGCGCCTTCGGGGAGAACCTCCTGATGCGCGGGCTCACCGAGGACGACCTGCTGCTCGGCGACGTGCTCGCCCTCGGCACGACGACCCTCCAGGTGAGCATGCCGCGCCGCCCCTGCTACAAGCTCGCGGCGGTCCACGACCTCGTCGACCTCCCGGACCGGGTCCAGGCGTCGGGCCGCACGGGCTGGTACCTGCGCGTGCTCACGCCCGGCACGGTGCGGGCGGGCGCGACCGCCGTCGTCGTCGACCGGCCGGACCGGAGCGCGACGGTGCGCGAGGTCAACCGCGTGCTGAACGTCGACCGCGACGACCTCGCGGCCGCCGCGGCGCTCGCCGCCCTCCCGACGCTCCCCGCGCGCTGGCGCGACACGCTCGCGCGCCGGCTCCGGTGCGGGACCGAGGACGACCGGGCGCGGCTGCGGGGGCCGCTCGCCGAGGGTCCGTAGCGCCCGCCGCTCAGGCGTGGGGCGGCGCACCGCCGTCGGACGCCGCGGCCTCGTCCCCGCGCGGCAGGCGGACGACGAGCAGGCACGTGTCGTCCTCGTCGCTGCGGCCCCCTGCCTGGTCGAGCAGGTGGTCCCGGACGGCGGCAGCTTCCGCGTCCGCCGGGGCGCGGCCGAGGGCCCGCGCGAGCTCCGCGACGCCCTCGCGCTGGCCCCGGGCGCGGGACTCGACGAGGCCGTCGGTGTACAGCACGAGCGCGCTCCCGGCACGCAGCCGCAGCCGGGCGGCCGTGACGGGCCGGGGCGTGACGACCCCGATCGGCGTGGTGAGCGACTCGTCGAGCGGGCGGACGGCGCCGTCGGGCGTGCGGAGCAGGGGCGGCGGGTGGCCGGCCCGGCAGTAGACCAGCTCGCGCCCGCCGTCCGCGTCGGACGGCCCGAGCGTCGCGACGACGCACGTCGCGACGTCCGCGAGGCCGAAGCGCTTCACGAGCCCGTCCAGGCGCTCGACGACCTCCTCGGGCGTCGTGCCGTCCGCCGCGACGGTGAGGAGCGCCGACCGGATCTGACCCATCGCGGCGGCGGCGTGCATGTCGTGCCCGACGACGTCCCCCACCACGAGCAGCACGCGGCCGTCGGGCAGCTCGATCGCCTCGAACCAATCGCCGCCGACCGCCGCGGCGCCCACGGACGACCCACCTCCCGCCGGCCGGTAGACCACGGCCACGTCCAGCCCGTCGAGGGATCCGAGCCGCGGCAGCATGCGCTCCTGCAGGGTGTGCGCGGCGTCGCGCTCGCGCTCGTAGAGCCGCGCGTTGTCGAGCAGGAGGCCGATCCGGTGGCCGAGGTCCTCGAACATCACGGCGTCCTCGTCCTCGAAGAACCCGGGCTGCGCGCTGACCACGGCGAGCACGCCGACGATCCGGCCGCGGGCCCGCAGCCCGACGGACATCGCGGAGCCGAGCCCGAGCTCGTGCATGGCGGCGAGCTCCTCCTCGTCCGCGTGCGGCGAGACGAGGTCGGGCGTGACGTCGAACGGCCACGCGAACCGCGCGCCGCCCCCGAGCACATCGACCGCGGCGAGCGAGCGGTCCGCCCAGCCCGGCGTCCGGGACAGGCGCCGGGCGGCATCGGCGAGCGCCGGGTCGTGGGACGCGACGTCGGTGCGCGAGCGCCCACCCGGGTACGTCACGACGACCGCCCAGCACGAGAACACCTCGGCCACGGCCTGTGCCGCCTCGGCGAGCACGTCCTCCGTGCCGAGGAGCTCGCCCAGCCGCTCGACGAGCCGGGTGGTCGTGGTCAGCCGGTGGTTCGCGGAGATCGCGGCGTCGAGGGCCGCCTCGCGCGAGCGTGCCGTCTCCACCCGCGCCGTGACGTCGGCCTGGACGCCGACGAAGTGCGTGAGGGTGCCGAGCTCGTCGTGCACGGGCGAGATGGTGAGCTGGTTCCAGAACGGCGTGCCGTCCTTGCGGTAGTTGAGCAGCGTCTCGCCCACGGTCCGGGCGTCCACGACGCCCTCCCGGATCCGCGCGACCGCGTCGCGGTCGGTCGCCGGGCCCTGGAGGAACCGGCAGTTCGTGCCCAGCACCTCGTCCGCCGTGTACCCGGTCGTGGCCGTGAACGCCGGGTTGACCCACACCAGCGGCATGCCGGGGGCGCGCGCGTCCGCGATGGTGAACGACACGTCGCTCGCGGACATCGCCCGACGTTCGAGCGCGACGGCGAGCCGCTCCGCCTCGGCCAGGGCGGCGGCCGGGGGGTCGGACGGGGAGGTCGAGGTGGCCACGGGGCGCCTCACGGTCGGGCGGCGGGCGTCCTGTGCTCGAACGCCCGGAACACTGTCGCACGCGGCGGCGGCCCGCGGGGACGCACCTCGACGCGTCGGTACCCGCGCCACCCGCGCCACCCGCGCGCGGGTCGGGTGAGCGCGGGGTGTCAGCGGGCCGACGCCGCCGGCACGAGCGGCTCGACGGCCGGGACCGTGGACGCCGTCCGGGACGGTCCGGGCGGCGTCTCGTCCCTGCCCGGGCGGGTGGCGAGCAGCGCCCACAGGATGCACGCGAGGTCGACGACCTCCTGGAGCCACGCCCCCGCGAGCGCGGGGAGACGCCCCGTCGCGGCCACGACCATGAGCAGCCCGGACAGGGCGATCCCTATGCCGATGGCCTGCCACGCGACCCGCACCGTGCGGCGGCCGATCCGCACGGCGCCGACCGTGCGCGCGAGGTCGTCCCGGACGACGACCGCGTCCGCGGACTCGGTCGCCGCCGTCGAGCCGCGTGCGCCCATGGCCATGCCGACGTCGGCCACCGCGAGGACCGGGGCGTCGTTCACGCCGTCCCCGACCATCATCACGGGGCGGTCCGGCAGCCCGCGGACGGCGTCGACCTTGTCCTGCGGGAGGAGGCCGGCGCGCACGTCGTCGATGCCCACCTGGTCCGCGACGTGCCGGGCGGTCGCCGCGCCGTCGCCGGTGAGCATGACGGTGGTCCGCACGCCCGCGGCGTGGAGGGCGGCGACGGTGGGGCGGGCCTCGGCCCGCAGCTCGTCGGCGAGGAGCACGGTCCCGGCGTACGCGCCGTCGACGCCCACGTGGACGGCGCTGCGGCCCGCGCCGGGCACGGGGACGCCCGCGGGCGCGCCCGCGACGACGAAGGCCAGCCGGCCGACCGCCACCGCGTGGCCGTCCACCGTCGCGCGGGCTCCCCGGGCGGTCTCCTCCGTCGCGTCCCGTGCGGCGGGCAGCGCGAGGTCCCGCTCCTGGGCCGCGCGGACGATGGCCGCCGCGAGCGGGTGCACCGAGTACTGCTCGACCGCGGCCGCGAGCGCGAGCACGTGATCCGGCGTGCGGCCGCCCGCGGGCAGGACGTCCACGACGACCGGCGCCCCGTGGGTCAGCGTGCCCGTCTTGTCGAACGCGACGGTGCGCACGCGCGACAGCTGTTCGAGCGTCCCGGCCGACTTCACGATGATCCCGTTCCGCGCCGCGCGGGACATGCCGGACATGAAGGCGACCGGGGCCGCGATGATCAGCGGGCACGGCGTCGCGACGACGAGCACCTCGGCGAAGCGCGCGGGCTCACCGCTGAGCACCCACGCCACGACGGCGAGCGCGAGGGCGGCGACCGTGAACGGCACCGCCACGCGGTCGGCGAGGCGCACGAACGGCGCCTTGGACTCCTGCGCCTGCTTCACGAGCTCGACGATCGCCTGGTACTGCGAGCCCGCGGCCGTCGCGGTCGCCCGGACCTGCGCCGCGCCGCCGCCGTTCACCGACCCGGACAGGACGACGTCCCCGCGCCGGTGCTCCACCGGGAGCGACTCCCCGGACAGCGACGACTCGTCGAACGTGGCCGCCGTGCTGAGCAGGACGCCGTCCACCGGGACGACCTCCCCGGGCCGCACCCACACCTCGTCGCCGGGGCGCACGTCGTCGACGGGGACGTCCTCGAGCTCCCCGCCGGGCCCGGCCCGGTGGGCGACGCGCGGGGCGCCGGCGAGCAGGCTCGAGAGCTCGCGCCGCGCGCGCCCGTTCGCGTAGTCCTCGAGCGCCTCGCCGCCCGAGAGCATGAGACACACGACGAGCGCGGCCCAGTACTCCCCCACGAGCACCGTGGCCGTGACGGACAGGACGGCCAGCAGGTCGACGCCGTACGCGCCCGCCCGCAGGTCCGCCACCATCCCCCGCGCCCGGACCACGACGAGCACGAGCGCGAACGCCGAGACCACGACCTGCGCCGAGCGGTCCGGGCCCCAGGCCTCGAGCACGCCGCCGAGACCGCCCACCGCCACCGTGGCGACCACCCACGGGTAGCGCCGGGCGGCCTCCGTCACGCGGTGGCCCGGTCCGGTCATGCCTCCAGGGTGGGCAGACGCCGGGACCTGGCGGTAGGGCCGAACGGCCGCGACCGCACGGGACCAGCGGGCACCGTCCGGCGGGTCGGCGCGTCGACGGGTCCGCAGGTCAGCGGGTCAGACGACCGGCAGGCGCAGCGCCTCCCCGAGCGGGACCGACGGGCCCTGGAACGGCACGACGTCCTGCTCGCACGTGGCGCCGTCGGTGGCGTCGAGGTCCACGAGGTACCGCGCGACGGCGCCGTCCGCGCACGCGCTCTTGCCGATGATCGTGTGGCCCCAGCCCTCGACGGTGAGCACGCGGGCGTCGGGCCAGCGGTCGGCGTAGGGCTGCGTGAACCCGTACGGCGTCGCGGGGTCGAACCGGGTGCCGACCACGAGCACGGGAGCCTCCGTCGTCTGGTCCCACGGGCCCGTAAAAGCGTCGCGGTCCTCGACGGGCACGAACTCGCACTGGACGCCCACCCAGCCGCGGAAGCGCCCGAAGTGCGGGTACTGCGCGTCGAGCGCGTCGACCTTCGCGGGGTACTGCCACGGCCGGCCGGGGGTCGTCGTGTCGACGCACAGGCTCGCGAGCGCGCCGCCGACGGACGCGTAGTCCTCGGCGAACCCGGCGCGGCGGAGCAGCTCCCCGAGCGAGGGCAGGGCACCGAGCGTGCGCTGGCGGTCCGCGGCCGCGGGCGGCTCGACGGCGCCGCTCAGCACCGCGAGCGACGCGAGCGTGAGGTCGAGGTCGCCCCACGCGGCGGGCTCGTACAGGTACTGGAAGACGAGCGCCACCGTGTCCGGGTACCCGACGCGCACGCTCGTGCCGTCGGGGAGCGGCACGTCGACGGGCGCCTCGCGGAGCGCGGCGTAGGTCGCCTCGACGACGTCGGCCGGGTCGCCGAGCGACGCGAGCGCGCACGCCGACGGCCCCGCCTCCGAGCACAGCCGCGTGAACTCGCCGAACGTCTCGGTCGCGCCGGCGGCCTGCCCGATCCGGGCGCCGATCAGCTCGCGCGACCCGACGCCCGACCACGCGTCGACGTCCATCGTGCCGTCGAGCACCAGGGCGCGGACGCGGTCGGGGAACAGCGCCCCGTACGTCGCGCCGAGCACCGTGCCGTAGGAGTACCCCACGTAGCTGAGCTGCTCGTCGCCCACCGCCTGGCGCAGCAGGTCCATGTCCCGCGCGACGTTCGCCGTCGACGCGTGCGCGATCCGGTCGCCCGAGAACAGCGTGCACGACGCCCCGAACGCCGCCATCTGGCCGAGGTAGCGCGCCTCCTCGCGGTCGGTCACGGGGAACGCGGGCAGGCCCGCGAGGAACGCGTTCTCGCGGTCCTGGTCGCGGAAGCACGTCGCGGGGTCGGACGTCCCGACGGCACGCGGGTCGAACCCGATGACGTCGAACCGGGCGAGCACGTCGTCGTCGAAGAGCGAGCCCCCGAGCAGGTGCAGCGTCTCGACGCCCGGGCCGCCCGGGCCGCCGAAGTTGGTGAACAGGCTCCCGATCCGCTGCTCGGGGTCGGACGCCGGGAGCCGCGTCAGGCCGATGGTCGTCGTGCGGCCGTGGGGGCGGTCGTAGTCGGTCGGCACCTGCGCCGTCGCGCACTCGAACGCCTCGAGGCCGTCGCCGTCGCACGGCCCCCACGCGATCTCGGGCACGGGGGCCTCGACCTGGGCGGGCGTCGTCGTGGCGGGTCCGGTGCGGGCCGACGCCGTGGCGGCGCCGGTGCGGGCTGGCTCACCCCCCGGGCCCGCGACGGCCGCGGCGGGTACCCCGCCGAGCAGGAGGACCGCCGCCAGCGACGAGGCGGCGGCGCGGACGGTTCGTGTCGTCATCGATCGCGAAGTCATCGCTCCCCATCCGACCACGGCCCCGCGAGGAGCGCACCCGGGCCGACGCGCGGCACGGTCACCGGTCCTCCCGGGAGCGGCGGCAGCGATTTCCGTTGCCCTCGGTCGTGCGCCCGTCGAGAGTGTCGGCATGCTGATCAGACGCGAGCGCCCGTCGGACGTCCAGTCGATCCGGGCCGTCACCGTGGACGCCTTCTCCGCGGTCGAGCACGCCGCGCCGTCGGTCGAGCCCGACGGCGCACCCGGCGAGGCCACCCTGGTCGGGTGGCTGCGGGAGGACCCGGGGTGGATCCCGGAGCTGTCGCTGGTCGCCGAGACCGGGTCCCACGACCCCCAGGTGGTCGGGCACGTCGTCGCCACCCGCGGTCAGCTCGGGGGCCGGCCGGCGCTCGGTCTCGGACCGCTCAGCGTCCGTCGCGACCACCAGCGGCGCGGCGTGGGTTCCGCGCTGATGCACACGATCCTCGGTGCGGCGGACGCCCTCGGCGAACCGGTCGTGGTGCTGCTCGGGGAGCCGGCGCTCTACTCCCGGTTCGGGTTCGTGCCCGCGAGCGCCCTGGGCATCGAGGCTCCCGAGCCGGCGTGGGGGGACTACTTCCAGGCGCGCGCCCTGAGCGCCTGGCGCGGCGAGCACGCCGGGCGGTTCACCTACGCCGCCCCGTTCGACCGCCTGTGAGACAAGTCCACGAGGCGATGGCCAGGATCGAGGCCATGCACGAGGAGAACGACTCCACGGAGGAGGAGAAGTGAACGCCGCCGAGCACTACAGCTACCGCGTGTCCTGGTCCGCAGACGACGGAGAGTTCGTCGGTACGGTTCTCGAGCTACCCTCCCTCTCCTGGCTCGAGCCCGAGTCGGCCGCCGCGTTCGCCGGGATCCGGAAGCTCGCCTCCGAGGTGGTCGAGGACCTGGCAGCCTCTGGCGAAGAGGTCCCCGAGCCCCTGTCCGAGCGCCACTACTCCGGCGAGTTCCGTGTGCGGATCCCCCGGCCATGCACCGCCGGCTCGTCGAGGAGGCTGCCGCGCAGGGCATCTCCATGAACCGTCTCGCCAACCACAAGCTCTCCGCCTGAGAGAGCACGAAGCGCGCGTCCCGAGAGCTACCTTCTCGCGCGGGCTCCGTCGTACCGCTCGGCCCTCCCAGGCCGCGACCTCGAGCCCGGTACCGCGTGCGACCGAGACGCCGGCCGCGATGCCGGATCTCGCCGGTCAGCGCAGCACCACGACGGCGACCCCCGCCGCGACGGCGAGGGGCGCGAGCACGAGGCCCTGGCGGATCACGTGCCACGCGGGCGGTGCCTCCTGCCCGAAGGTGTGACGGCGGTACTGCTGCCACCACAGCACGGTCGCGAGCGACGCCCAGGGCGTGATCAGCGGTCCGGCGTCGACCGCGACGAGCAGGGTCGCGAGCCGCTCGACGTCCTCGCCCGCCGCGGGGAGCAGCGCGAGGAACGCGGGCAGGTTGTTCACGAGGTTCGCCGCGACGACGCCCGTCGCGGCGAGGCGGGCGAGGTCGCCCGGTCCGGTCCCCGTGCCCGCGACGGCGGCGAGGAGGTCGCCGAGCCCGTGCGCGTGCCAGGTCTCCACGACCACGAACAGCGCCGCCACGACGAGCGCCGACCGCCACGGCAGCATCTCGCGCACCGGCACGAGCGGGCGCACGCGCCGCCACCACGTCGCGAGCGCGAGCACCGCCGCACCCGCGAGCGCCGTCGGCGCGACGGGCAGCTCGAGCGCGAACGCGACCGCGAGGAGCACGACGACGGCCCCGGTGAGGCGCAGGAGCACCCGGTCGGGCGGCGTCGGGCCGGGACCCACGAGGTCGAACCGTCCCCGCAGGTGGCGACCGTGCAGCGCGAGCAGCACGACGACCGTCACCGCGAGGACCACGAGCGCCGGCGCCCACATCACCCCGACGTACCCGGTGCCGAACCGGTCCGCCGCGAGCAGGTTGGTGAGGTTCGAGACCGGCAGGAGGAGCGACGCCGTGTTGGCGAGCGCGAGCACGGTGAGCGCGAGCGGCAGGGGCCTGGTGCCCGTGCGGCGGGCGAGGGCGAGCACGACGGGCGTGACGAGCACCGCCGTCGTGTCGAGCGACAGCACGACGGTGCTGGCCGTCGCGAGCAGCACGACGAGCACCCACAGCACGATCCGCCGACCTCGGGCGAGCCGCGCCGCCCGGGCAGCGACGGCGTCGAACAGGCCCGCGCCCGCGCACAGCTCCGCGACCACCGTGATGGCGAGGAGGAACACCAGGACCGGCCCGGTGCGCACGAGCAGGTCGCGCGCGTCCGCCGCGGGGAGCAGCCCCGTCGCGGGGAGCGCGACGACGACCACCGCGGCGAGCAACCACGGCGGCAGACGACGGCGGCGTCGCCGGTGAGCCGTGCCCGCGGCGGCGCCGGAGTCCGCGCCGACATCAGCGGGAGGCTCGGTCGTCACGGCGGTCACTGTACGACCGGTGCGCCCCGCTCGGCGGGCCGGAGGCTCGTGCCCTCGCAGCCACGGGGGCGCGGCTCCGCCCGTGAGGCGTCGAGGACGGCGAGACCGACGGGGTCGTCCGAGCAAGGACGGGGGTCAGCCGGACCGCTACTATCTGGGTATGCGTGAAGATACGAAGGCTTGCACCTTCGGTACCGAGAGCCCCTACGTCGAGCTCGCGGCCGAGGTGTTCTCGCTGCTCGCCGACGCGACGCGGGTCCGGATCGTCCTCGCCCTGCGAGACGCCGAGCTCCCGGTCAACGCCCTCGCCGAGGTGGTGGGGAAGTCACCGACCGCGGTCTCCCAGCACCTCGCGAAGCTCCGGTGGGGCCGGATCGTCCGTGCGCGCCAGGAGGGCAACCGCGTCTTCTACTCGCTGATCGACGAGCACGCGCGCACGCTCGTGACGCAGGCCGTCTTCCAGGCGCAGCACGCGGTGGACGACCACCCGCAGCATCACGCCGACGGCGCGCACCGGGCGGCGGAGAAGCCGGCCGCGGGCAGTGCGGACGAGGCCGCGCGATGACCGCGCCGCAGCCGGCCGTCCTCGGCCACGACCACCCGCACGACCACGACCACGACCACGACCACGACCACGACCATCATCACGACGCGCACCCGACGGGCCTGCGCGGCTGGCTGCACGAGGTGTTCGTGCCGCACTCCCACGACGCGGCCGACTCGATCGACGACGAGCTCGTCGCCAGCGGCCAGGGCATCCGCGCGGTGAAGGTCTCGCTCGTGGTCCTCGGGCTCACTGCGCTCGCGCAGCTCGCCATCGTGGCGGTGAGCGGCTCGGTCGCCCTCCTCGCCGACACGGTGCACAACCTCTCCGACGCGCTCACGGCGGTGCCGCTGTGGATCGCGTTCGTGCTCGGTCGTCGTGCCGCGACGCGCCGGTACACCCACGGCTACGGCCGGGCCGAGGACCTCGCGGGCCTGTTCATCGTCGCGATGATCGCCCTCTCGGCCGTCGTCGCAGGCGTCGAGTCCGTGCGGCGCCTCGCCGACCCGCAGCCCGTGGAGAACCTCGGGTGGGTGGTCGCCGCGGGCGTCGTCGGGTTCGCCGGGAACGAGGCCGTCGCCGTCTACCGGATCCGCGTCGGGCGCCGCATCGGCTCCGCCGCGCTCGTCGCCGACGGCGTGCACGCGCGCACGGACGGGTTCACCTCGCTCGCGGTCGTGCTCGGCGCGCTCGGTGTCCTCGTCGGCGTCCCCCTCGCCGACCCCGCCGTCGGCCTGCTCATCACCGTCGCGATCCTCGTCCTCCTGTGGGGCACCGCGCGCGACGTCGGCCGTCGGCTGCTGGACGGCGTCGACCCCGCGCTCACGGACCGCGCCCGCCGCGCGCTCGACGCGGTGGACGGTCTGGACGGCGTGGACGACGTCCGTCTGCGCTGGGCAGGGCACCGGCTCACCGTGCAGGCGCGCGTCCTCGTCCCGCCCGAGACCTCGGTCGCCGTCGCCGACCGGACGTCGGCCTGCGCCGACGACGCGCTGCGGCACGTCCTGCCGTCGGTCGGGCGGGTCGACGTCGTGGTGGCCCCCTCCCCCTGAGCGCGCCCCGGCGGGCGAGGCGTGGGTGGTCGGCGCGAGGATGGGGCATGCTGCTCGCCGAGGTCGCCGCCACGTCCGACGCCGTCGCCGCCACGCGCTCGCGCCTCGCCAAGCGCGCGGCCATCGCCGACCTGCTGCGGCGCGTCGCGGACGACGCCGAGGCCGGGAGCGCGGAGGTGGAGATCGCCGTCGCGTACCTCGCGGGCGAGCTGCGCCAGCGCCGCACCGGGCTCGGGTGGCGGTCGCTGCGCGACCTCCCCGCCCCCGCCGAGGAACCCGGCCTCACGCTGACCGACGTCGATACCGCGTTCGCCCGCATGGCGGACCTCTCCGGCCCCGGGTCGGCCACCGCGCGCCAGGCCGAGGCGGCCGCCCTGTTCGGCGCCGCGACCGCGCGCGAGCAGTCGCTCCTCGCCGGGCTCGTCTCGGGCGAGCTGCGCCAGGGCGCACTCGACTCCGTGGTGGTCGACGCCGTCGCCGAGGCGGCGGGCGTCCCCGCCGACACGGTGCGCCGCGCGGTCATGCTCGCGGGCGCGACCGGGCCGGTCGCCCGCGCGGCACTCACGGCGGGCGGCCCGGAGGCCGCGACGGAGGCGCTCGCGACGTTCCGGCTCACCGTCGGCCGCGCGGTCCGGCCGATGCTCGCGCAGTCCGCGCCCGACGTCGGCGCCGCGCTCGACAAGCTCGGGGCCGCACCGGGCGACCCGTCGGGCACCGCCGTCGCCGTGGACCTCAAGCTCGACGGCATCCGCATCCAGGTGCACCGCGACGGCGACGAGGTACGCGTCTTCACGCGCTCGCTCGACGACATCACCGCGCGCGTCCCCGAGATCGTCGCGGCCGTGCGGGCGCTCCCCGCCCGGGCGCTCGTCCTCGACGGGGAGGCGCTCGTCGTCGGGCCCGACGGCGTCCCCCGCCCGTTCCAGGAGACCGCCGCCCGCTCCGCGACCCAGGGCGAGCGCACCGCCGCCGAGGAGGCCGAGCTCGCGGCCTCGCTCGAGCTCTCCCCCTTCTTCTTCGACGTGCTCCACGCCGACGGTCGCGACCTGCTGGACGAGCCGCTGCGCGACCGGCTCGCCGTGCTCGACGACCTGCTCGCCGACGCGGCGGGGCCGCTCGCCGTGCGCCGCCTCGTGACCGACGACGCCGCGGCCGCGACCGCGTTCTTCGACGCCGCCGTCGCCGAGGGCCAGGAGGGCGTCGTCGTGAAGTCGCTCGCCGCGCCCTACGCGGCCGGGCGGCGCGGCGCCGGGTGGGTGAAGGTCAAGCCACGGCACACGCTCGACCTCGTGGTGCTCGCCGTCGAGCAGGGCTCGGGCCGGCGCAGCGGGTGGCTGTCGAACATCTGGCTCGGCGCGCGCGACCCCGAGGGCGGGTTCGTCATGCTCGGCAAGACGTTCAAGGGCATGACCGACGAGATGCTCGCGTGGCAGACGCAGCGCTTCCGCGAGCTCCGGACCGCCGACGAGGGGTACGTCGTGCACGTGCGCCCCGAGCAGGTCGTCGAGATCGCGTTCGACGGCCTCCAGCGCTCGACCCGCTACCCCGGCGGGCTCGCGCTGCGCTTCGCGCGCGTCGTCCGGTACCGCGACGACAAGACGGCCGCCGAGGCGGACACGATCGACACCGTCCGGGCGCTCGCGCGACCGCTCGGGGGCGGCGCGACGGACGGACCTGACGCGGAGGGCTGAGCGGACGGCGCGTCGAGCGCGGCGGAAGGCCGTCCGGCGGTGGGTGCATCCGCGGGCGGCGGTCCGGGTGAAGGAGAGGTGGACGCCGCACCGGCGTCCGACGGCGTTCCGCCGTCCCGTGCACGACGAAGGGACTCGACGATGAACCTCCGACGCACGCTCACCGCGGCAGGAGCCGCGCTCCTCGCCCTGACCGCCGCGGCCGCACCGGCCGTCGCGGCACCCGCCCCCTCGGCGGCGCCGCCGTCGGGCACCGCGAGCCTCGCCTCGGTGCTCGCGGCCGACGGCGACACGTTCGACCGCAACTGGTACGACTTCGACATCGTCGACCAGGCCGTGGCCGCGGTCCTCGCCGCCAAGCCGGACAGTCCCGTGGCGGTCCTGGCCGACGGCACGGTGCCGCTCACCGCGTTCCTGCCGAACGACCGGGCGTTCCAGCTCCTCGCGCTCGACCTCACGCACCGCTGGCAGCCCACCGAGGAGCGCGTGCTCACCTCGCTCGCCGGCGCGGTCGGCATCGACGCGATCGAGCAGGTCCTGCTCTACCACGTCGTCCCCGGAGCGACGATCGACTCCGGCACCGCGCTGCGGTCCGACGACGCCGTCCTCACCACGGCGCAGGGCGCGACGTTCCGGGTCGACGTGCTGAGCAAGCGCCTCGCCCTGGTCCGCCTCGTCGACCAGGACCGCAACGACCTCGACCCGTTCCTCGTGAAGAGCAAGCTCGACCTCAACAAGGGCAACGTCCAGATCGCGCACGGCATCAGCGCGGTGCTGCGACCGCAGAACCTCTGACCAGCCCGACCCCGAGCCCGGCCCCGCACCCGCGGGGCCGGGCACTTTTTTTGATGCGTGTGCATCCAGATCCGCACCTGCGGGGGAAGAGGGGGTGTCAGCAGATCGAGCGCCCGGGACGGACCGGGCTCGACCACCGGAGGACACCATGCACCGCACCGCACGACGCACCGCCGCGCTCGCGGGCGCAGCGACCCTCGTCGCGCTGGGGGCCGTCGCGCTCCCCGCCCAGGCCGCCACCGACGACGGCGCCTCGCTCTCCGTCCTGCACGGCGTGCCGGACACGCCCGTGGACGTCTGGGTGAACGACGAGCTCACGCTCGACGACTTCCAGCCCGGCGACCTCGCGGGTCCGCTCGATCTCCCCGCCGGGACGTACACGGTCGCGATCACCGCGCCCGACGCGACCGACACGAGCTCCCCGGTCATCGGCCCGGTCGACCTCCAGCTCGCGGGCGGCACGAGCTACACCGCCGTCGCGCACCTCGACGCGGGCGGCCAGCCGACCGCGACGCTCTTCACGAACGACACGAAGCCGACGGCCGCGGGCCAGGGCCGGCTGACCGTGCGGCACGTCGCCGCGGCGCCCGCGGTCGACGTCCTCGCGGGCGGGGAGGCGGTCGTGACCGGCCTGGAGAACCCGAAGGAGGCCGTGCTCGACCTGCCGGCCGGCACGATCTCGGCGTCGATCGCCGCCGCGGGCACCACGGAGCCCGTGCTCGGCCCGGCCGACCTCACGGTCGCCGAGGGCGTCAACACGATCGCGTACGCGTGGGGCAGCCTCGACGCGGGCAACCTCGCCCTCGCGACCCAGACGGTCGAGGGTCTGCACTCCTCGCCGTCGGGCGTCCCGGCCGGGCTCTCGGGCCTCGCGGCGGCCGACGCGCCGAGCAGCACCGCGACGGGCGTCGCCATCGCGTTCGGCGCGTCCCTGTTCGGCCTCCTGCTCGTCGCCGCGACCGTCATGCTGGCACGCGCGTGGCGCGAGCAGCACGCGGCCCACGCCGTCCGGAGCGACCGGACGGCATGACGCAGCGCACGACCGCCGGTCCCGCGCGCCCCGCCCGGGGCGCGCGGGCCGGCCTCCGGAGCCTCCTGGGGGCGGTGCTCGTCACCGCAGCGGTCGTCGGCGGATGCTCCCTGCCGCCCGCCGACGGGTCGACCGACGGACTCCTCGGACCGACGGCCGACCCCCTCCCCACCCCGGCCCCCCACCAGGGCGGGGAGGAGACCGCGGGGACGCCCGGGCCGGCCCGGGACGCACCGGTGCCGGTGCGCCCGGCCCGGGACGTCCCGGCTCCCCCACCCCCGGCGCCCGTACGGGTCGTCGTCGGTGACCTCGGGATCGACCTGCCCGTCGAGGCGGCGGGCGTCGACCCCGAGGGACGCATGGCGCTGCCGGGCTCCGGGGACGTCGCCGCCTGGTACCGGTTCGGCCCGGCCCCGGCGAGCCCCACCGGGACGACCCTGGTCGCGGCGCACGTGGACGACCCGGACGGCGTCGGGCCGTTCGCGCGGCTCCGCGAGATCACGACGGGCGCGAGCGTCGACGTCGTCGACGCGACGGGCACCTCGTACACCTACACAGTGACCGACATCAGGAGCATCGCGAAGCCCGACGTCCCGCTCGACGCGCTGTTCGACCGCGACGGCGAGCGCCGCCTCGTCCTCGTGACGTGCGGCGGCCGCTGGGACGCCGAGCGACGCTCGTACTCGGACAACGTCGTCGTGACCGCGGTCCCCGCGCGGTGACGGCCCGCACGGGCGCTACGATCGCTGCTACCCGCTCGCCGCTGCCGCCCGGGTGGTCGGCACCGACCCTCGAGGACCCGCCCTGAACGTGACCGAGACCGGGACCACCGACCCGGACCTGTGGCGCCTCGGTCGCGACTTCGCCGACGGCGACGAGCAGGCGCTCGCCGAGGCCTACCGACGCTGGTCCGCGCTCGTGCACACGATCGCGCTGCGCTCGCTCGGCACGCGCGCCGACGCCGAGGACGTCACCCAGCAGGTCTTCGTCGCGGCGTGGCGCGGCCGGTCCCGGTTCGACCCCGACCGGGCCCGGCTCCCGGCCTGGCTCGTCGGGATCACGCGGCACACGGTGGCCGACGCGCACGAGGCCCGCTCGCGGGTCCGCCGGTCGGAGGAGGCCGCGGCCACGACCGCCCCGGACCCGGGTCGCGCGGCGAGCGAGGACACCGACGTCGGGCGCGTCGCCGACCGCGTGCTCCTCACCGAGGAGCTGCGACGGCTCGGCGACCCGGGGCGGACGATCCTGGAGCTCGCGTTCTTCCGCGACCTGACCCACGTGCAGATCGCCGAGGAGCTCGGCCTGCCGCTGGGTACGGTCAAGAGCCACGTACGACGAAGCCTGATCCGGCTGCGCGACCGATTGGAGGTGGACGGTGCAGCACATCGATGACGAGACCCTCGCGCTCCTCGCGCTCGGCGAGGACGTGCTCGACGACGACGCGCGCGCGCACCTGTCCTCCTGCGCGGAGTGCGCCGACGCCATCGCCCGCCTCGCCCGCGTCGTCGACGCGTTCGACGGCGCGGACGCGGCCGACGACCTCGTCGCCCCCGACGCCGCGGTGTGGTCGCGGGTCCAGGCCGAGCTCGGCCTGACGAGCGGCACCGCCGCGCCGCCCGTCGTCGCCCCCGCGGCGGTCACCGACGCTCCCGCAGGTCCGACGCTCCCGCGGGCCGCGGCCGGGACGGGCCCGGAGGCGCCGGACGACAGCACGACCGGCGCGACCGGCACGGCGGTCGTCGTGCCGCTCGCCCCGCGACGCCGTCGGGTGTGGGTCCCGGTCGCGGCGGCGGCTGCGGCCGCGCTCGTCGTCGGCGGCGTGGGCGGCATCCTCTGGGAGCGCCGCGAGGTCGAGCCGCCCGAGACGACGGTCGCGAGCGCGACGCTCGACCCGCTGCCCGACTGGCAGGGCGCGAGCGGCGACGCGCGCGTCGAGGAGCGGCCCGACGGGCGGCGCCAGGTCGTCGTGACGGTCGACGCGCCGGCGCCCGACGGCACGTACCGCGAGGTGTGGCTGCTCGCGGAGGACCTGAGCGGCCTCGTGAGCCTCGGCGTGCTCGACGGCACGGAGGGTCGCTTCGACGTGCCTGACGGCCTGGACCTCGCCGAGTTCCCCGTGGTCGACGTCTCCGAGGAGCACTTCGACGGCGACCCGTCCCACTCGGGCGACTCGGTCGTGCGGGGACCGCTCGACGTCTAGGCGCACGGTCGTCGCGCCGGGACCGGCACTCACGCCCGCGCGTACTCCGCGAGCGTGACGCCGGAGCGGAACGTCTGCGTGCCCGTCGATCGCCAGGAGAGGGGCGCGTAGTCCCGCTCGCCGAACAGCGGGACCCCGGCGCCGAGCATCACCGGGTTGACCTTGAGCGCGAGCCGGTCGATCTCGTCGACGAGCACGGCGGCGAGCGCTCCCCCGCCGCACAGCCAGATCCCCCGGCCGTCCTCCCGCTTGAGCGCGCGGACCGTCTCGACCGGGTCGGCGCCGGTGAACAGCACCCCCTCGCTCCCCTCGGGCGCCTCGTGCGTGCGGGTGAAGACGATCTGTCGCAGGTGCCGGTAGGGGTTCGGCAGGTGGTGGTCGGGAAGGCCGACGGCGTAGGTGTTCCAGCCCATGAGGACGGTGTCGAAGGGGCCGTCGGCGACCGGCAGCCCGGCGGCCCCGGCCAGGTCCGTCGGCGCCGTGCCGCGGTACCGGGACCAGATGGGCGCCATGTGGTCGCCCTCGGCGAGGAAGGCGTCGAACTCGCCCCCCGGCCCGGCGATGTACCCGTCGAGGCTCACGGCGACGTAGTAGGTCAGCTCACGCATCATGTCTCCTGACAACTACAGATGAAGTGGTTGTCGGTGAGACTACAACAGGTGCAGTGGTTGCGATAGCCTCGGCGCATGGCGAAGAACACCGCACGGCGCAGCGCCCTGGCGGACGCCGGGATCGCCGTGCTCGCGCGCGAGGGGTCGCGCGGCCTGACGCACCGCGCGATCGACGACGAGGCCGGGGTCCCGACGGGCACGACGTCGAACTACTTCCGGAGCCGAGACGCCCTCGTCGCGGGGCTCTTCGAGCGCATCGGAGAGCGGCTCGCGCCGGCACCCGAGGACCTCGCCCGACGCGCGGCCCAGACGCCCGACCGCGCGCTGTTCGCGGACTACCTCCGCGACATCGTGCGCCGGTTGTCGACCGACGCCGACGTCACCCGAGCCCTGTTCGAGCTGCGGCTCGAGTCCGGCCGTCGGGGCGAGCTCGCGGCCGTTCTCGGCCCGTGGCTGCGCGCGGGATTCGAGGCCGACGTCGCGTTCAACCGGTCGGCCGGCCTGCCCGGCGGACGCCGGGAGATCGCCCTGTTCCACTACGCGATCGACGGGCTGCTCCTCGACCGTCTCACCACGCCGATCGACCCCGACATCCCGACCGACGACGTCGTCGACGCGCTCGTGGCGGGGTTGCTCCCGGAGCGCTGAGCGGCCTCACGCCCACCCCGGACGGCCGCTCCTACGACGCGCGGCGCCCGTCGAGCCGGTCGAGCCAGCCGCGGACGGGCCCGAGCGAGACCAGGCCCGACCCGGCCCCGGCGAGCTCGTCGGGGGTGCGGGCGAGCGCGCGTCGGGCCTGCCCGGCGAGGGAGCGGTCGCCGAGCCGCAGGGCGGTCTCCGCGCGCAGCGCCCACAGCAGCTCGCGCAGGTGGTCGGCGGGCGGCTCGGGCGCCGCGCGCGCGAGCCGCGCGGCGGCGTCGGGGCCGCCGGCGTCGAGCGCGAGCAGCGGCTCCGCCCACGGGGCGTACGGGCCAAGGTCGGCGGCCTCGATCCCGGCGAGCGGTCGCCCGTGCCGCATGCGCACGGTGAGGAGCGCGAGCGGGAGCAGCCCGTCGCGCACACCGGGCATGCGCACCCCGGCGAGCCGGTCGTCGGCGGCGCGGTACGCGCGCGCCGCGGCGTCGGGCGGGGCGGTCTCGGCGTCGCGCATCGCCCGGTACCAGGCGGTGAGCATCGGGACCACGGGTGACTCGTAGCCTGCCGCGACGTCCTCGGCCGCGGCGGCGTGGGCGTCGGCGTCGGGGAACCGGCCCGCGCCCGCCGCCGCCTGCATCCGGACGAGGTGGCCGAGGATCGCGAAGGTCGGGAGGTCGTGGTCCTCCGCCAGGGCGACGAGCTCGGCGCCGGTCCGGTCCCGCTCGGGACCGGCGCCCGGCCGCTGGAAGGACTGGAGGAACTGCGCGTTGAGCGCGAGCGCGAGCGTCGCCGGGTCGCCGAGGTCGCGCGCGATCCCGACGGCGTCCTCCGCCGCGGCCCACGCCCACGCGTCGCGCGTCCCGCGGTGCTCGATGCCGACCACCGCGAGCAGACGCGCGCGCAGCACCGGCGCCGCGCCCGGACCGAGGCGCCCCAGGGTCCGCCGCGCGACGCCGACGAGCGCGTCGGCCGCCACCGGGTCGTCGCTCCGGGTCCAGACGGCCGGGACGTCGTACGCGGTGACGGTCCGGGCGGCGAGCACCGGGTCGCCGGTCGCCTCGGCCGCGAGCGCCGCGGCGACGCGCTGCTCCTGCGCGGTCGCGAGGTGGTCGCCCCCGGCGACGGCGAGCGTGCGCGCGACGTCGACCGTCGAGCGCAGGTGCGTGCGCGAGCCGGTGGGGGCCGTGACGGCGAGGCGCGGCCCCGGCGTCGGGCCGTCGAGCGACGCCGCGTGGCCCAGCACGTCGCGCTCGAGCCGGACGAGCTCGGGGCCCGGGTCTAGGCCGAGCTCGTCGGCGAGGCGGCGGCGGGCGCGCCGCAGGACGTCGAGCGCGTCCGTCTGCCGCCCGTCGCGGTACAGCGCGAGCGCGAGCAGCGCCCACGCGTGCTCGCGCCACGGGTGCGCGGCGGCGTGCGCGTCGAGCACGACGACCGCCTCCGCGGCCCGGCCCTCGCCGAGCAGCGCGTCCGCGAGCAGCTCGACGGCGCGCGCGTGCACCTCGACGAGATGCCGGCGCTCGGCCCGGACCCACTCCCGCTCCGGCAGGTCGGCGTACGGCTCGCCGCGCCAGGCGGCGACGGCGTCCGCCAGCGCGCGCGTCGTGCCCGACGCCGCGTCCCCGGCCCCGGGAGACGCGCTCGCCCGGGCGACGGCCGCCTCCAGGCGCGCCGCGTCGAGCGCGTCGTCCGGGAGCCGCAGCGCGTAGCCGCCGTGCGCGGTGACGAGGACGCGCGGGGGCGTGCGCGGCGCGCGCCCGGGCTCCAGGCGCCGCCGCAGGTCGCCGACGAACGTCGCGAGCGCGCCGCGCCGGTCGCCCGTCCCCGCGCCGGGCTCGTCCCACAGGTCGTCGGCGAGGCGGTCGAACGGCACCGGGCGCCCGCGCGCGGCGGCGAGGCGCGCGAGGAGCTCGCGCTGGCGCGGTCCGCCGGGGTCGACGTCCGCGCCGTCGCGCAGCACGCGGACCGGCCCGAGCACCTCGACGCGCAGCTCCACCACCCCGCCATTCTCGCCGCACCGGGGCACTGATCGGACGGCACTGATCGGACACTGATCCGCGGCCCGAAGGATGGCGACGAGCCGGCCGGGCACGACCCCGGCACGGCCGAGAACCGCCCCGAGAGAGGACACCCCATGCACATCCCCGGCTTCGAGACCCGCACCGTCGAGGTCGCGCCCGGCGTCGCGCTGCGCGCCGAGACCGCGGGCGAGGGCACGCCCGTCGTGCTCCTGCACGGCTTCCCGCAGACGCGCCACATGTGGCGGCACGTCGCGACCGACCTCGCGCGCGACCACCGCGTCCTCGTGCCCGACCTGCGCGGCTACGGCGAGAGCGCGAAGCCCGCCGCCACGACGCCCGACGTCTACGCCAAGCGCACCATGGGCGCCGACGTCGTCGCGCTCGCCGACGCGCTCGACGTCGACCGGTTCGTCCTCGTCGGCCACGACCGCGGCGCGCTCGTCGCGTTCCGCGCGGCGCTCGACCACCCCGACCGCGTGAGCCACCTCGGCATCCTCGACGTGGTGCCCACGCTCGACACGTGGGCCGTGCTGCACGGCGTGGACGCCGCCGTCGCGTTCCACCTGTACCTCATGGCGCAGCCCCCGGGCCTGCCGGAGACGATGATCCGCAACAGCGCCGACGCGTTCTTCGGGTCCTTCCTCGACGCGTGGACGCAGGACCCGGCCGCGATCCCCGCCGACGTGCGCGCGCACTACCTCGCGTCGAGCCGCGACGCGGTCGACTCGATCGTGGCCGACTACCGCGCGACCGCGACGGTCGACGTCGAGCACGACCAGGCGTCGCTCGACGCGGGCGACCGGCTCGCGATGCCCGTCGCCGTGGTGCAGCAGGACTGGGGCGCGCAGCTCGGGTACGACGCCGCGGGCGTCTGGCGGCGCTGGGCGCCCGACCTCGAGCACCTCACGACGACGGCCGGCCACTTCCTGGCGGAGGAGGCGCCGGGAGACGTCGCCGCGGTCGTCCGGTCGCTCGCGCGGCGCTGACCGTCCGGCCCGGCGCCTACCGCAGGAGGGACACGACGCGCCGGGCCCGGTCCGGGCTCGGCACGGTGCCCTCCTCGACGACCCGCCGGGCGAGCTCCCGGAGACGCACGTTGCGGTCGTTCGAGACGCGCTTGAGGAGCCCGAACGCCTGCTCCGTTCCCACCCCGAGCGCGGCGGCGACGACGCCCTTGGCCTGCTCGATCGGCCCGCGGCTCCGGGCCGCGGCCGCGATGTCGCGCTGGGCCTGCTGCTCCGCCCGGTCCCGGACGGCGACCGTCACGTCGACGAAGCTGCCCATCAGCTCGACGAGCCGGCCGGTGTCGCGGTCGCGGCGGCCGTGCCCGACGAGCACGAGGACCCTCTCCCCGCCGCGCGCGTCCATGATGCGGTGCATGCTCGAGAACGGCTCCCCGTCGACGCGGGCCCGCTCCAGCAGGTCGCGGACGCGGTCGCGGTCGTCGGGGTGCTTGTGGGCGAGCACGAGCGACGTCGTCGGCACGACCTCCCCGGGCTCGAAGCCGTGCAGGCGGTACGTCTCCGGCGACCACCACCAGGCGTCGGTCGCGAGGTCGACCCGGAACTGCCCGGGCGTCGCGCCGTCGCCGAGCGAGACAGGGTGCAGCGGTGCGGGGTTCTCCACGGACATGGGTCGTCTCCGTCGTCGTTCAGCGGGGTGGTGAGCCAGGTCCAGACTCGACTCCGGGGACTCTAGCCCGGCGTCGGTTTCCTGCAACCGGTCCGGGGACTGCCCGTGACGGAGCGCGTCGGAGCGTCGGCCCGCCGCCGACGAGCGAGTGCGGGGTGCGCTGTCAGACTGACCGTGCGCGAGGGAGGGAGGCACATCGTGGGCGCCGCGCCGGATCTGTTGGAACTGCTCTCTCGCGCGCTCTCCCGGGCCGACCGCAGCCTCCCCCTGGCCACGCGGTTGTGCCAGGCGTCCGCGACCGTCCTCGGAGCCCGGAGCGCGGCGCTGACCGTCGCGCCGACGGCGGACGACCGGCTCACCGTGTCCACGGCGGACGGCCTCGCGGCTCGGATCGAGGGGCTGGGCGAGGTGATCGGCGAGGGCCCGGTCCAGCGCGCCCTCTCGGAGGACCACATCGTCGTCAGCGGGGCCGACGACGGCCGCGACGAGCACGACTTCCCCGTCTTCTCCCACGCGGTCGAGGCGATCACGGGCCCGGGCGCGTACCACGCCGTGCCGATGCACGCGGGAGGGCGGGTCGTCGGCGTGCTGAGCCTCGTCACCTCCTCCCGGACGCTGGCGCGGGGGCCGGAGGACGTGCAGCTCCTCGCCGACACCATCGGGCTCTCCCTGCTGGGCGACCTGGACTCGTTGGACTGGGCGCCCCGCGCGGAGGTCCACCAGGCGACCGGCATGGTCACCGCCCAGCTCCGCATCCCTCCCGGCGACGCGCTCGCGGTGCTCCGGGCGCACGCCTACGCCCGGTCCACGACGCTCGACGACGTCGCCGAGGAGGTCGTCACGAGGCGGCTCAGCTTCGCCTACGACGAGGAGCACGCCGTCCAGACGCTCCGGACCGACGACGGCTGACCTCAGGCTCTCGACGGCCGCACAGGCCCCGCGCCACCGGTCGCCGTAGGCTCGACGACGTCCCGACCGCCACCCGCCCACCCCGAGGAGCCCCCGTGCGCGCGACCGTCATCCACACCCCGTACGACGTCCGCGTGGAGCGGCGCGACGACCCGCGCCTGCTCGCGCCGACCGACGCGATCGTGCGCGTCGAGGCCGCGTGCGTGTGCGGGTCGGACCTGTGGACGTACCGCGGCGTCAACCGGGTCGAGCACCCCGTCGCGATGGGGCACGAGTACGTGGGCACGGTCGAGGAGGTCGGCGCGGACGTGCGGACCGTGCGCCCGGGACAGCTCGTCGTCGGGTCGTTCTTCGCGTCCGACAACACGTGCCCGATCTGCCGGGCCGGGTACCAGACGTCGTGCGTGCACCGGGAGCCCGTGCGCGGCGCCCAGGCCGAGCTGCTGCGCGTCCCGCTCGCGGACGGGACGCTCGTCGCGACGCCGGAACGCCCCGACGACGACCTCCTGCCCGGCCTGCTCACGGCGTCGGACGTGCTGGGGACCGGGTGGTTCGGCGCCCGTGCGGCCGAGGCAGGCCCGGGCAAGACGGTCGTCGTGGTGGGCGACGGCGCCGTCGGGCTGCTCGCGGTCCTCGCCGCCGCGCAGCTCGGCGCCGAGCAGGTGATCGCGATGAGCCGGCACGCGCCGCGCCAGGAGCTCGCGCGCGCGTTCGGCGCGACGGAGGTCGTCGCGGAGCGGGGCGACGAGGGCGTGGAGCGGGTCCGCGAGCTGACCGACGGGCTCGGCGCGCACAGCGTCGTCGAGGCGGTGGGCACGCAGGACTCCATGAACCAGGCGCTCGGTGCCGTCCGTGCGGGCGGGCACGTCGGGGTCGTCGGGCTGCCGCACGGCGTCGACCTCCCGGCGGTCGACATGTTCTACCGGCACGTGCACTGGTCCGGCGGGCCCGCGCCCGTGCGCCGGTACCTGCCCGAGCTGCTCGACCTCGTGCTGGAACGGCGCATCGACCCCGCGCGCGTGTTCGACCTCGAGGTCTCGCTCGACGACGCGGCCGAGGGCTACGCCGCGATGGACGAGCGGCGCGCGATTAAGGCGCTGCTGCGCCCCTGACGGTGGGCGACCGCGGCTGCTAGGGTGCCCGCATACCGCATCGCGTGGCGGCCTTCCCAGCTCATCACTTCGCCTGGAGGCAGCCGCATGTCTGCACGTCCCCGTGTCCGGACCTTCCGTCGCGACGACCGCGACCAGCTCACGGACCTCGTCAACTCCCACCTCTCCGCCGTCGTGCCGGGCGCGCGGCTCTCGGTCAACAGCGTGCTCGGGAGCCTGGAGCGCCAGCCCGACGAGCACGTCGTCGACCCGTGGGTCGTCGAGCGCGCGACGTTCGTCGTCGAGTCCCGGTACCGGGTGGTGGGCGCCGCGCACCTGCACCGGTTCACGGCCGGGCCGGAGGCGAGCGACGACTACCGCGACGCCGGCCTCGTGCAGTGGCTCCTCGTCACGCCGCCCGACGACGAGGGCCTGGAGCAGTCCGCCGAGGCCCGCGCGGCCGCGGACGCGCT
Source organism: Cellulosimicrobium sp. 4261 (assembly GCF_040546915.1). Classification (NCBI taxonomy): domain Bacteria; kingdom Bacillati; phylum Actinomycetota; class Actinomycetes; order Micrococcales; family Promicromonosporaceae; genus Cellulosimicrobium; species Cellulosimicrobium sp. 4261. The sequence goes on from NZ_JBEPOQ010000014.1 coordinate 43,270, forward strand.
GACGGCCGCGTGCCACGCCCAGCTCGCCGCGTGGCAGGTGCGCGTGGCGTACGCGGACGGGCAGCTCCCGTTCGCGGGCGTCTACGGGGTGCCGGAGCAGTGGCCGCACGTCCGCGAGGCCCTGGAGCGCGCGGGCTTCCGTCCCGGAGAGCACGCCGAGACGGTGCTGCTCGCCCCGACCTCGGCGCTCCCCCGCGCCGTCCCCGTGCCGGACGGCGTCGCCCTGCGGCGCACGCTCGGCCCCGGCGGGGGCGTGCGGTTCACCGCGCACCGCGGCACGGAGACGGCCGCGTACGTCGAGATCGACACGACCCTCGGCCGCGCCGAGCGGCAGGCCGCGACGGGAGGCACCGCCGAGCTGGTGGACCTCGCGCCCGGCCCGGGGGCCGACGACGCCCTGCTGGCCGGGGTGCTGGCCGAGGCCCGAGCGTGGCTCGAGCTCGCCGGGGTGCACCGCGTCCTGGTCGGCACGGACGCGACGGACCACGAGGAGATCGCGCAGCTGCGCGCCTGGGGGTTCCGCGAGCTGACGACCGTGAGCCGCGGCTGGCGGCTGGCGGCGCCGAATGTGGTACGTTAGTACCAGAGTTGCGTCGAGGTAGCTCTGCGGACGAGGGAGCAGTACCCGCACGGACAAGACTGACTCAGAGGGGTTGCTTGTCATGGCATGGCTCGTCCTGGTCCTCTCGGGCCTGCTCGAGGCGGTGTGGGCCACCGCGCTCGGAGCGTCGGAGAACTTCCGCCGCTGGCGCCCGACCGTCGTCTTCTTCGTCGCCATGTCGCTGAGCATGGTCGGTCTCGCCTGGGCGATGACCACGCTCCCCACCGGGACCGCGTACGCGGTGTGGGTCGGGATCGGCGCGACGCTGACCGTCGTCTGGGGCTTCGTCACGGGCAAGGAGCGCGCCACCGTGGCGCGCGTCGGCCTGCTCGTGCTGCTCGTGGGCTCCGTCATCGGGCTCAAGGCGGTGAGCTGACCGTGCCGTGGATCATCCTGCTCGTCAGCGCCGTCTTCGAGGCCGTCTGGGCGACGGCGCTCGGCAAGTCCGACGGGCTGTCCGTCCTCGGGCCCTCCGTCGTCTTCTTCGTCGCGCTCGCGCTGAGCATGCTCGGCCTCGGCTGGGCGACCAAGCACATCCCGATCGGCACCGCGTACGCGGTGTGGGTCGGGGTCGGCGCGGCGCTCACCGTCACCTACGCCATCCTCACGGGCGACGAGTCCGTGAGCGTGGGCAAGGTGGTCTTCATCGCCGGGATCATCGCGGCGGTGGTGGGCCTCAAGCTCGTGCCGTCGCGCCCGGGGCGGGCGGCCGAGAGGGCTTCCGGCCCGGCGGCCGACGCGTCGGCCGACTCCGCGCAGGCGCCCGCGGGAACGGCCCCGGACCGCCCGTAGCGCGGCGTCGAACCGCTCCGCCGCGCCCCTGAGCACGGGATTCGTCGCTCGGGGGCGCGGTGCGGGAGCATGTGCGCCGGGGCGACGGGGTCATGCAGTGGCCCGGACGCCGCCCTCGAGGCCGCAAGGAGCAGACGTGAACGGTTCGGCCGACAGCACCGCCCTCTCGACGTGGGTGGCTTCTCCGGGAGCGGTCGCCGCCGGAGAGTTCCGGTACTACCCGGACGAGGACCGGTGGTGGTGGTCGGACCCGCTCGTCGAGCTGTTCGGCTACGCCCCCGGTGAGGTCGTCCCGACGACGGAGCTCCTCCTGTGGCACCACCGGGCGACGGGCAAGGACCGGCAGCAGACGCTCACCGCCATCGCGCGCGCGGTGTCCGGCGAGGCGCCGGTCCAGGTGCAGGTCATCCAGGACGCCCGCGGCAGGGAGCGCGCGGTCGTCGTGCTCGTGGACGTCGCCTGGACCGACCCGACGGGCGTGCCCGTCGCCCGGGGCGTCGTGCTCGACGTGACGAGCGTCGTCGGCGTCGGCGCGCGGGTGCAGGCGAACGAGCAGATCGGCCTGTGGGCGCAGTCCCGCGCCGCGATCGAGCAGGCCAAGGGCATCATCGCGCTCGCCTACCGCGTCACCCCCGACGCCGCGTTCGCGTCGCTCCGCCGCTCGTCGAGCCTCGCCAACGTCAAGGTGCGCGACATCGCCGAGTCGATCGTCGCCGTCGCGCAGGACCTGCCGGCCGGGGTCGACCCGCGCCCGGCGCTCGACCGCGTGCTCGCGGGCGTCCAGGCCGCCTGACCGCCGTCCCGTCCGGGTGCGGGCCCCCCGGAGCAGCGGCACCATCGCTGACGTGGGACGTCGTGCGCGCATCACCCGGTCCGGGGCCGCGCTCGGGCTGCTGCTCGGGCTCGCGCTCGGCACGACGGCGGGCTGCACCGTGAGCCGGCAGGAGCCGGGCCAGGCGACCGCCGCCGTCGCCGACGCGGTCGCGCAGGCCGGGTCGGCGGTCGAGACGACGCGGCTCACCGTGCGGCTGCTCGACGCCGACCGCGTGACGACGCCCGTCGCGGACGCCGCCGTGCTCGACCAGGTCCGGGTCCTCGAGGAGTCCACGACCGCCCTGACCACTCTGGTACCGCCGGACGACGTCTCGTCCGCGCAGCGCGACGCGGGCCTCGCGGCCGTCGCCGACGCGACGGCCGAGGTCGTCACCGCGCGCGCGTGGGTCGCACGGGAGGCGGGCGGCGACCTGTCGGCCGCCGGGGCGGTGCCGCTCACGGCGTCCGAGCTCCAGGCCGACCTCGCGCGCGCGGCCGACGACCTCGACACGGTGCTCGCCCTGGCGGGTGGCGCGTGAAGCAGCTGCTCGGTGTCGCGCTCGGCATCCTCACGGCGATCGGCGGGTTCGTCGACATCGGCGACCTCGTCACGAACGCCGTCGTGGGGTCGCGGTTCGGGCTGTCGCTCGTGTGGGTCGTGGTCGTGGGTGTCGTCGGGATCTGCCTGTTCGCGTCGATGTCGGGTCGCGTCGCGGCGGTGAGCGGTCGCGCGACGTTCGAGATCATCCGCGAGCGCCTCGGCCCGCGGGCGGCGGGCGCGAACCTCGCGGCGTCGTTCGCGATCAACCTCCTCACGCTCACCGCCGAGATCGGCGGCATCGCGCTCGCGCTGCACCTCGCGAGCAGCGTCGAGCCGCGGCTGTGGATGCCGGTCGCGGCGTTCGCCGTCTGGCTCGTGCTGTGGCGCGTGAAGTTCCAGGTGATGGAGAACGTCGCCGGCCTGCTCGGGCTGCTGCTCGTCGGGTTCGGGGTCGCGCTGTTCCTGCTGGGGCCGGACTGGGGTGAGCTGCTGCGCCAGGCGGTGCCGCCGTCGCCGCCCGCGACGGAGCACGTCGCGACGTACTGGTACTACGCCGTCGCGCTCTTCGGCGCCGCGATGACGCCGTACGAGGTGTTCTTCTTCTCCTCCGGCGCCGTCGAGGAGGGCTGGACCGCGAAGGACCTCGCGCAGAACCGGGTCAACGTGCTCGTCGGGTTCCCGCTCGGCGGGCTCCTGTCGGTGGCGATCGCCGCGTGCGCGGCCGTCGTGCTGCTGCCCGCGGGCATCGAGGTGTCGTCGCTGTCGCAGATCGTGCTGCCCGTCGCCGAGGCCGGGGGGACGCTCCTGCTCGCGGTGGTGATCGTCGGGATCGTCGCGGCGACGTTCGGCGCCGCGCTCGAGACCGCGCTGTCCAGCGGGTACACGCTCGCGCAGTACCTCGGCTGGTCGTGGGGGAAGTTCCGCCGCCCGGCGCGCGCCGCACGCTTCCACCTGACGATGGTCGTCGCGCTGCTGCTCGCCGTGGCGATCCTCATGACGAGCGTCGACCCGGTGGCGGTCACCGAGATGTCCGTCGTGTTCTCCGCGGTCGCGCTGCCCCTCACCTACGTGCCGATCCTCCTCGTGACCAACGACCCGGAGTACATGGGCGAGCACGTCAACGGGCGCGTGACCAACGCGCTCGGCATGGTCTACCTGGTGATCGTCGTCGTCGCGGCGGTGGCGGCGGTCCCCCTGATGATCGCGACGGGAGCAGGGTCATGAACCGCGACGACTCCGTGCCGACCGGGGTGCGCCTCGTGGACGCGCGCCTGCACCTGCTGAGCCGCCAGGTGCTCGACGTCGACGGCGAGCCGGTCACCACCGTCGACGACCTGGAGCTCGTCGCCGCGCCCGCCGGGGACGACGACGCGCCCGACCGCTCGCCGGACGACCGCCCGCGGGACGCGGTGCCCGGCGAGCCGGCGGAGGTCGGCGCGGTCCTCACCGGCCCGGTGCTCGTGACGCGCCTGCTCGGCGGCCGACCGCCCGCGTCCCGCTGGGAGCGGGTGCCGTGGTCCGACGTCGGGCACGTGGGCACGGCGCTCGAGCTCACCGTCCGCGCGGACTCGCTCGACCTGCACTGGACCGAGGACTGGCTGCGCGAGCACGTGGTCGGCCGCGTCCCGGGGGGCCGGCACGACCCCGAGGAGGGGTCGTGATCCTCGGCGACCTGCTCGACGCGCGCGTCCTCGGGCCCGACGGCGAGGACCTCGGGTTCCTCGTCGACGTGCGCCTCGCGCTCGACACGCTGCCCGACGACGCCCCGCCCGCGGGCGGGGCCGACCCCGACGACGCGCACCGCGAGGACCGGGCGCTGAGCGAGCAGGTGCGACGGCGCAGCCGCGTCGGGCGCGCGCGGGTCGTCGGGGGCCTCGTGAGCCCGCGGACCGGGTCGTCGTTCCTCGGGTACGAGCGCACGGGCGTCACGGCGCCGTGGCCGGTGCCGCAGCTCGTGCGGCGCCGGCACCGCGGCACGTTCCTCGTGCCGTGGGACGACGTCGCCGCCGTCGGGCGGGGCGAGGTCCGGCTCGCGCAGGGCTACCGGCGCCAGGACGCCGCCCTCCCCTGACGACGCCGCGCGTTGCGAGCGCCGCGCGGCCCCGTGACGCTGGACGGGACGGTGGAGCCAGCCGCCGCCGGCCGTCCCGGGCGGCACGACCGCCCGGCGCCACGGGAGGACCCCATGAAGGCGCTTTTCGTCAGCTGCACGCTCAAGAGCTCCCCGGAGCCGTCCAACACCGAGGCGCTCGGGCGCGTGGTCGCCGAGGCGCTCCAGGACCGCGGGGTGGAGGTCGAGCACGTCCGCCTCGTCGACCTCGCCGTGCCGCCCGGCGTCGTCACCGACGTGGGCGAGGGCGACGAGTGGCCGCGCGTGCACGAGCGGCTGCTCGCGTCGGAGATCCTCGTGGTCCTCACGCCCACGTGGCTCGGGCGCCCTTCGTCGCTCGCGCAGCGCGTGCTCGAGCGCATGGACGCGATGATCTCCGAGGAGGGGCCCGAGGGGATGCCGGTCGCCTACAACCGGGTCGCGGGGGTCGTGGTCACGGGCAACGAGGACGGCGCGCACCACGTCATCTCGGAGGTGAGCGGCGCCCTCGCGGACATCGGCTACACGATCCCGGGCCAGGCGTGGACCTACTGGAACCAGGGCCCGGGCCCCGGGCCGGACTACGTCCAGACCGGTCACGGCCACGAGTGGGCGCGCGAGACGGGGCGCCTCATGGCGCACAACCTGCACGCCGTCGCGGCGGCGCTCGCGGCGCACCCCGTCCCCGCTCCCGGCTCCTGACCGACGGCCCCTACGACTCCGCGATCCGCTTGATCGCCGCGAGCCGGCGGTCCCACGCCGCCCCGATGGCTTCGAGAGCGCGCGCGGTCTCGCCGAGCCGGGTCCCGACGGCCCGGTGCCGGACCTCTCGTCCCACGCGGACGGACTCGACGAGCCCGACCTCCGCGAGCACGGCGAGGTGCTTCGCGATGGCCTGACGGCTCACGGGGAGCCGCTCGGCGAGCGCGGACGCCGAGAGGTCCGCGCTGCCGAGCTCCTGGAGGATCCGCCACCGGGTGTCGTCCGCGAGCGCGGAGAACACCGGCGCGAGCTCCGTCGACGCTGCGCTCACGCGTGCCCGCCCTCGCCCGCGAGCGCGCCCTCGAGCAGCTCGACGAGCTCGTCGAGCTCGCTCGTCCACCCCTGCCGGTGGCTCTCGAGCAGCTCGTCGGGGTCGGCGGCCCGCTCGAACCCCGTCTCGACGACGTGCAGGACGGTCGTCGGCCCCTGCGGCTCGAGCGTGAAGCGCGCGACGGTCGACGTCGTCTCGTCCAGGGGCTGCCCGACCGGGGTCCCCCACCGGAAGGCGAACGTCGTCGTGGGGTCGTACTCCTCGATGCGCACCTGGACGTCGGGGACGTCGGGCCAGCTGAACACGCCCTCGCCGCCGACGCGCAGGTCGGGCAGGGAGGTGCGCCGCCCGAACCAGCGGCTGATGAGGTCCTCCTGGGTGAGCGCCGCCCAGACGCGGGCGGCCGGGGCGTCGATCGTCACGGTCCGGGTGACGGTGTACGACGCCGTGTCGACGACGGCCGGCTCGTTGGTGGTGGTCATGGTGCGTCCTCTCCGTGGGGAAGGTCTTGCTGTGCAACTCCACGGTTGCACTGTGCCGGGTCGAGCGCAACCCCCAGGTTGCATCTGGGCCCACGACGCCTCACCCGCCTCCGAGCGCGATCCCCGCCACGGCGGCCGCGAGGCACACGAGCAGCATCCCCAGCGCGTGCACGAGCGCGACCGTGCCGCGGCCCGCGAGCAGGAGCCGCGCCCCCTCCACCGACGCCGTCGAGAACGTGGAGTACCCGCCGAGGAACCCGACGCCGAGCACCGCCACGACGTCCCCCTGGCCCGGGTGCGTCGCCCCCCAGCCCGTGAGGAGCCCCAGCAGGAAGCACGCCGTCACGTTGACCACGAGCGTCCCGAGGGGCGTCGACCAGCGGTTGTGCCGCGCGACGACCGTGTCGAGGAGGAACCGGGACGCCGCCCCGAGACCGCCCGCGACGGCGACGAGCAGCAGGTCGGGGAGCCCCGTCACCGCGCGCCACCGCCCCGGGCGACGCGCCGCCGTCGGGCCGCGGCCCCGAGCGCGACCCCGCCCACCGCCGCCGCGACCCCCAGCGCGACGCTCCCCAGCGCGTAGGCCGCGCCGAGGGCGGCGTGCCCGCCGCTCGCGAGGCGCTCGACCTCGACGACGAACGTCGAGTACGTCGTGAAGCCCCCGAGCACGCCCGTGCCGCACCCGAGCCGGACGGCGCGGCGCCCGCCCGAGTCGGGGCCCGCGCGCAGCAGCGTCTCGAGCAGCGCGCCGAGCACGAACGAGCCGACGAGGTTGATCCAGAACGTCGTCCACGGCCACGCTCCCGGCACGGGCGCGAACGCCTGCTCGAGCAGCGCGCGCGCCGTCGTGCCGACCGCTCCCCCGGCCGCGACGAGGCCCGCGAGCGCGAGCAGCGGGGTCCGGCGCGTCACCTCTCCCACGGGGTGCGGAGCTCCTTCCAGTCCACGACGGCGAGCGGGACCGTGAGCACCGGACGGTGCTGGTGGTGGGCCAGGTGCACGGCGACCGACCCCTCGACGAGCTCGCGCACGTGGGCGAGCGAGCCCTGCGCGCGCGAGCCGACGACGATCACCGCCGCGTCGACGGCGCGCGCGAGGTGGGTCAGCGCGCGGTCGGGCCGCCCCGCGAGGTAGCGCAGCTCCCACGGCACGCGTGCTCCCGCGAGCTCCGCGGCGACCTCGGCGCGCAGGCGCTCGGCGGTGCCCTGCCAGGCGTCGTCGGCGGAGTCCGGGTCGAGGGACGCGTGCGTCACGGACCCGTCCGGGTGCTCCTCGACCACGGCGCGCGACGCGTCGGCGTACGCCGCGACGAGGCGGGACCTGGCGGCGTCCGCCCAGGCCGCCGCCGTGCGGACGACGAGCGGGTCACCGCCCGGGACGACGCCCACCACCACGGCGTGCCCCGCGAACGGGACCATCCGGTCGAGCGCGGGCTGGGGCACCGGCCCCGCGTGCGGCCGTGCTCTCATGCGGCCTCCTCCCGCGGGCAGCGTCCTGCCCGCCGACGTGCGACGAGTCAGGAACCATCAGCCCTGGCGGCGGTTCGGGCGGCTGCGCCCCGGCGGGATCCATCACCGCTCCCAGCGTAGCCAGCGCCGGGACCGTCCACTCAGCCGGCCTTGGGCTTCGCGAACTTCTTCTCCTCGAACGACTTGGCCAGCTCGTGGTCGGTGACGACGAACCCGACCGCCTGCGCGACCGGGAGCACCTGGTCGCGCTCCAGGCCGTCGTCGATCCCGAGCCGGTACATGATCACGACGGTGCCCGTGCTCAGCATGACCGACGGCGCGTCCCCGTCGTCGAGGATCGCGTACGAGCCCTGGAACCCGGGCTGCGGGACCGCCGCGGCGAGGGTCGGGTGGGCCGGGCCGGTGGTGTCGGCCACGGGGTCGCCCTCGGGCGCGTCGTTGAACGCCGCGGCGGCGCGCTCGGCCTCCTCCTTCGAGCCGACGTCCAGCACGACGACGTCGAGCGCGACGGTCGGGCCGTCGTCGGACACGACGCGCGCCTCGAACCCGGCCTGGCACGAGCCCGCGAGGGCCTGGATCGCGGGGATCGCCGGGACGTCGTCGCACGCGAAGTCGCGCCGCGCGACGAGGGCGATGCGGTCGTCGTTGACGAGGTAGTCGTTGTCGGAGAAGTACTCCCACGACAGGGGCGCGAGCCCGGGGCCCTTCTCGGGGTCCATCTCCGCGCCCGCGCGGTACTCCTGCGCGAGCCACGGCTCGTCGTCCGTGACGTCGGTGTCCGCGGGGTCCTCGGTCTCCTCCGGCTCCGGCTCCGGCTCGGGCTCCGTCGGCGCGTCCGACGTCGCGGGCGCCTGCTCGGCCGTCGGCCCGGGGTCGGGCGCGGCGTCGTCGCGCAGCCCGAACCACACGCCGAGGGCGCCCGCGACGAGCACGAACGCGCCCAGGCCGGCGAGCACCGGCACGAGCCACGGGCGACGGCCGCGGCCCGGCGGCGTCGCGTACGGGGAGAAGCCGTACGGGTCCGACGGCGGCACGGTCGCCGTCGGGACGACCGTCGCGTCGTCGGGCGCGCCGTAGCCCGGGCCCGACGGCGCCCCGTACGGCGCGGACGGCGTGCCGTAGGGAGCAGGGGGCGGGGTGCCGTGGGTCGGGGCGCCGTAGGGCGCCCCGGGCGCGCCCGCGTACGCCCGGGGCGGCGGGGGCGCGGTGTGCCCGGACGACGTCGCGGCGGGCGGCCACGTCGCACCGGTCTCCGCGGGGGGCCAGGTCGCGCCCGTGTCCGTCGGCGGGAGCGTCCGGTGCGGGTCCGGGCCGCGGTAGCCCTGCGGCGCGGGCGGCGCCCCGCGCTGCCCGTAAGGGTCCGTGCCGTACGGGACCTGGGCGTGGGGCTGCCCGGGACCGGGCGGAGGCGGCGGGGGCGGCGTCCCGCCCGGGGTCGCGGCGCCGTCGTCCCCGTACCGCCGCGGCGGCCGCATGACGGTCTGGTCGTCGACCGGCTCGTACGGCTCGGTGGGGTCGGACATCGGGCGGGTCCTCTCGTCGTGGGCGGCCCGTGCAGGGTATCCCGGGAGCCGCGCCGCACCGGTGGTCCGCCGAGCGGCGTCTCAGTCGAGCGGGTCGCGCGCGAGGGGGCACGTCATGCAGTGCCCGCCGCCCCGGCCGCGCCCGAGCTCCGCCCCGACGATCGTCACGACCTCGACGCCCGCGCGCCGCAGCGCCGCGTTGGTCAGGGTGTTGCGGTCGTAGGTGACGACGACGCCCGGCTCGACGGCGACGGCGTTGTTCCCCGAGTCCCACTGCTGCCGCTCGGACGCGTACGCGTCGCCCGCCGTCTCCACGACGCGGAGCGCGGGCAGGTCCAGGGCGCCCGCCACCACGTCGACGAAGGGAGTGTCGCCCTCGTCGGTGATCTCGACGCCCGGCGAACGGTCCGACGGCCGCAGCGTGAACGTGTGGATGCCGTCGACGATCGCCGGGTGCACCGTCACGAGGTCGCGGTCCGCGAACGTGAACACGGTGTCGAGGTGCATCGCCGCGCGCAGCCGCGGCATGCCCGCGACGACCACCTGCTCCGCCGCGCCCGCGTCGAACAGCGCCTTCGCCAGCTGCGAGATCGCCTGCCGCGACGTGCGCTCGCTCATCCCGACGAGCACCGCGCCGTTGCCCACCGGCATGACGTCGCCGCCCTCCAGCGTGGCCTGCCCCCAGTCCTGCTCCGGGTCGCCCCACCACACCGTCGACTCCCGGTACTCGGGGTGGAACGTGTAGACCGCCTTCATGAGGAGCGTCTCCTCCTGGCGCGCCGGCCAGTACAGCGGGTTGAGCGTCAGGCCCCCGTAGACCCAGGACGTCGTGTCCCGCGTGTACAGCGTGTTGGGCAGCGGCGGGAGCAGGTACTCGAACCCGCCCGTCGACTCGCGTGCGAGGTTCACGTAGCCGGTGCGGTAGTCGTCGGGCAGGTCGGTCGTCGCCAGGCCGCCCACGAGGAACCGCGCGAGCTCGCGCTCGCTGAGCGAGTCGAGGTAGGCGCGCGTGCCCTCGACGAGCCCCAGGCCCACCTGGTTCGGCACGACCCTGCGGTCGAGCACCCACGCCCGCGCCTCGGGGATAGCGAGCGTCTGCGCGAGGAGGTCGTGCAGCTCGACGACCTCGACGCCCCGGTTCGTCAGCTTGTTGACGAAGTCGAGGTGGTCGCGCTGGGCCGCCTCCACCCACATGACGTCGTCGAAGAGGAGGTCGTCGGAGTTCGTCGGGGTCAGCCGCTCGTGCGCGAGGCCCGGCGCGCACACGAGGACCTTGCGCAGGCGCCCCACCTCGGAGTGGACGCCGTGCTGGGAGGGCGGGACGGTGGACGGGACGGCGGACGCGACGCTCATGGGTGCTCCCTCTCGGTGGTGCGGTCGGTACGGTCCGGTGCTCTCACAGCGACACCCACCCCGCCGCGAGGCCGACGACGGCGAGCACCGCGAGCGCCACGACGACGCCGAGCAGCGCGAGCTCCGCGGGCCCGAACGCCCGCCGCCCCTGCTCGCGGCGCGTCATGACGAAGAGGACGGTGACGGGCGCGTAGAAGACGAACGCGAGCAGCGCGAGGTCGAGCCCGGCCGCGAAGAGCAGGAAGGCGGTGTACGCCGACGCGAGGACCGCCACCACGAGGTCGCCCGTCAGGGTGCGGGCGGGGGCGCCGTCGTACGTCTCGCGCGTGAGCCGCAGCCGCAGCGCGTACAGCGCGGCCAGCAGGAACGGGATGAGGGTCATCGAGGCGGTGAGGTCGAGCGCGAAGTCGAACGCGTCGTCCGAGAAGTAGGTGACGACGAGCACCACCTGCGAGAGCGCCGTGCTGAGCAGCAGCGCGTTCACCGGCACGTCCTCGCGGCGCGTGCGGGTGAGGAACCGCGGCATGTCGCGGTCCTTGGCCGCGACGAACAGGACCTCCGCGGCCATGAGGGTCCACGCGAGGTAGGCGCCCAGGACGGAGACGATCAGCCCGACGCCCACGAGCACGCTCCCCCACGGCCCGACCGCGGCCTCCAGCACGCCCGCCATCGACGGCTGGCGCAGCTCCGCGATCTCGGCCATCGGCAGGATCCCGTAGGACACGATCGTCACCGACGCGAAGATCGCGAGCACGCTCGTGAACCCGAGGATCGTCGCCCGGCCCACGTCCTCGCGGCGGCGTGCGTGCCGCGAGTAGACGCTCGCGCCCTCGACCCCGAGGAAGACGAACACGGTGACGAGCATCGTGTCGCGCACCTGGTCGAACAGCGACCCGGTGTACGAGGCGCCGTGGAGGTTCTCCGCGAAGACCGCGGGGTCGAACGCGAGGGCGGCGAGCAGGACGAACACGAGGATGGGCACGAGCTTGGCGATCGTGACGATCCGGTTGATCGCCGTCGCCTCCCGGATCCCCTGCCGTACGAGCGCGAAGAAGAGCCACAGCCCGACCGACGAGAGCACGAGCGCGAGCACCGTGTCGCCCGTGCCCAGGGCGGGCACCCACGCCCCGAGCGTCGACATGATGAGCACCCAGTACGTCACGTTGCCCACGCACGCGCTCGCCCAGTACCCGGCGGCGGCGTAGAAGCCCGTGAACTCCCCGAAGCCCGCCTTCGCGTACGCGTAGACCCCGGCGTCGAGCCCCGGCTTGCGCACCGCGAGCCGCTGGAAGACGAGCGCGAGCGTGAACATGCCCGCGCCCGCGACGAACCACGCCACGAGCGCACCCGCGACCCCGGTCTCCTGCGCGAAGCGGCGCGGGAGCGAGAAGACGCCCGCCCCGACCATGGACCCCACGACCATGGCCGTGAGCGTGAGCACGGTGACCTTCGTGGTGCCGGACGCCGTCCCCCGCGCCGTGTCCTCAGCGGCCATGCCCCACGCCCCTCGCGCTCGCGTGCCGGCCCGCGCCGAGCGGCTCGGCGGCGCCGTGCTGACCCGGTCGATGATGGCAGCGTCCCGGTCCGGTCGCGCGTCGGGTGACGGGGGTCCCTCGCGCGGCCTACCCCGGGCGCCGTACCCGCCGCCCGATCTCCTCCTCAGGGTGGACACGCGCGCGCGATCGGTACGCGTACGCTGCCCGTGGGTCGCCGGACGCGGCAGGGGGGAACTGCTCGACCGACGAGAGACCGACCGTCGTCCGACCCACCTCACCGCACATGGACATGCTCACCTGGACCGCCGTCGACCACCGGACCTGGCGCGCCCGCAGCGCCTCGCGCGAGTACGTCGTCCGGCGCGACGACACCGGCACCTGGACCCTCGACGGCCCCGACCGCACGTGGGCCGCGCTGCCGAACCTCGAGATCGCCCAGGAGGTCGCCGCGCTCGCCGACGAGGTGCACCACGACGACGACCTGATGACGAGCTACCACGTCGTGACCGCCACGGGCGCTCGGCGCGGCGAGCCGTTCGGCGCCGAGACGGACGAGGACGCGCTCGACGTGCTCCGGGCCCGGCGCCGGGCCGGCAACCTGCCGCTCGCACCCTTCCGCCTGGAGACCACCGACGGCCGCCTGGTCGGCTCGTGGGACAAGGCGGTCCAGATCCCGGGTCGGCCGGTCGGCGACGGGGCGCCCGGGCCGGCCTGACGCGTCGGGCGACGGCACCGGTCGGGACGGCGGCAGGACGCCGCCGGGAGGTCGAGCGGGTTCAGACCGTGCCCCGCCGCGCCGCGAGGGCGGCCCGCCGTCGTCGGCTGCTCTCGACGTGCGCCGTGGCGAGCTCCGCGGCCCGGTCGCCGTCCCGGGCGCGGACCGCCTCGAACAGCGCCAGGTGCTCCTCGGTGACGTCCGCGAGGTCGTCGTGCTGCGAGAGCGCCCACCGCATCCGGCTGCGGATGCCCTGCATCATGTCGTCGAGCAGACGGTTGCCCGCGAGCGCCGTGACGATCTCGTGGAAGTCGGCGGCCGAGCGGCGCGACCCCACCGGGTCGGCCGCGCGCGCACCCTCCTGCTCGCGGTCGAGCGCCGCGCGCAGGCGCTCCAGGCCCGCGGCCTCGTGGCGCTCGGCGGCGAGGCGGAACGCGAGCGGCTCGAGCACGGTGCGGACCTCGTCCAGGTCGGCGAGGTCGGCGTCGGTGAACGCCCGCACGACGGCCCACGTGTGCGGCCGCAGCGCGACGAGCCCCTCCCCCTCCAGGACCTTGAGCGCGTCGCGCACAGGGATGCGGCTCACGCCGAACCCGGCGGCGAGGTCGCGCTCGACGAGGCGCGAGCCGGGCTCGCGCACGCCGTCGAGGATCTCGTCCCGCAGCCGGGACGCGACCCGCGCGGACTCCAGCACTCGCTCCTCGGCTCCGGCCACGCGTCGATTCTCGCACCGGCCCGGGTGCCGTTGAGAGCCCGCGCGGACCGTGCGAGGGTGGACGAGACCGCGTCGAACGAGGGAGTTCCGATGACGAGCACCACCCGTACCCCCGCCCGCCCGGCCCGCAGCCGGGGGCGCCGCGCCCGCGTCGCCGGGGCGACCGCCCTCGCCGCGGCGATCGCGCTCGCGGCACCCGCCGCGGCGGTCGCGCCCGCGGCAGCACCCGCCGACGACGGCTACGAGGTGATCCTCGACGGCACGCAGGAGTCGTTCGACGCGTGGGAGTACGCGGGCGACGGCGGGTTCGACCGGCTCGACGACGGCACGGTGCGCAGCCGCGCCGGTGCGGGCGGTGGGTTCGGGACCCTCTGGTACCCGGTGCGGCAGTACGGCGACTTCTCGATGGTGGTCGAGTACCGCGACGACGCCCCCGGCGACGCGCGCGCGAACAGCGGGATCCAGGTGCGGTTCCCCGACCTGTCCGGGCCGGTCGAGGGCTGCCCCACGACGTTCAACGGCAACGAGACGGGCAACCTGTCGTGGATCGCGGTGAACTGTGGCCACGAGATCCAGGTCAACGACTCCCCCGAGGGCGGCTCGAACGACCCCCGCAAGACGGGCTCGGTCTACGGCTTCGCCGACCTCGCCCTCGACGAGGCCCGCCCCACCGCGAAGGGCACGTGGAACGAGCTGGAGGTGCGCGTCGTCGGGCAGCACTACACCGTGATCCGCGACGGCGTCGTGATCAACGAGTACGAGAACCTGCCGGGCGTGCCCTTCCCCGACCGCCCGCTCGACCCGGACTCGAGCTCGCGCGGGCTCGTCGGGTACGTCGGCCTCCAGGCGCACGGCTCCGCGCCGGACGTCGTGTCGTTCCGCGAGGTACGGGTCCGCGAGCTGCCGCCCGTCCACGTCGAGGCCGACGCGCGGTGCCTCGGCGGGACGGCGCACGTCGCCGTCCGCGCCGAGAACGTCGGGAGCGACCCGATCGACCTCACGCTCGGCACGCCGGCCGGCGAGCGCACGTTCGACGCCGTGCCGCCGGGGCGCAACGCGTACCGGTCGTTCAGCGCCCGGGCGGCGGCCGTCGACGCGGGCACCGCGACGCTCACGGTCCCCGGCGCCGACGGACCCGTGGTCGTCGAGACGCCGTACGAGGGCGTCGACTGCTAGCTGCGGGACGTGCGCCCGACGAGCGCGCGGAACGCGAGCGTGAAGCTGACCACCGCGACGAGCGCGATCGCGGCGACGCCCTGCCACAGCGCCGTCGCGTCCCATCCGTCCATGATCAGCGAGCGCAGCGCAGCGAGGAGGTAGGTCACCGGGTTGTACCGCGCGATCGTCGCGAGCCATCCCGTGAGCGCGTCGAGCGGGAGGAACGTCGTCGTGAGGAAGGCGAAGGGGAAGAACAGCAGGAAGCTCGAGTTCACGGCGGCCGGGTTGCCGGTGCGGAGCGCGATCGCGTACGGGAAGCCCGTGAAGGCGAGGCCCCAGAGGCCGGCGAGCAGCAGGAAGAGCAGGACGCCGGGCACCCCGGTCGCGAACTCGACCCCCAGCGCGAAGCCGAGCACCAGCACGGGGACGGACAGCGCCACGACGAGCACGAGGTCGGCGACCATGAGGCCGAGCAGGAGCGCGGTGCGGTGCATCGGGGTGAGCAGGAGCCGGTCGAAGTACCCGTCGGTGATGTCGGTGACCAGCGCGCTGGCACGGGACACGCCGGTCACCGCGAAGACGATGGCCACCGGGATCTGGAACGCCTGGAAGTCGCTCACCCCGGTCGCGGTCGCGACGTCGGACAGCGCGCCGACGTTGACGACGAAGAAGAACAGGGGGATGACGAGCGCGGGGACGATCGCCTCCGGCTCGCGCGGGATCTGCCGCAGCGCACGGATCGCGACCGAGGTCAGGTCGCGCCAGAACCCGGCGGGCCGGCCCGTGATGGTCCGGGCGGCGGCCGCGGCGCGGGACGTCGTCCCGGTCATGAGGGCTCCTCCTCGCCGTCGAGGATGCGCTGGCCGGTGACGCGGAAGAAGACGTCGTCGAGGGTGGGGCGGCGCAGCGTGAGCCCGTCGACCGGGACCCCTGCGCGGTCGAGCGCGAGGGCGACCGGGCTGACGGCCTGGGCGCCGTCGGTGACCGCGACGACGAGGCGCCGCTCGGCGACGTCGATGGAGTCGATGCCGTCGAGACCGTCGAGCGCGGCGCGGGCGCGGTCCGCGTCGGCGGAGGTCTCCACGACGACGAGGTCCGTGCCGACGGAGCTCTTCAGCGCGGTGGGCGTCCCCTCCGCGACGATCCGACCCCGGTTGATGATCCCGACGCGGCCGGCGAGCGCGTCGGCCTCCTCCAGGTACTGCGTGGTGAGGAAGACCGTCATGCCGAGCTCGCGGTTGAGGCGGCGCACCTCCTGCCACACGGCGGCGCGGCTCGTGGGGTCGAGGCCCGTCGTCGGCTCGTCCAGGAAGAGGACCTCGGGGTTGTGGACGAGCGCGAGCGCGAGGTCCAGGCGGCGCTTCATCCCGCCCGAGTACGTGCCGACACGCTCGTCCAGCGCGTCCCCGATGTCGATGAGCTCGCGCAGCGCCGCGACCCGCTGGTCCACCTCCCGGGAGGTCAGCCCGTAGAAGCGTCCTTGGAGGCGCAGCATCTCGACGCCGGTCTGCTTGTCGTCGAGCGCGGCCTCCTGGAGGGCGGCTCCGATCCGCAGCCGGACGGCGGTGGGGTCGCGCGCGACGTCGTGCCCGGCGACGACCGCCGTCCCGGCGGTCGGGGCGAGGAGCGTGCACAGGATCCGGGTCACGGTGGACTTCCCCGCCCCGTTGGGGCCGAGGAACCCGTACACCTCCCCGGCCGCGATCGCGAGGTCGACGCCGTCGACGGCCTGGTGCTGACCGAAGCGGCGCTCCAGGCCTCGCGCGACGATGGCGGCGTCCGGCATGGTCTCCTCCTCCGTGCCCGGCGGCGGCCGCACCACGGACCCCGCACATTCCTCAGTCTGCTGAGGAATGTGCGGCAGCGCACGGGGAGCGACCCGCGCAGCGCGCGGTCCGCGCCCGCCCCACGAACCGGGTCAGATCTCCGAGCCCGCGCCCACCGTGACCTCGACGTGCGGGGCGTCCCCGAGGTCGCGCGTCGCGACGACGACGCCGCGCTGCCGGTAGTCCCCGGCGCGCGGGGTCGCCGGGACGGGCGCGAGCGCGTCCGGGCCGCTCCCGGCGCGCACCTGCACGCCGTCCGCGGTCGCCGCGACGCGGTAGACCACCCGGCGCGAGCGGCCGCCGAGGTCCAGGTCGACGGCGAGCCCGTCCGCCGCCGCGGGCAGCACCGGGTCGACGACGACCTCCCCGCCGCGCTCGGTCAGCCCGAGGACGCCCTGGACGAGCTGGCGCAGGTAGATGCCCGGACCGCTGGAGTACACGCGCCACCCGCCGCGCACCCCGACGCTGCCGTCGCGGAGCCCGTCGAAGTCGCGCGCGAAGCTCTCGCGGTCGGGGAAGTCCGCGTCGCTCGACGAGAAGTAGGCGTTGCGCTGGCGCGGGGCGGCGTGCGCGAGGCGCCGGCCGAGGTCGACCGGGCTGATGCGCAGCAGCTCGTCGAGCGCGCGACCGCGGCCCAGGGCCGCGAGCGCCTCGACGTAGCGGATGTGCGCGTGGACGTACATGAGCCCGATCTCGCGGCCGACGTTCGCGGCCTGCTCGGCGCGCAGGAACGTGTGCGGCACGCCCTCGTCGAACGCGGCCGGGTGGTCCATGAGACGCACGCCGTCGGGGAAGTGCAGGTGCTCCAGCACGAGCCGCTCGTGCTCCGCGGCCTCCTCGGGCGTGAGGATGCCCGCGATGATCGACTGCGTCATGGGGATGAGGCGGTACCGCATCCCGGAGACGGTGTCCGACGGGTGGATGACGAGCTCGTCGCCGTCGGCGCCGTGGCGCACGTACCCGGCGAGGACGCCGTCCACGAGGGCGCGCTCGCGCAGGTCCGCGCGGACCTCCGCCGCGAGTGTGCCCGCGCGCCCGGAGAGCGCGGCGAGGTCGTCGCGGCCGGCGGTCGTGCGGGCGAGCAGCTCCGCGGCCTGCACGAGCAGCGCGGAGGTCCACGTCGACGCCAGGTCGGTGCGCATGCGCGGGTCGGCGGGCTGGAGCGTGTCGTCCCAGTCGCCCTCGCCGTAGGCGGGCAGCGCCGTGCCGGGCAGGCGGTCCCGGTCGAGGTGGTCGAGCAGGCGGGTCACGTGGTCGCTGACGGTCGCCGCGGCGTCGGGCCCCGAGGCGGCCGGGCGCCGCTGCTCGTGGTCCCAGAACGGGACGACCTCGTCGAGCACGGCGAGGTCGCCGCTCGCCTCCAGGTACTGGGCGAGCGCGAACAGCGGCCACACGACGACGTCACCGTGCGAGGAGTCGTTGTACCGCTCCGCGTAGGCGTCGAACATGAACCACTGCGGGAACTCGCCCCACGTGTGCTGGTGGGCCAGGACGCGCAGCACGATCTCGCGTGCGACGTCGTGGCGGCCGCCCGCGAGCGCGAGCTCGAACGGGCCCTGGCACACGTCGCGCGTGCCCCACGCCGCGCCCGAGTACTGCTCCAGGCCGTGCGGCACGAGGAGATGGATCAGCGCGTCGTGCACGTACCAGGGCACGAGGAGGTCGAGCTCCTGCGTCTCGACCGTCGCGTGCGGCGCGAACCGCAGCCCGCGCATCACGCCGCGGACGGTCTCGACGTGGCGCGCGAGGGTCGCGTCGACGTCGGCCAGGGGGTCGTGCGCGCCCGCGAGGAGCCCGAGCGCGGCGTCGGTCCCGCGCAGCGAGCCGGTGAGCGCGAGCGTGAGCGACCCGGTGCCGGTCGTGCTCGTGAGGCGGCGGGTCGCAGCGCCCCCGGCGCCGGTCTCCGAGCCGGTCTGCGTGGCGGTCTCCTCCACGGCGAGCCGCGCGGACGACGCCAGGGCGTACCGCAGGTCCGGGTAGTGCGCGTCGACGTCGCCGCCCGGCACGGGCCGCACCACGACGGCGTCGCCCGGGGCCGCGGGGACGTGCTCGGCGAGCCAGCCGCCCGCCTCGTCCTCGAGCTCGAGGGTCGCGGTGACGTGCAGCGGGCGCTCGCAGCGCACGGAGACGTCGATGCGGTTCTCGCGGTCGTGCGCGACCGTCCGCACGTCGACCCGCCCGAGCGGCGTCTCGTAGAGCCAGCGGACGCCGCCGACGTCGAGCACGAGCGCGGACGGCAGGCCGAGGAGCCGGGGCCCGCGCCCGTCGTCGACGAGCACGCGCAGGCCGCTGCTGCGCAGCAGGTTGAGGTGGTGGCGGTGCACCGTCGCGAGGCGGTTCGCCGTGGTGTTGCCGAGCACGACGTGCGACGCGAAGACGCCGGGCGCGAACGCGGTCGTGGACAGGACGTCGTCGGTGGGCAGCACGTCGTCGCCCGCCTTGAGCACGTGCCCGTGCGAGCGCTCGGTGACGGTGTCCTTGCGCGCGTCGACGACGTGCGTCCCCGTCGCGGTGAAGAACGACAGGAGCGTGCCGTCGGCGTCTCGCTCGGGCAGGAGCACGTCGTCGGACCCCAGGCCCACGGCGGCGAGCAGCCCGGCCTCGTCGAGCTCGTCGCCCGCGAGGAGCGGGGCGTCGCGCAGCGCGGAGGCGGTCGGCGTGAAGGGTGCGGTCGGGCGGTCGGCGGCCGCGGCGGCGACCGCGGCGGCGGCCCAGCCGGACACCTCGTCGAGGTGCGCCGCGAGCGGCCCGGGGGCGTCGGCGTCGACCACGGTCACGGCGTGCACGACCGCGGTCCCGCCCGAGAGGTCGAGCGGGCGCGAGACGAGCGTCGGCATCGCGTACTCGTACTGGAGCACGCCCGGCTGCACCGGACCGAGGAGGCCGTGCGGCAGCCCGTCGCGGCGCGAGCGCGCGGTGAAGACCTGGAGCGAGTCCGTGAGGTGCGCGACGGCGCCCTCGACGAGGAACGCGACCGCGAGCGGGAGGCGCGGCTGCGCGGACATGGTCTGCCGGCTGACGAGCACGGTCCCGGCGTCGGGGTGCTCGAGCGCGCGGTGCAGCAGGTACTGGCACACGTACGGCTCGCTCGACAGCGCCGCGGCGGGCGGCGCGAGCGCCAGGTCCTGCGCGTGCACGACGTCGTAGCGCGTGCCGTCGTCCGTCGCGGGGCCGGCCGTGAGGTCGACGCGCCAGACGAGCGCGCGCCCGTCGAGCGTGAGCGCGACGCGCGTGGCGAGCTCGAGCGCCGCGCCCGACCACACGACGCGGTCGGCGCCGACCTCGACCGCCGTCACGGCGGGGGCCGAGCCGGTGAGGCGCGCGACCTCGACCGTGCCGTCCGGGCGCGTGGCGCGCAGCAGGATCCCGCCGGGCATGCGGTCGTGCTCGCCCGGCAGGTACTGGTTCACGAGCAGGCCGTCCGTGCTGACGGCGCGCACGTCGCCGCCGCCGGTGAGCTCGACGGTCAGGCCGCCCGAGGTGAGCGTGGCGCGGGCGGGGGTCTCGGTCGCGGTGAGGGTCACGCGGTCTCCTGCTCGGTGGTGCGGGGCTCGGGTGCTGCGGGCGACGTGCCGTCGGGGCGCAGCAGCGCGAGGAACTGGTCGAAGAGGGCGACCATGTCGACGTTGTCGGGGTCGAGCAGCCACTGGAGCTGCAGGCCGTCCATGACGGCGGAGAAGAGCTGGCCGATCGCCGCCGGGTCGACCTCGGGGCGCAGCTCGCCCCGGGCGACGGCGTCCTGGAAGCGGGTGTCGTCCTGGTGGCGCAGCGCGCGGTAGCGGTCGCGAACGACGTCGTGCGCGGGGTGGCTCGCGTCCGTCGCCTCGGCCGCGACCACCACGTGGAGGGACACGAGGCCGGGCGTCTCGGCGTTCCGCCGCACCTGGTCGCGGATGGTCGTCAGCAGGTCGGCGCCGGCGGCCTCGTCCTCGCCGCGGCGCACCCGGTCGCGCCGGTCGCGCTCCTCCAGGGTCGCCGTGAGGAGACCGGCCTTGCTGCCGAAGTGGTGCAGCAGCCCGGCCTCGGAGATCCCGACGCGGGCCGCGATCTCGCGCAGCGAGCTGCCGCGGAAGCCCTGCTCGCCGAACACCTCCACCGCCGTGCGGAGGATCTCGCGGCGGCGCTGCTCGCCGCGGACGATGCGGCGGTCCGGGAGGCCGGCCGCCGTCGTGCCGCGAGCGCCCGTCGCGGTCGTCGTCCCCGGGCCCCCGGCCGTCCCCGTCGTGGCGCCGCCACCTGCGGGGTCGCTCTCGTTCATCACCGTCTCCTTCGGCAGGTCTGTCGGCGCCAACGGTACGGCCTGGACGCCCCGGTTGAAAATACTAACCGAGCGCACGCTAAGGTAGTTTCCACAGCGGCTCACACGGACGAGCCGACTGCTCGATGAGGAGGATTGCTCATGAAGCTCGGACGCAAGGCGGTCGCCATCGGCGTCGTCGGACTCCTGGCCCTGACCGCGTGCGGTCGCGCGGACGACGACTCCACGGGTGGTGAGACCAGCGCCGGATCCACCACGACGGTGGACGACGCGCCCGCGGAGGGTGACATCACGATCTGGGCGATGGGTGAGGAGGGCGAGAAGCTGCCCGACTTCGTCCAGGGCTTCACGGAGGAGAACCCCGACGCGAACGTCGAGGTCACCACGATCCCGTGGGCCGACGTCATGACGAAGTTCCAGACCGCCGTCGCCGCGGGCACCGTGCCCGACGCGATCATGATCGGCTCGTCCTTCATGCCGACGATGGTCGCGACCGGCGGCCTCGCCCCCGTCCCCGAGGGCCTCGTCGACAACGCCGACTTCGTCGAGGGCGCCGCCGCCTCGACCGTCGCCGACGGCGTCGCGTACGGCGTGCCGTGGTACGTCGAGACGCGCGTCCTGTACTACCGCTCCGACCTCGCCCAGGCCGCGGGCGTCGAGGCTCCCACCAGCTGGGAGGAGCTCACCGCGTTCGCGGAGGCCATGAAGGCCAACGGCTCGACCTACGGCCTCCAGCTCCCGATGGGCGACGCCGAGGACTCGACGCAGGTCATCCTGCCGTTCTACTCGCAGGCCGGCGGCTCCGTCCTCAACGAGGCCGGCGACGGGTTCGACCTCGACAACCAGGCCATGGTCGACGCGCTCGACTACTACGCGTCCTTCTTCACCGAGGGCCTGTCGCCGCTGTCCGGCTACGGCGACTCGCAGAACAGCGCGTTCGTCGACGGCTCCGACCCGGCGTTCATCTCCGGGCCGTGGATGGTCAACGTGCTCGCCGACCTCCAGGGCGACGACTGGGTCGAGCAGAACGTGGCCACCGTGCCCGTGCCTGCCGGCTCCGCCAACAACGACTCCTACATCGGCGGCGCGCACCTCGGCGTCTTCGCCGAGGCCAAGAACGCCGACGGCGCCTGGAAGCTCATCCGCTGGCTCTCCGAGCCCGAGACGCAGCAGGCGTGGTTCGACGCGACGAGCGACCTGCCCGCGCTGAACAGCGCGTGGGACTACGAGGCGCTCACCTCGAACCCCCGCACGCAGGTGCTCCAGGAGCAGCTCGAGAACACGATCGCCCCGCCGACCGTCCCGAGCTGGGACGAGCTCTCGGCCACCATCGAGACCGAGGCCGAGAAGGTCGCCAACGGTCAGGTGACCTCCGAGGACGCGGCCAAGGCCATCCAGGCCAAGGCCGACACGCTCGGGCTCGGCTGGTAACAGGGCCCGTCGGTCATGACCACCACCACCGAGGGACGGCGCCGGCGTACGGCCGGCGCCGTCCACCGGCGACGGCAAGCGCTCGTCGCCTGGCTGTTCGCGCTCCCGTTCGTCGCGGTCTTCACGGTCTTCATGCTGGGGCCGCTGCTCGCGTCGTTCGGAATGTCGTTCTCGGACCTCACGATCCGTGACATCAAGACCCCGTTCGCGGTGAACTTCGTCGGGATCGAGAACTTCACCGGCGTCTTCCAGGACGAGCTGTTCCGCAAGGCGCTGGTCAACACCTTCTACTTCGTCCTCGTCGGCATCCCGCTGACGATGGTGCTCGGCCTCGCCCTGGCCGTCGCGCTCAACTCGGGCATCGAGAAGTTCCGGAGCGTCTTCCGGGTCGGCTTCTACACGCCCGTCGTGACGTCGATCGTCGCCGTGGCGGTCGTCTGGCGGTTCATCCTCCAGGACTCGGGCCTCGTCAACACCGTGCTCGGCTGGGTCGGGATCGACGGTCCCGACTGGCTCAACGACAGCACGTGGGCGATGCCGTCGATCATCCTCATGGCCGCGTGGCGCAACATGGGCACGCTCATGATCATCTTCCTGGCCGGCCTCCAGGCGATCCCCCGCGACGTCTACGAGGCGGCCGAGGTCGACGGCGCCGGCTCGTGGCGGCGCTTCCGCTCCATCACGGTCCCGCTGATGCGCCCGACGCTGCTGCTCGGCGCGGTGCTGCTGTCGGTCGGCTTCCTCCAGGTGTTCGAGGAGCCCTTCGTCATGACCAAGGGCGGCCCGGTCAACTCGACGCTGACCATCAGCTACTACGTCTACAACCAGTTCGGGTACGGCAACTACGCGTTCGCCTCCGCAGCCGCGTACGTGCTCTTCGCGCTGATCGCCGCCCTCGCCGCCGTCCAGTTCCGCCTGCTGCGGTCGAAGGAGGATTGACATGACCGTCACGTCCTCGCGGACCCCCTCCGCGACGTCGGCTCCGGAGGGCGCGCCGCGCCGTCGGGCACGACGCCCGATCCGCTGGTCGCGCGGCGCCACGTACACCGCGCTCGTCGTCGGGCTGCTCCTGACGCTCATGCCGTTCATCTGGATGGCGCTCGGCAGCTTCAAGACGCAGGGCGAGCTCCTGCAGCGGCCCATCACCTGGTGGCCCCAGAACCCGACGCTCGACAACTACGAGCGGTGGCTGTCCCAGCTCAACTACGGGCAGTACTTCACCAACTCGATCGTCGTCGCCGTCGCCGTGGTGCTCGGCAACATCATCTTCTGCTCGATGGTCGGCTACGCCCTCGCGAAGATGCAGTTCCCCGGCAAGAAGGTGCTGTTCGCGCTCGTCATGCTCACGCTCATGGTCCCGGGCGTCGTCACGCTCGTGCCGATGTTCGTGCTCGTGTCCAACATGGGGCTCGTCAACACCTACCCGGCGCTCATCCTGCCGTTCCTCGCCGGCCCGCTCGGCGTGTTCCTCATGCGGCAGTTCATGCTCGGCATCCCGGACGCGCTCATCGAGGCCGCCCGGATCGACGGCGCGGGCGAGTTCCGGGTCTTCTTCCGGATCGTGCTCCCCCAGTGCGGGCCGCCGCTCGCGACGCTGAGCATCCTCACGTTCCTCGGGTCGTGGAACAACTTCCTGTGGCCCCTGGTCGTCGCGCAGACGGAGAACATGTACACCCTCCCCGTCGCGCTCTCGCTGTACTCGGTCGGCTCGAACGGCACCTACTACGGCCTGCTCATGGCCGGGTCCGTGCTCGTCGTGACGCCGATCCTCATCCTGTTCCTGTTCCTGCAGCGCTACTTCGTGCAGGGCATCGCCATGACCGGCATCAAGTGACCGGCGACCGACGAGGAGAGCCTGTGTCGATCACCTTCCCCGAGTCCTTCGTCTGGGGCGCCTCCACGGCGGCCCACCAGATCGAGGGCAACAACGTCAACAGCGACTGGTGGGCGCGCGAGGTCGACCCGGCCTCGACCCTCGCCGAGCCGTCGGGCGACGCCGCCGACTCCTACCACCGGTACGCCGAGGACATCCGGCTCCTGGCCGAGTCCGGGCTCACCTCGTACCGGTTCTCGATCGAGTGGGCGCGCATCGAGCCGGCCGAGGGCCGCTTCTCGCGGGCCGAGCTCGACCACTACCGCCGCATGATCGACTGCTGCCTCGAGCACGGGGTCACGCCGCTCGTCACGCTGCACCACTTCACGTCGCCGCGCTGGTTCGCGGAGGACGGCGGCTGGACCGACCCGCGGTCCGTCGACCGGTTCGCGCGGTACGTCGAGCACGTGCTGCCGCTGCTCGACCGCGCGTCGCACGTGTTCACCATCAACGAGCCGAACATCCTCGCGATGATGATCACGGCCGCCAAGGGCGCCGAGCAGCTCCAGGCCGGCACCATGCACGCGCCCGACCCGGTCGCGACCGAGCACCTCGTCGCCGCGCACCGCCGGGCCGTCGAGCTCGTGCGGACCGTCGGGGTGCCCGTCGGGTGGCCCGTCGCGCCGCAGCAGTTCTTCGCCGACCCGGGCGCCGAGGAGGTCCTGCGCGAGTACGCCTACCCGCGCGAGACCGTCTTCCTCGAGGCCTCGCGCGGCGACGACTTCGTCGCCGTCCAGGCCTACACGCGCACGCGCATCACCGTGGACGGGCCGCTGCCCGCGCCGGAGGACTCGGAGAAGACGCTCACCGGGTGGGAGTACTACCCGGCCGCCATCGCGGAGGCCGCGCGCCTCGGGCACGAGATCACCGGCCTGCCGGTCCTCGTCTCCGAGAACGGCATCGCGACGGCGGACGACGCGCGCCGCATCGACTACACGCGCGACGCCCTGCGCGCGCTGCACGCCGAGATGGAGGCGGGCCTCCCGCTGCTCGGCTACCTGCACTGGTCGCTGCTCGACAACTACGAGTGGGGCTCGTTCGCGCCGACGTTCGGGCTCGTCGCGTGGGACCCGGAGACTTTCGAGCGCACGCCCAAGCCCAGCCTCGGCTGGCTCGGCGGCGTCGCCCGCGGGACCGTCTCGCTCGACGGCTGACGCGCCGCGGTCACGACCGCGCCGCACCCCTCGCACGTCACGACGCGGGGCAGGGACGACGTCCCTGCCCCGCGTCGTGCGTTCGCCCGGGTCGCGTCATCCCGCCGCGCGGGCGTCCGTCTCGAACTGCGCCGCCGCGGCGACGGTGTCCGGGTTCTCCAGGAGCGCCGCGCAGAGCGCGGTGGACAGCGTGAGGTCCTCGATCCCGCGGGCCGCGAGCGCCGCGACCTGGGCCGTGTCGCGCAGGCTCGCCGCGAGCACGCGGCAGCCCTGGCCCGACGCGCGCAGCGCGGCGTGGAGGTCGGCCGTCTGCCCGACCCCGTCGAGCCCCAGGTCGCTCATCCGCCCGACGTAGGGCGCGATCCAGCCCGCGCCCGCCGCGTCCGCGACGAGAGCCTGCGACGCGTGGTAGACCGCCGTCGCGAGCACGGGCACCCCTTCGCGCGTGAGCCGACGGGAGACGGCGAGCCCGTCGCGCGTCGCCGGCAGCTTCACGACGACGTCCGGGCCGAGGTCGGCGAGCTGCCGCCCGTGGGTCTCGAGCGCCGTCTCGTCCGGCCCGACGGCCTGCAGGAACACCGTCCCGGCTCCCGCCGCGCGGGCCCACCGGAGCACGGTGGGGACGTCGTCGACGGTGAGGCCCGCGCGGCGCAGGATCGTCGGGTTCGTGGTGACGCCGGCGAACAGGCCGGTCGCGAGCAGCCGCTCGACCTGGTCGCGGTCGGCGGAGTCGATGTACAGCATGCGTTCTCCCTGGAGGGTGTGGTCAGGTCGCGGACGGCCGCGGACGGTCCGCGACCGTGGCGAGCAGGTCGTAGTGGGCGGCGTCGATCGTGGCGGGGTCCGTGCGCGGCGGGACGGCGTCGAGCGCGAACGGGCGCCACCGCTCGGCCGTGCCGGCCACGGTCGCGCCCTCGAGCACGGCCACCGCCTGGACGCAGGCCCCGCGCGCCGTCGCCTCCGGGGCGGCACGGCGGACGACGGGACGTCCGAGCGCGTCGGCGAGGACCTGCCGGTACGCGAGCGAGCGCGCGCCGCCGCCGTTGACGACGACCTCGCCGCTCGTGTCGACGCCCGCGCGCTCCAGCGCCCGGGCGGCCCCGACGAGCCCCGCCACGACGCCCTCGTACGCGGCGAGCGCCACGTCCTCCCGGGTCGTCTCGCCGGTGATGCCGCCGAGCACGCCGGTCGCGCCCGGTCGCCGCGGGGTGCGCTCGCCGTCGAGGTAGGCGACGAGCGTCGGGCGCTGCGCCCGGACGGGCGCCGCGAGGGCCAGGCGCTCGAGGGTCGCGTGGTCGACGTCGAGGAGCCGCGCGAACGTGTCGGTGACCTTGGCGGCGTTGAGGGTGCAGGCCAGGGGCAGGTACCCGCCGGTCGCGTCGCACACGGAGTCGACCGTGCCGAGGGGGTCGACGACGGACGTGCGGCGCGGGCTCAGGACGACGCCCGAGGTCCCGAGCGAGACGCCGAGGTCGCCCTCGGCGAGCCCGAGCCCGACGGCGGCGAGGTGCTGGTCCCCTCCGCCCGGCCCCACCACGACGCCCGGCCCGAGCCCGAGCTCCGCCGCGACGTGCGGGCGCACCGTCCCGGCCGGGGTGTCCGGCCCGAGGACGGTCGGCAGCACGTCGGCCCAGCCGACCTCGGACGAGACGAAGCGCTCCAGGAGCTCGGGTCGCCACTCGCCCCGGTGGACGTCGAGGTAGCCCGTCCCGGCGGCGTCGGACCGGTCGGTGACCGCCTCCCCGGTGAGCCGGTACGTGAGGTAGTCGTGAGGCACGAGCACGTGCGCGACGCGGTCGAGGAGCGCGGGTTCGGTCGTCGCCACGTGGGCGAGCTTCATGATCGTGAGCGCCGACGACGGCGCCATGCCGACGTCCTGCATCCACCGCTCGAGGCCGTACTCGTGGGCGATCCGCGCCGCCTCCGGGCCCGCCGTCGTGTCGTTCCACAGGGGGGCGGTCGCCAAGGGCTCGCCGTCCCGGCCCAGGAGCACGAGACCGTGGCACTGGGCGCCGACGGCGAGCGCGACCACCTGCCGCGCGTCGGCGTCGGCGTCGCGCAGGGCACCGGAGAACGCCGCGCGGAACGCCGCCCACCACGTGCGCGGGTCCTGTCTGCTGACCGGGGGCGCGGTCCGCGGGTGGGGGGCCGAGGCGGTCCCCACGAGCGCGCCGTCGTCCCGGCGACGCAGCTCGACGGTGCAGGACTGGGTCGACGAGTCGACCCCTGCGACAAGGTCCATGTCTACTTCCAGTAGGGCTCGAGGGGAGGCAGCTCCTGGGGCGCCTCGTCGATCTTGCCGACCGCCCCGGAGGGGTGCGAGTGCAGGACGTTCGCCCACGAGTACCCGCGCATCCGCATGAGGACCACGGCGAGCGCGTCGCCCCACGCCGCCGTCACGAGGGTCGAGCCCATCGCGATGACCTCGCCGGGGTCGATCCCGGGGATCATCGTCAGCTCGACCACGACGTCCGCGTTCCGGGCGAGGCGCGACGAGGCGTCCGCCGTGACCGCCACGACGGTGTCGACGCCGCGCTCCTTGGCCCGCACGACGAGGTCGTTGATCTCGTCGCTCCCTCCGCCCCGCGAGATCGCGACGAGGATGTCGCCCGGCGCCATCGCGCCCATCGTGCCGTGGAGCGCGTCCGCCCCCGAGATGAACACCGACGGGGTGCCGGACACCGAGAGCAGGTGCGCCATGCGGCGCGCGACCGCGCCGGAGGTGCCCGCCCCGGTCACGAAGACCTTGCCCGTGCACTCGTACACCCGCTGGACCACGTCCAGGAACACGTCGTCCAGGTCCGTCGCGCTCGCGGCGACTCCCTGCGCCTCGTGCGCGACGACGGCCCGGGCGGTCTCCAGCACGGCGGCCCGGCGTCGCGTCGTGATCTCGGGGATGGTCATGGGTGCTCCTCGTCCAGGGGTGTTCGGTGCGGTCACGCGGCGCTCCACGCCGCGTGCCGCAGGTCCACGGAGGACAGGTCGCCGGCCGCGACGACGTCGCCGTCGCACCGGCCCTCCGTGAGGGTGACGACGTCGTCGGCGAGCTCGAGGATCTCCTCCTCCTCGCTGGACACGACGACGACCGTGAGGCCGTCGTCGTGCGCGAGCGAGCGCAGGAGCCGGTGGATCTCGGTCTTGACGCCGATGTCGACGCCCTTCGTGGGCTCGTCGAGCAGCAGCACGCGGGGAGCCTGCGCGAGGACGCGTGCGAGCAGCACCTTCTGCTGGTTGCCGCCGGACAGGCGCTCGACGGGGCCCTCGCGGTCGCCGCGGACCTGCATGCGGTCCATGAGGGCCGTCGCCTCGCGGCGCATGCGCCGCTTGTCCAGCAGGCCGAGCCGGCGGTAGCGGTCGAGGACGGGGAGCACGACGTTGGTCGTCGCGTCCAGCCCCCCGACGATGCCGTCGACCTTGCGCTCCTCCGTGAGGTAGACGAGGCCGCGGCGCTGGGCGTCGGCGGGGGCGGCGGGACGGTACGGCGCGCCGTCGAGCTCGATGCTCCCCGCGAGGACCTTGTCCAGCCCGACGAGCGTGCGCAGCAGCTCGGTGCGCCCGGCGCCGATGAGCCCGTAGACCCCGAGCACGCGGCCCGGGTAGGCCTCCAGGCTGACGTCGGCGAGCGCGGGCGTGCGCAGGTTCCGCACGACGAGCGACGGCCGGGCGCCCGCGTCCAGCGGGACGACGTCGGTGCGCTGCGCCGCCTCCGTGACGCCACCCGTCGAGGCGACGGCCTCGTCCCCCGCGATCGCGTGCACGACCGCCTGCCGGTCGACGGTGGCGGCCGGGCCGGAGATGCGGACCTCCCCGTCGACGAGAGCGACGACGTGGTCGGCGACGGCGTACAGCTCGTCGAGCTTGTGGTCGACGAGCAGGATCCCCAGGCCCTCGGTGCGGGCCAGGTCGCGCACGGTCTCGAGGAACCGCTCGACCTGCCCGCCCTCGAGGCTCGTCGTCGGCTCGTCGAGCAGCAGGTAGCGCGCGTCGCGCGCCACGGCCACCGCGACCTCGAGGAGCTGGCGGGTCGCGACGGGGTAGGCGCCGAGCTTGCGGTCGACGTCCACCGCGAGGCCGAACCGGTCCGCGAGCGCGCGGGACTGCTCGCGCATGACGCGCCGGTCGAGCGCTCCCCCGCGCGTCAGCTCGCGGCCGAGGAACACGTTCTGCGTGACGGTGAGGTTCGGCAGGAGCGAGAGCTCCTGGTAGACGGTCGAGATCCCCGCGTCGAGCGCGGCGGTCGGGGAGCCCTGGGGCAGCGCCTGGCCGTCGACGGTCACCGTGCCCTCGTCGGCGGGGTGCGCCCCCGCGAGGACGCGGAGCAGGGTCGACTTCCCGGCGCCGTTGTGACCCACGAGCCCGGTCACGGTGCCCGCCGCGAGCGTCAGGTCGATGCCCTGGAGCACCCGCACGTGCGAGAAGCTCTTGACGATCCCGCTGGCCCGCAGGGCGCCGCCCCCGGCGGCGCCCCGCGGGACCGACGTCGTGACGTCGGTCATGTCAGCCGACCTCCCCCGGCGCAGGGGTCTCGCCGACGGTGAACGCCTTGAGCGGCAGGAGGATCTCCGGCTCGACGTCCTCGCCGTCGACGTACGCGCGGATCTGCTCGGTCACCTGCGTGCCGTAGCTCTCCGGCTCCTGCGCGACGCAGCCGCGGTACACCTCGGTGAGCGGCTCCTCGGACGCGCAGAACCCGTAGAGCGCGACGTCGGTGCGGTTGCCCAGGGCCTGCAGCGCCCCGTACACGGCCGGTCCGGTCGAGGCCCAGATGACGTTGACGTCCTGGTTGCCCTGGAGCATCTCGCCCGTGACGCGCAGCGAGTCGTCGGGCTTGACGTTGCCGTCGACCTTGGCGACGACCTCCGCGTTCGGGTTGGCCGACACCGCGTCGGTGAAGCCCTCGTCGCGGATGACGACCGGGCGCTCGTCGGGCTCGGTGATGAAGCCGATGCTGAGCGCGGCGTCCGCGCCGAGGTCCGCGAGGACCTGCTCGCCCATGGCCCGCCCGCCCGCCTCGTTGTCCGCGCCGAGGTACTGGACGATCGTCGCCCCCTGGGCGGCCAGGGCGTCCTCGTCGACGATGACGTTCACCGTGAACACCGGGACGCCCGCGTCGTTCGCCGCCTTGACGATCCCGGCGGCGGGCTCCGACTTCACCGGGTTGAGCGCGAGGGCGCAGGGGTCCTTCTGCAGCATGGCCTCGACCTGGGCGAGCTGCTGGGCGTCGTCGTCGTTCGCGACCTGGACCTCGACGTCGAACCCGTTGGCGGCACCGCCGTCCTCGAAGCCCTTCTTCATCGCCACGTAGTACGGGTTGGTGAGGTTCGGCAGGCTGACCGCGACGTATGGGTCGTCCCCGTCGCAGGACGCGGGCAGCGTGGTCTCGGCCTGGTCGGTCGAGCCGCTCCCGCCCGTGCTCCCCGTCCCCGTGCCGGTGTCGACGGCGGAGCAGGCGCCCGTGAGGGCGAGGGCGGTCACGGCGAGGGCCGAGAGGATGGTCGTGCGTCGCATGGAACTCTCCTTCGAGCGGTGGGTCAGGACGTGGCGCGCGAGGCGCGGCGTGGTGAGAGGAGCTGGAGCAGGAGCCTGCCCCTGCCTCCGGTGGTCGAGAGCGAGCGGCGGTAGGTGTCGAGGCTGACGCCGGCGAGGATGATCACGCCGATGACGAGGGGCTGCCAGAAGCTGTCCACGCCGACGACGTTCATGCCGTTCGAGACGGTCGCGATGAGGACCGCGCCGAGCAGGGCGCCCCCGATCGAGCCGACCCCGCCGAACAGGCTCACCCCGCCGACCACGGCGGCGGCGATCGAGTAGAACAGCTCGTTGCCCGATCCCGCGGACGGGTAGCCGACCATGAGGCGCGAGGTCGTCACGACGCCCGCGAGCGCGGCGCACAGGCCGGAGACCGCGTAGACGAAGAGCGTCGTGCGCCCGGTGTGGATGCCCGCCAGGCGCGCCGTCTCCTTGTTGCCGCCGAGCGCGTAGATGTGGACGCCGGTGCTCGTGCGCGCCAGGAGGACGCTGAAGACGACGGCGACGAACGCCACCACGAGGATCGGCGTCGGGATCCCGAAGACGCTGCCGCGGCCGAGGAACGCGAACATCGGGTCCCGCACCGTGACCGACGCCGCCCCCGTGAGGATCATCGGGATGCTGCCGGCGATGCCGAACATCGAGAACGTCGCGATGAACGGGGGAAGCCGGAGGTAGTGCACGAAGACGCCGTTGACCAGGCCCACGACGACGCCGACGGCGAGCGCGAGGAGGGTGGCGGCCCACCACGGGAGGCCGGCCTGCATCCCCAGGGCGGCCGCCATGCCCGTGAGGGCCAGGTTGGACCCCGTCGAGAGGTCGATGCCCCCGGTGAGGAGCACGAAGGTCTGGCCCAGGGCGAGCAGCGCGACCACCGCACCGTTCAGGAGCAGCACCTCGAAGTTCCCGGCGGTGCGGAAGTTCGGGGACAGCAGGCTCATCACCACCACCACGAGGATCAAGATCCCCGCGATCCCGACCTCGTCGGGGACGCGTCGTCGCGACATGTACTTCTCGCCTCCTTGCGGGTGCTCATATGAGCACGCGATTGCTCGTATGGCGATACTATGGAGCAGCGGGCAGAGCGGGCAACACGCCCCGATCACGGATCGATAACATGTGTGCAACTGGACGCTCAGATGAGCAAGAATGAGGGACATGACGGACTTCTCACGCCACGAGCTCGCGCACGTGGCACGCCGCTACTACGTGGACTCGGCCTCCAAGGTCGAGATCGCGGAGGAGCTCGCGATCTCCCGCTTCAAGGTCGCCCGCATGCTGGAGCAGGCCCTCGCCACCGGGATCGTGACGATCACCGTCGACGACGCCGGCGTCGTCGACCCCACCCTCTCGGCACGCCTGCGCACGCACCTCGGCCTCGACGAGTGCCTCGTCGTCCAGGGGCGCGAGACGATCGCCGAGCTCCGCGAGGACGTCGGCGCCGCCGCCGCGGAGCTCCTCACCCGGTCGCTGCGCCCCGGGAACACCCTCGGCTTCGCGTGGGGGCGCACGCTCACGGCGATGACAGAGCGTCTCACCGCGCTGCCCCCGGTCACCGTCGTGCAGCTCACCGGTGCGGTCGGCTCCGACCTGTCCGACTCCCCCGTCGAGGTGATCCGTCGCGTCTCGCTGCGCTCCGGCGGGGACGCCCACGCGATCTTCGCGCCCCTGGTCGTCGAGGACGCCGCCACCGCCGCCACGCTGCGCCGCCAGCCCGACATCGCCCGCGCGCTCTCGCTGTTCGACCGGGTCGACGTCGCCGTCGTGGCGATCGGCTCGTGGGACCCGCCGATCTCCCAGCTCCGCGAGGTCCTCGGGCGCGACGAGCGGGACGACCTCACGGCACGCGGGGTCCGCGCCGAGATCGCGGGCATCCTCCTCACCGCCGAGGGCGACCTCGTGCCCGACTTCGCCGAGCGGTGCCTGTCGATCTCCGCACGCCAGCTCGCGCGGGTGCCCCAGGTGATCGCCGTCGCCGCCGAGCACGAGAAGGCTGCCGCCGTGCACGCGGTGACCCGGTCCGGCCTCGTCTCCGCGCTCGTCACCGAGCAGCGGTGCGCCGAGGCCCTGCTCGAGCTCCCGCCCGTCACGCGCGGTGCCGGGCGATGAGCGCGGCCCGCACCCGCGTCGCGGCGTCCTTCTGGTCGACGCCGCGTGACCGCGTCGCCGCCGAGGCCGACCGGCTGGCCCGCGCCGGGCTCCGCGCCGTCCACTGGGACCACACCGACGGGCGCTTCGCCGCGGCGGGAGGTTTCACCGCGGCAGAGGCGGCGGAGGTGACGGCCGGCAGCGGGCTCGCCGCCGAGGCGCACCTCATGGTCGAGGAGCCGCTCCGCGAGGTCGACCGCTGGGCCGACTTCTGCGAGCTCGTCGTCGTGCACGCCGGGACGCGCGACTGGCGTGCCGCCCTCGACCGGGTCCGCGCCCGGGGCGCTCGCGCCGGGGTCGCGCTCTCGCCCGGTACCGGCGTGCCGTCCGTCGAGCCCGGGACGGACGTCCTCGTCATGTCGATCACGCCCGGCGAGGCCGGCTCGGCGTTCCAGGTCGACGCGCTCACCACCGTCCAGCAGGTCGTCGGCGCGGGTCACGACGTCGGCCTGGACGGCGGCGTCACGCGCGAGATCGCTCCCCGCGCGCTCGACGCCGGGGCCACCTGGCTCGTGTCCGGCACCGACCTCGTCGCGAGCGAGGACCCGCGGGGCTGGCTGTCGGCGGCACGCGCGACGGGGACCGCCCGTCAGGACTGCCGCGACGGGTCCCGATGACCGCCGCGCGCCCGGGTCGCCGGAGCGTCCCGCTGGCGCAGGTCGCGGCCGACGCCGGGGTGTCCGTCCCCACGGTGTCGAAGGTGCTCAACGCGCGCCCGGACGTCTCGGCGGCGACGCGCGAACGCGTCGCGGGCGTGCTGCGCCGGCACGGCTACGAGATCCGGCCCCCCACGTCCCGGCGGACCGGGCTCGTCGACGTCCGCATCGTCGACTTCGAGGGGCCGTGGTCCGAGGCGGTCGTGCGCGGCGCGGTCGCCGAGGCGCGGCGCCTCGGGCTCGACGTCGTGCTGTCCGTCGAGCTGGACCCCGACGACTGCGGCGCGTGGGTCCGGCACGCGCTCGCGCGGGGCACGGACGGTCTCGTGAGCGTCGTCGCCGTGCCCGACGCCGAGGCGCGCGCCGCCCTCGCCACGGCCGGGGTGCCGCTCGTCGTCGTCGACCCGCGCCGCCGTCCGCCCGAGGACGTGCTCAGCGTCGGCGCGGCCAACTTCCAGGGCGCGCTGGAGGCGACGGCGCACCTGCTCGCCCTGGGGCACCGGCGGATCGCGACGATCACGGGCGTCCCCGAGCAGGACAACGCGCTCGCCCGCCTCGCGGGCTACCGCGCCGCGCTCATCCAGGCGGACGTACCCGTCGACGACGACCTCGTGCGCCTCAGCACCTACGGGGTCGCCGCCGGCTACGAGGAGACGCAGCGGCTGCTCGCCCTCGACGACCCCCCGACGGCGGTCTTCGCGTGCAGCGACGACACCGCGCTCGGTGCGCTGCGGGCGCTCCGCGAGGCGGGGCGGTCCGTGCCGGACGACGTCTCGCTCGTCGGGTTCGACGACCTGCCCGTCGCGCCCTGGACCGACCCCCCGCTCACCACGGTGCGCCAGCCGCTCGTCGAGATGGGCGCCTCGGCCGTCGCGCTCGTGCACCGGGCGCGCACCGCGAGCGGCCGCACGCTGCGCACCGAGCTCGCGACGAGCCTCGTCGTGCGCGCGTCGACCGCCGCGCCGCGCGCCTGACGCGCGCGGCGCGGCGGTCGGCCGCGGTGCGGGGCGGTCAGCCGCAGGAGACCCCCGCGTAGCGGTAGGGCAGCTCCTGGACGGTCGCGCCGTCGTCGGACGTGACCGTCACGGTCGCGGTGCCCGACGGGATCTCCGCCGTGCGCGCCGAGAACGCCCGGTACGTGCTGCGGTGCGGGGCGACGTCGTCGTACGACCGCGTCCCGTACGGGGTGGCGAGCTCCACGGTCGTGCGGCCGTCGGACGTGCTGGTGGCGCGCACCGCCACGGCCGCCCGGTTCCCCAGGCAGCGCGCCTCGACCTCGACGTCGGCGCCGACGCCGGGCGTGAGGTCGGCCGCCGCCGAGAACGTCTCCGCCTCCATGAGCGGGCGCAGCGCGTCCTCGAGCTGGTCGTCGACGAAGTAGTCCTTGAGGCGCGAGTCGTCGAGGACGTTGCCGATCGCGGCGACGATCATCGCCTGGTCGAGCGACAGGTAGCGCTCGGCGACCGTGCCCGAGCGGACCGCGACGGAGTCGTAGAACCCGCCCGGCCCGTACGCGCCGAGGTCGTCGGCAAGGTGGGCCAGGTTGTCGAGCACGCCCTCGGTGTCGTACGCGAGCCCGAGGAACGACGCGTGCGGCGTCACGACGCCGTCACCGAACTCCGGCGCGGGGTTCGTGGCCTCGCGGCAGCCCTCGAAGCCGAGGTCGACGTCGGTCTCGCCGTCGGACAGGTAGCCGTCGGAGCGCAGGCCGATCGCGTCGACGCCGTACTCCGCGTAGCCGCCGAAGGGGTTGCTCGCGGGCGAGAAGCCCCAGGCCCCGTAGCCGGCCTCGTCGAGACCGTGCTCCTTGTGCGCCCGGACGACGAGCGGGTGGTTGACGCCCCACGACGTCGGGCCCCACTCGGCCTCGGGGACGAGCATGTCCGGCATGAGCGCCTCGAACATCGAGCCGCCCCAGCCCGGCACGACCGCGAGGTCGCGGTAGCGGTACGCCCCCTCGAAGACCGGGACGCCCAGGTGCTCGCGCGTCTCGCCGATCGGCTTCTGCTCCTGCCACGACCAGTCGCACGTGTCCGGGAACGTGCGGTGGCTCGCGTAGTAGGCCTCCGGCGGCACCTCGCCCTCGGCGATGCCGAGGTAGGTCGCGATGCGCGTCTCCGAGACCGTCGTGTCGTAGTGGTGGCACGTGTAGTACACGTCCGTGCCCGTGCCGAGGTAGTCGCCGGCGACCGAGCACCCGGGCGGCTCCTCGTCCCAGAACCCGCCGCGCAGCAGCCCGACGCCGAGGTCCGGCCGCGCCTCCGCGTTGTAGAACGCGCCGAAGTGCATGCCGTCGTAGACGGCCAGCGCCTCGTCCGCGAGGCTCGGCTCCGCCTCCGCGACGACGCGCAGGCCCGCGGCCAGCCAGCCGTTGTCCACCGAGCTGAGGAACTGGTGCACCGGGTTGCCGTCGTCGGGCCACGTCTCCACCCGGTCGCCCGTCGCGGGGTCGTACCAGTTGTAGAACATGCCGCTCGCGTCGTGCCGGTCGAGCGACGCGACCGTGTCGATCGTCGTCGCGAGGCGGTCGCGCGCCTCGGCCTCGTCGAGCAGGCCCAGGTCGCGCGCCACGACGGTGGACCACAGCCAGCCGCCGATGTTCGTCGGCGACGTGTACGCACTGCTCGACGCCGGGTCCAGGTCACCCTCGATGTTGTCCGCGGGCAGGCCGGTCTCCTCGTCGGTCATGGCCTCCAACGAGGTATACGTGTCCTCCAGGTACGCCTCCAGCGTCGCGCGCTGCGCACCCGTCAGGGCAGGCTGCCCGACGGCGGGCGCCCCCTCCCCGGGGACGCTCTGCGCCGCGCGCGGGGCGTCGTCGGGTGCGACCGGGACGCTCTCGGCCGCGGCGGGGACGGCGAGGCCGGCCGCGAGCGCCAGCCCGCCGACGAGCCCGCCCGCGACGAGTCCCGTCGCCCCGCGTCGGCGCCGCGTTCCCTCGCACGCGCGGTCGGTCGATCCATCCATCAGGCACTCCTTCGTGTCGCGGCCCCGAAATTTCGGCCGAACTTTCCGAATGGGGGCCGAGAGAGTAGCCCGGTCGGCAGGGACGGTCAACGGGCCGGCGCCATCACCGCGGATCTCGTCAGCCGTTCGTGTCGTACCGGCTACGGCTGGCGTGCACCGCGTCCATGTTGTCCTGCGCCCAGGCCCTGAGCTCGCGCGTGGTCCGGTGGAGCGAGAGACCGAGATCGGTGAGCCTGTAGTCGACCGTGACGGGGACCGTCGGGGTCACGGTGCGCGTGAGCATCCCGTCGCGCTCGAGAGAGCGGAGGGTCTGGGTGAGCATCTTCTGGCTCACTCCCGCGATCAGGCGCGACAGCTCGGAGTAGCGCAGCGAGATCGGCTCCCCGTCGCCGCCGGGGCCGTCGCCGCCCAGGGCGCACAGAACCAGGACGACCCACTTGTCGGAGAGCCTGTCCAGGAGCTGACGGCTCGGGCAGGCGGCCAGGAACGCGTCGTAGGCGCTCCTGGCTCGGGCACGCCGTTCGGCTGCGGTCTGCGTCGCCATGGGTGTCGCCGTTCGTCGGGGAGGTAACGCACTTCGGAGTGCGTACTTCCTTGCGGAGAGCTGCTCTCTCATGCTCGTGCACGACGAGGTGGAGCACCAGCCTCATGAACCACGCACACGAGAGGCATGACGAGATGACCACGCACACGACCACGCTCCCCGGGGGGACCTGGGACCTCGGCGGACGCACCGTCACCCGCTTCGGGTACGGGGCGATGCAGCTCGCCGGACCCGGGGTGATGGGGCCGCCCACGGATCGGGACGGCGCGATCGCGGTACTGCGCGATGTCGTCGACCAAGGGATCACCCACATCGACACCAGCGGCGCCTACGGGCCGCGCGTGACCAACGAGCTGATCCGCGAGGCGCTGCATCCCTACCCGGAGTCGGTGCTGATCTCGACCAAGGTCGGGGCAGACCGCGACGCCGAGGGCGGCTGGCCCACCGCCCGCACGCCGGCTGACCTGCGCCGTCAGGTGAGAGAGAACCTCGAGTCCCTCGGCGTGGAGCACCTCGACCTGGTGAACCTGCGCATGGGCGATGCCCACGGGCCGCAGCCCGGTCCGATCACCGAGGCGATGGAGACGCTCGTCGAGCTCCAGCAGCAGGGGCTCGTCCGACGGCTCGGCGTCAGCAACGTCACCGCCGAGCAGGTCGCCGAAGCCCGTGCGGTCGCGCCGATCGTGTGCGTCCAGAACTTGTACAACCTCGCCCACCGCGGGGACGACCGGCTGATCGACGACCTCGCCGCGGACGGCGTCGCCTACGTCCCGTTCTTTCCCCTGGGAGGCTTCAGTCCCCTGCAGGCAGGCGCCCTCTCGGCCGTGGCAGCGCGACTGCACGCCACCCCGATGTCCGTCGCCCTCGCCTGGCTCGTGCGACGCTCGTCGAACATCCTCCTCATCCCCGGGACCTCCCGGGTGGCGCACCTGCGCGAGAACCTCGCCGGAGCGGCGCTGGCGCTCTCGACGGAGGACGTCGCCGAGCTCGACACCATCGGTCGCTGACTCCACGACCCGGCGGGCGCGCGCACCGCGCCCGCCGCTCGGACCTGCCGGGCACGCCCTGGGGAGGGGGTGGTGGAGGCCCTCGTCCGCGGACGACGACGCTGCGCGTCGAGCGGCCACGGCTCGGTTGTTCGTTTCCGTTCACGTTACCGGCGCTGTTGATTCTCCCCGGAACGACCTCTACTTTCGGACATGAACGAACGTTGTAGCACGTGAACAAACAGAAACGATCACCGGAGATCGTCACGTGCGAGCACCGAATGATCGAAGGAGATCCTCGTGCCCGTTGCTGCCGCCGGACCGATCGACGACCGACCACCGCGTCGCCGCCGGCGCCGCGCCCCCGCTCTCGCTACCGCGATCGCCCTCGCCCTCGCCCTCGGTGGCACGCTCAGCGTCGCCACCGGGCCCGCGACCGCCTCGCCCACGGTGACAGGTCCTCGCGCGGCGACCGCCCTGGGCGTCGTGACTGAGGCGGACCCGGCGGCGCCGTCAGCGACGACCGCCGTCGGCACGGTCCCCGCACCGGACGGCTCGGCGTGGCGCGACGCGGACGGCGAGACGATCAAGGCCCACGGCGGCTCGGTCGTCACGGTCGACGAGGCCGAGGTCGGTCTCGACATCACCGGCGACGGGACGACCGATCAGGAGGTCCACCTCTGGTACGGCGAGGACAAGACGAACGCCACGCGCCCCGTCGACGGCGTGCGCGGCTACTGGTCCACCGACCTCGTGACGTGGCACGACATGGGCCGCGTCCTGCCCAGCCACCAGCACTTCACGCTCCGCGTGGACGCCGCCGGGACGTCGGTCGAGGTGGACCCGGCCAAGCTGGACGCGCTCAAGGAGGTCGCGAACAAGACCGCGCCCGACGCCACGTCCACGCAGACGCAGATCGATGCCGCGAAGGACTTCGTCGCCCCCTACGTCGAGACGTGGGCCGACGAGGCCGCGGGCGTGGCCGCGACGTACGACGAGGCCGCGCTGTCGAACGCGTCGTACCGCCTCAACGGCAACGTCAACATCATGGAGCGTCCCAAGATGCTCTGGAACGCGAGGACGAAGAAGTTCGTCGTCATCTACCACGCGGACGGGCCGCTCGCGGACAACGCGGACCTCGTGCGCTGGGTCCGCGGAGGCGGCGACCCCACGAACCAGAACGTCGGATCGCGGTACTCGCGCGCCGAGATCGGCTTCGCGACGTCGGACACCCCGTGGGGCCCGTTCAAGCTCGTCAACACCACGAAGATGAACTGGGCGCCGGGCGTGCCGAACGCGGGCCGCGAGGGCGACTCGCGCGACATGACGATCTTCCAGGATGCGGGCGA
This sequence comes from Cellulosimicrobium sp. 4261, assembly GCF_040546915.1. Lineage (NCBI taxonomy): Bacteria > Bacillati > Actinomycetota > Actinomycetes > Micrococcales > Promicromonosporaceae > Cellulosimicrobium > Cellulosimicrobium sp. 4261. The sequence goes on from NZ_JBEPOQ010000014.1 coordinate 82,771, forward strand.
GCACGCGGTCGACGCGGTCGCCGACGACGCCTACGCGGTCTACTCCTCCGAGATGAACAAGTGGATGTATGTCTCGCGGCTCAACGCCGAGTACACGGGGCCGCTCGAGACGGGCAGCGACGCCGTGCTCGGCCAGGACTTCTCGAACCGCGTGCTGCCGGACTTCTCGCGCGAGGCGTCGAGCGTCTTCAAGCACGACGGCTGGTACTACATGCTCACGTCCGGCACGGACGGTTGGGCGTCCACGCCCGTCGTCGCCTACCGGTCCCGGTCGATGATCACACCGACCGAGGCCGTCGTCGGGAACGGCGACCGCCACCCGGCGACGGGCCAGTGGGAGCGGCTCGGTAACCCGTGCGTCGGCGACCCGGCGCGCACCGGCGTCGGGAACGCCGACCCGGTGGAGTGCTTCGACTCCCAGCCGACGTTCGTCATCGCGCTCGACCAGGAGGCCGGCCGGTTCGCCTACATGGGCGACCGCTGGATCACCGAGCCCAACGGTTCCGCGGGCGAGCGGTCGCGCTACGTGTGGGCGCCCATCCAGGTGCGCGACGGCCAGGTCACGGTCGAGAACGTCGGCTCGTGGGACCCCGCGAACACGACGCTGTTCCACCCGCTCGAGCCTGTGGAGCCCTGGGAGTTCACCGCGCACGTCGACGAGCGCGACGCGTTCGACCCGACGTTCGACGTCACGGTCGACGGCACCCGCTACGACGGCCTCACCGCCGGCTGGAGCACGACGAGCCTCGACGCCGCGTTCGCCGCGAAGGGCACGCACGCGCTCGTCGGGCACGTCGCCGGCGACGGCCCGCTCGCGGGCCGCTACGTCACGGCGACCGTCGAGGTGGACGGCCCCGTCGACGTGTGCCGCGAGCCCGGCACGACGGTGAGCGCATCGTTCCACCAGACCGAGTGGGGCACGATGCCCGCCGCCCTCGCGTGCGACGGCAACCTCGCGACCGCGTGGTCCACGTGGGCCGGCGGCACGGGGAAGAAGGACCGCGTGACGTTCACCGTGGCCGCCGCGCAGCCGTGGTCGGTCGACGCCGTGCACCTCACCAACACCGAGGGCACGATCACGGGCGTCACGGTCGAGCACCGCGACGCGGACGGCACGTGGCTGCCCACGACCGCGAGCGCCGTCGGGCCGGGACCGAACGGGTCGCGCACCACGGTCTCGTTCGACGCGGTGACGACGGACGCGCTGCGCCTGACGTTCGACACGCCCGGGTCGTACCTGAAGATCAGCGAGCTGACGATCCCGGGCACCGCCCCCGCCACGGCGCCCGCCCTCGCGGTGAGCACGGACGCCGAGGTGCGCTGCCTCGCCGGCTCGGCGTACGTCGCGGTGCGCGCGACGAACGACGACACGGTGCCGGTCGACGTGACCCTCACGACGCCGTTCGGCTCCCGCACGGTCGCCGCCGTCGCGCCCGGGAAGAACGCGTACCAGTCGTTCGCCGCGCGCGCTCCGAGCACGGGCGCGCACGAGGTGAGCGTCACCGCGAGCGCCGTCGTCGACGGAGAGCGCGTCGACGCGCGGCACGACCTCACGACCTCTGCCGCGAGCTGCGGCTGAGCCTCACCGCGGGCCCGGGCCGGCGCACCGCGCCGGCCCGGCTCCGCGCCCGTCCCCCACGCGCCGCCGACGACGGCGGCAGGAAGGCAGACCCATGAGACTCCACGCACCGCCCGGCCGCGGGCGCGGGCGCACGGCGACGGCCGTGACGACCGCGCTCGCGCTCGCCGTCACCGGTCTCGCCGCCGCCGCCCCCGCGGCGTCCGCGCCGGACGCGCCCGCCGCCACCGCCGCGCTCCCCGCAGACCTGCCGGAGCTGCGCTTCGACGACCCCTCGATCGACTGGAAGCAGATCCTCGTCGACGGCGAGGACGTCGAGCGTCGCGCGGACGGCACGCCGTACAACGTGTTCGGCGGCTTCGGCTCCGTGTCGTGCAACAACACGGGCAACCTCCTGCTCGACTACAAGGAGGAGAACCCCGAGGCGTACTGGCGCATCATGCGCCTCATCTTCGACCCGGAGACGGGCGCCGGCCTCAAGCACATCAAGGTCGAGCTCGGCGCGGACAACAACACGTCCTCCGGCACCGAGCCCGCGACGAAGCGCAGCGCCGACGAGCCCGCCAACGTGCTGCGCGGCGCCGGGTTCCACTTCATCGCCGACGCGCTGTCGATCAACCCGGACATCGAGACCGAGGCCCTGCGCTGGGGCGAGCCCTCGTGGACGAAGACCGACCCCGACCTGCGCTACCAGTGGTACAAGGAGACGATCGACGCCGCGTACGACACGTACGGCGTCGAGCTCGACTACCTGTCCCCGTCGCAGAACGAGGTCGGCGGCAGCTTCCGCCAGGCGTCGATCGCGCCCGAGCTCGCCTGGGTGGTCGACTTCGCCGAGCGCCTCGAGGAGGACGCCGAGGCCGAGGACGCGCGCTACGACTACGGCAACATCAAGATCGTGGCGCTCGACACGTACCGCAACGTCGAGCCCGTCGCCGCGGCCATCCTCGCGAGCCCGGCCGTGCTCGAACAGGTCGACGCGATCGGCTACCACTACGACATCGCGGGCGGGCCGAACCTCACGCGGCTCAACAAGGAGCACGGCATGGAGGTGCTGTACTCCGAGGGTGTCGCCCCGATGATCGACCCCGAGTACCGCATCAACGCCGACCCGGCCCGTGGCGGTCTCGGCGGCACCGTGGGCGCCGTCGACATCGCCGACCGGTTCATCAACGCGTACCGCTGGAGCGGCGCGGGCGACGACCCGGCGCACATGACGTCGTTCCTCTTCCAGCCCGCGGTGAGCGCGATGTACGAGGGCACGCAGTACTCGCCCAAGCACCTGGTCCGCGCGTCCGACCCGTGGTCCGGGTACTACGAGGGCGGCGTCGGCGTCGCGCTCGTGCGCCACTTCCACCAGTTCGCCGAGACGGGCTGGGAGTACGTCGAGGGCGCCACGTACGGCGACGGGACGAAGGGCGACGGCGGCACGAACGTCGACACCTCGACCCGCACCTACATGACGCTGCGCACGCCCGCCGCGGACGGCGGCGAGCCCGACTACACGCAGGTGCACGCGAACAACACCAAGACCGCACGCCACTTCGAGGTCAAGGTCGCGAACCTCGGCGAGCCGCGTCCGCTCACCGTGTGGGAGACGCGCGGCCCCGACGCGGGCGAGGAGTACGACGCCAACTGGCTGCGGCCGACCGGCTACGTCGAGCCCGTGCGCACGGAGACGGTCGACGGCACCGAGTACGCGGTCTACCAGGTCGAGATCGCGCCGTACTCGATCCAGACGCTCTCGACGCTGCCGCTCGGCGTCGACGGCACGACGCAGGCCTACGACCGCACGGACTACGCCTCCCCGGCGCAGGACACGGTGCTCGGGCTGCCGTACACGGACGACTTCGAGTACGCCGACTACCCGGCAGCCGACGTCAACGGCACGTCGATGGGCTACGTCGAGCGCCGCGGCGGCTCTCCACGGTACACGGCCGACCAGAACGGCGCGTTCGAGGTCGAGGAGCGCGAGGGCGAGCGCGGCAACGTGCTCGTGCAGAAGATCCACGCCGAGAACCGCGGGTTCACGTGGGACGTCTGGGGCAGCCACGCGCAGGACCGCCCGTCCACCGCTCCCCCGGCCACCGTGCTGGGCGACCACTCGTGGGCGAACTACACGGCGTCGGTCGACTTCCGCCTCGACACCCAGGTGCGCGACGCGTCGCTCGCGAACTTCGCGGGCCTCGGCGTGCGCCAGCTCCTGCCCACGGGCGAGGACCTCGCGACCTACGCCGTGCGCGTGCACGCCGACGGGTCGTGGCAGCTGCGCAAGCTCGGCACCGCGGTCGCGTCCGGGACCATCGCCGGGTTCGACCCCGACGCCTGGCACGCGCTGTCCGTCGAGGCCCGCGACACCGTCATCACCGTGACGCTCGACGGCGAGCCGCTCGCGCGGTACGTCGACGCGAGCACCAACCCGGTCCTCACGGGCCGCGTGTCCCTCGTCAGCGGCTACTACAACACCGAGTACGACGACCTGGCGATCACCCCGATCGAGGGCCAGGCGTGGGAGTCGGCGAAGATCGACGACGCGGACTCGCGCATCTCCTACCCCGACGGCTTCTCGTTCACGCAGGCCGGATACGCGCACCTCAACCGCACGCAGCACGTGCTGTCCACGGGACGCTCGGCCGTCTTCGAGGTCGAGGGCACCGGGTTCAACCTCTTCGGCGCGACCGGCGCCGCGACGCTCGACGTCGCGGTCGACGAGGAGCCGGTGCGCACGGTGGACGTCGGATCGACCGGCGACCGCCAGACGTCGTACTGGCAGCGCGGGCTCGACGGGTCGACGACGCACACCGTGACCGTCACGGTACGCAGCGGCACGTTCACGCTCGACGGCGTCGACGTGCTCGTCGGTGGCGGAGACCCGGTCGTCACCGACCCGGAGACCACGCCGGTCACCGTCGCGACGCCCGTCGCGCGTCTCGCGACCGCGGTCGGCGAGAAGCCGGAGCTGCCGGCCACCGTCCGCGCGACGTCGCAGGCCGGCACGACGATCGACGCCCCCGTCGAGTGGTTCGTCCCCGCGGGCGCGTTCGACACGCCGTACGCGATGGCGACCGTCACCGGGACCTTCGTCGACAACGAGTCGCTCGCCGTCTCCGCCCAGGTCGAGGTCGTGCCGGACGGCGTCCAGTACTTCGTCGACGCCAACGCCCCCGCGGTCCCCGCGTCCTCGGCGTTCGGTGCCGTGCAAGGCCACGTCGAGGCCGGCGGCGCCACGTTGCGCAACGCCGAGGCCGACGCCGCGTGGTCGGCCGACCGCGGCTGGGGCCGGGTCGCGAGCTACTCCGCGAAGGGCCTGCTCAACCAGACCCCGTACGACAAGACGCGCGAGACCGGCTGGTACACCTCGGGTGCGAGCACGCCCCTGCAGTACCGGTTCACGCTCCCCGCAGGCACGTACACCGTGTCCTCGGGCCACACCGAGTGGTGGAACGTCGGCAGCGGCAAGGCCCGGAACATGCAGACCTCGGTCTCGTGGACCGAGACCGACGGCCAGGCCGTCACCGTGCCCGTGGGCAAGGTCGCGTTCCCCCACGGCAGCCTCGGGCGCTCTCAGGTGCTCTCGGGCGAGTTCACGCTCACCGAGGAGACCGTCGTCACGTACTCCGTGGCGAACGACGGCGGCACCGAGGCACCGGTCCTCTCCTGGGTCGCCGTCGCGGGCGAGGAGGACGACCTCGGGGTCGCCACGACCGCGGTCGTCGAGACGCGCTGCCTCGCGGGCAAGCCGTACCTCGCGGTGCGCGTGACGAACGACGACGACGTCGCGCTGGACGTCGACGTCGAGACCGCCTACGGGTCGAAGTCGTTCACGGACGTCGCACCCGGCAAGAGCGCGTACCAGTCGTTCGCCGTGCGGACGACGCCCGCCGAGGGCACCGTGACCGTGACCGCCCGCACGGCAGGCGGCGACGACCGCGAGAGCGTCGAGGAGGTCGCCCACCCGGCGCCCGCCTGCTGAACCTGCCTCCGGCCCCCGCGGGGGCCCGGCACGGACCCCGTCCGATGCGGCTCACCCCTCGCACCCCCGCGGTGCGGGGGGTGAGCCGTCTCACGGGTCTGCGGCCGGAGCGGGTCGGGCGGTCGCGGTCGTCCTTCAGCCGCGCGGCGTGACCGGTCCGGTCGACTCCCGCACGACGAGCTTCGGGCTGATCGCGATCCGGTGGACGGGACGCGACGGGTCGGCGAGACGCTTCGCGAGCAGGTCGACGGCGGCGTGCCCGACGGCGGCGCGCGGTGGGCGCACCGCCGTGAGGGCCGGGCTGAAGAGCCCGGCGACCTCGTCGTCGTACGCGACGACGGACAGGTCGCCCGGGACCGCCAGGCCGCGGTCCTGCGCGTTCTGCACGATCGCGAACGCCTCGGGGTCCGAGTGCGCGAGCAGCGCCGTCGTGCCGGACGCGACGGCCGTGTCGACGACCTCCGCGATCGCCTGGGCGAACTCGGGGCGGTGGCGGTCCGGGGCCAACCGCTCGAAGTGCTCCTCCGACGACAGGCCGAGGTCCGCGCACGCCGCGCGCCATCCGGCCGCGATCTTGCGCGACGTCGGGGACTGCCGAGAGATGACGAGCCCGACGCGCCGGTGCCCGAGGTCGGCGAGGTGGTGCACCGCCATGAGCGCCCCGAGCGCGTGGTCGGAGACGACGGACTCGAGCGCCTCGCGGTGCGGGGCGAGCGCAGCCTCGCGCTCGACGAGCACGGAGGGGACCTCGGTCCGCGCGAGCCACTGCACGAGCTCCTGCGCGTGCGGGCTGTCCGTGCGGGGCGCGAGGACGAGGCCGCGCAGGTTCTCCGCCGCGACGAGACGCTCGAGCGCGGGACGTTCGTCGGCCGCCTCGTAGGACGACCCCCGCAGCACGACGCGCAGGCCGTGCCGACGCGCCTCGGCCTCCATGCCGCGCACCACGCCCGGCCAGTAGTAGTCGAGCGACGGCACGAGCACCCCGATCGTCGCGGTCGGCTTGCGCTCGGGCGCGTCCTCCTTGCCGTCGACCGGCACCGCGCCGCCGTGCACGCGGGCCAGCAGCCCTTCGCGCTCGAGCTGGGCGATGTCGCGGCGGACGGTCACGGCGGTCACGCCCAGCTCGTCCGTCAGGTCCGCGACACGGACGACGCCGTCGCGCTCGAGCGACGCGAGCAGGTGCGCCCGTCGCTCCGCGGCGAGCGGTGCCCGCTGCACATCCTCGGTGGTCACGGTGCCCCCTCCTGGGTGTCCCCGGCGGCGTCGGTGCCGTCGGTCGGGTCGATGATGCCGCTCGCCGCGTCCTGCGCGGGAGTCCTGCGCGCCGCGGTCCCCGGCGTGTCGTCCTGCGCGACGACGAGCCGCAGGCTCTCGCGCCCGGTCACGTCGAGCGCGAGGCGCGTCAGGCGCTCGCCCCAGACGCCGCCGAGCATCGGGTCGTCGAGCACCCGCACGGTCTCCTCGACGGGGACGTCCGCCGGCCAGCGCACGACGACCGGCGTCGCGCCGTCGAGCGGCACGACGCGCGCCGCGCCCGGCGAGGTCGTCACGTCACCCGCGAGCACGAGGTGCACGACGGCGGCGGCGGGCGCGGCCGCGCCGAGGTCCCACGCGTCGTCGACGACGACGCGGGCCGGGCCGCCGGAGCGCTCGAGCCGCGCGGCCCGGCGCCACGACCCGAGCCCTCCGACCGGGTACGCGCCCGCGAGGTCGAGCGACAGCTCGCCGTCGCCCGCGACGACGTCGCGCGCGGCGAACCCGGCACCTGCCTCCTGCGGCGTGCCCGCGACCTCCGGCACGTTGTGCCACGAGCTCTGCATGGTCCAGATCGCGTAGCGGTCGGGGCCGAACGTCTGGGCCGTGTACGTGGGCCGACCCGCGTCGACGAGGACGGGCACACCGTCTGACGCGACGACGAACGACCCGACGTCGTTGTGGTTGTGGTGCTCACCGTTGTGCCCGCCCTTGACCGCGAGCGTGAGACCGCGGGCGCTGCCGACCTCCTCGCGGGCGAGGAGCACCTGCGTCGAGGGGAGCCACACGTCGCGCGGCAGGGGTGCCGCGCCGGGCTCGGCGGCGAGCCACTCGTCGTCGGTCAGGGCACGCAGGAGGCGCGCGAGGCCTGCGGTCTCGTCCGCGACGGGCGCGCCCGGCACGCGGTAGGACGCGGCGTGGCGCCGCGCGTCCTCGTCGCCGACCCTCCGCGCGGCCCGGTGCAGCGCGTGCCACGGCTGCTCGGCCGGCGGGCGCGCACGCCCGTCGGCGAGGTCGAGGTACCAGTCGCCGCCGAGGTGCATGCGGTGGGGGAACGCGACCGTCGCGCGCAGCGCCGGCACGGGCGCGGCGGGGTCGAGCGCGTCGAGGGCACCTCCCGTCGCGTGCGCGAGCACGTCCAGCGCCTCCAGCGCGCGGCACGCCCCGTTCCACCAGTACTCGTAGCCCTCGTCGATCGCGCCGTCGTCCGGCAGGACCGCGACGTAGCGGTCCAGCCCTTCGATCGCGAGGTCCACGACGTGCGCGCGCAGCCCGGCGTCGGAAGGGTCGTCGAGCAGGCGCAGCGCGGCGACGAGCACGTTGCCGTGGATCCAGGGGTTCCAGTTGTGCACGTCGCCGTCGAGCCCGATCCAGTGCCAGTCTCGCCGCTCGAGGAACGGCTCGACGACGCGCCGGCGGGCCTCGGCGCGCACGCGGGCGCGCAGGCCCGGGTAGCGCGCGTCGAGCAGGTCTCCGAGCACGTGGTCGGCCCACGCGAGCTGGCCGACGACCTCGCCCGCCCCCAGGTCCAGGTACGGACGGTCCAGGTCGGGCACGACCCAGCCGCGCGTCGCCCACGCGTCGTCGTGCGCGGGCCAGCACCAGGAGGACTGCTCGCACAGGGCCCAGACGCCGTCGGCGACCTCGTCGACCCAGGCGTCCTCGCACGTGACCGCCGCCGCGACGACGGCGCGCGACAACCGCTGCTGCCGGGAGTGCACGAGCTCCTCGTGGGCGGTCCGGTCGCCGTCGCGGTGCAGGCGCGCGGCGGTGCTCGCCGACGGCAGCGGCCACGGCGTCCCGAGGTCGACCCGTGCGCGCGCGAGCACCGCCGCGACCGTCTCGCGGTCGACGCGCCCCTCCTCCGGGGACCACACCGAGCGGTCGGACGCGGGCGGGACGGGCAGGGCGCACGCGGGGTCGGCGAGCAGGGACGCGAGCGAGGCGGCGCGCTCGACGGGGTCGCCCGTCCGGGCGGCGAAGGTCGCGGCGAGCGGGCCGGTGAAGGGCGTGGGCATCTCTCTCCGTCGAGGTGGTGGCACCGGACCCCGGGACTCCCGGCGTCCTCGCAGGTGAGTGCCGGACGAGGTGGCGTGTCCTGCGCATCACGAGCGCTATAACGATCAGAACCGATCATAACAGAATCGACACGCGCTTGACAGCGTCCGTTTGTGAACGATTGACTCCGAACATGTTCGGTGAGTGATCGCACAACGTGAGTCGCGTCACCGACCCTGCACAGCCGCCGCGCACGGAGGCGCGGAGCACGACGGAGGACACGATGACGTTCGAGAGCACGCGGTCGCAGCCGACCGCGCCGCTCGCCACGAGCCCCCTCACCGGGTGGGACCGTGCGCGCTGGGCGGCGTTCGGCGACCACCTGCTCGCGTCCGTCCTCCCCTACGCCTCACCGGGCCACGCCCGCATCACGCTGCCCGGCCCCGAGGGCGGGTACGGGCGCGCGGTCGACGGCCTCGAGGGCTTCGCCCGCACGTTCCTGCTCGCGGGGTTCCGCCTCGCCGGCGAGCGCGGCGCCGACCCGCACGGGTACGCCGAGTGGTACGCCCAGGGTCTCGCCGCCGGCTCCGACCCGCACGCCCCCGACCGGTGGCTGCGCCTGTCCGAGCACGCGCAGGCCAAGGTCGAGGCCGCCTCGCTCGCCCTCGTGCTCGACCTCACGCGCGAGTGGGTCTGGGACGGCCTGTCGCCGCTCGTGCAGGAGCAGCTCGTCGACTACCTCGCCGAGGCCGTCGGCGACGACACCTACCCGCGCATCAACTGGGTGTGGTTCCGGCTCGTCGTGCAGTCGTTCCTGCGCTCCGTGGGCGGCCCGCACTCGCTCGACGAGATGACCGAGGACCTCGCGACGCACGACACGTTCGTCCGGGCCGACGCCTGGCTCGCGGACGGCGACGAGCGGTCCTACGACCACTACAACGGGTGGGCCCTGCACCTGTACCCCACGCTGTGGGCACGCATGCGCGGCGCGCAGGACCTCGCCGCCCCGCGCCGCGAGCGCGACGTGCAGCTCCTCGACCGCTTCCTCGACGACGCGCTCGCGCTCGTCGGCGCCGACGGGTCGCCGCTCCTGCAGGGCCGCTCCCTCACCTACCGGTTCGCCGCCGCCGCCCCGTTCTGGGTCGGCGCGATCGCTGACGTGCCCTCGCACTCCCTCGGGCTGCTGCGCCGGGCCGCGTCGGGCGTCGTCGACCACTTCGTGCGCCACGGCGCCCCCGACGACCGCGGCCTGCTCACCCAGGGCTGGCACCACGAGTGGGCGCCGATCTCGCAGTCGTACACCGGTCCCGGGTCGCCCTACTGGGCGAGCAAGGGCCTGCTCGGGCTCGCGCTGCCGGCCGACCACCCCGTCTGGACAGCACCCGAGGAGCCGCTGCCGGTCGAGCGCGGCGACGTGCTGCGCGCCGTGGCAGCCCCGGGCTGGCTCGTGAGCGGGACGCGCGCCGACGGCGTCGTGCGCGTCGTCAACCACGGCACCGACCACGCCCGCGAGGGCGACCGCGTCGGCGACTCCCCGCTCTACGCACGACTCGCCTACTCGACCGCGACCGCGCCCTGGTCGGACCCCGCGAGCCGGGTCTCGCCCGTCGACCAGAGCGTCACGCTCGTCGATGCCCGCGGCCGGGCCACGCACCGCACCGGCTGGCGCGTGCTCGGCACGCGCGTCGAGTCCCGCGCGGACCAGGAGCCCGTCGGCGTGTCCGGCTCCGTGGCGCGCGCGCACTGGCTGGACGCCGACACGGACGGGCGCGACCACGGCTCCGGGCTGCCCGGCACCGCGACCGATGCGGGCACCCTCACGGTCGTCTCGCTCGTGCGCGGCCCCTGGGAGGTCCGGCTCGTGCGCGTCGACGAGCTCGCGGACGGCGTCGACGCCGCCGCCCTGCACCTGCGCGTCGGCGGCTGGCCCGTCGTCCCCGGCGACGGCCTCGTCGCCGAGCTCGCGGTGCTCGGGGAGGGAACCGCCGCGACCGGGCGCGAGCGGCGCACCGGCGCCTCGCCGCTCGGCGAGGAGTCCGCGGTCGACGTCGTCGACCTGCCCGTCGAGCCCGGGCGCTGGCGCGCGGTGCTCCTCACCCTCGCGGGACCGCCCCGCGACACCTACCCCTCGGTACCGCGCCGCACGATGCCGGCACCCGAGCTCGCGGCGGCAGGCCGAGCTGTCGTCGTGCACTGGCCGGACGGCGAACGCACCCTCACCGACCTGCCCTGACCCACCCCGAACGACCCCGACCCGGCGACAGGAGCCGGGCGGGACCAGGCCCGACGTCGGGCCGCCGAACTCGAAGGAGAGCAAGGGATGAAGCGCACCACCCCGATCGCGATCGGCGCCACCGCCGCGATCGCCCTGACCCTGACGGCCTGCGGCGGGGGGACCGGCGGCGGCGAGGAGACCACCGCCGACGGTCCCGTCACCCTCACGCTCGCCGGGTGGAGCCTCGACTCCACGCCCGAGTTCCAGACGCTGGCCGACGCCTACCACGAGGCCAACCCCGAGGTGACCGTCGAGGTCGTCGAGTACCCCGCGGGCAACGACTACGCCACGGCGATGACCGCCGACCTCGCCGCGGGGACCGCTCCTGACGTGTACGTCCTGAAGAACCTCAAGGACTTCGTGACGTACTCGAACGGCCAGCAGCTCCTCGACGTCTCCGACGTCGTGGGCGAGCTCGACCCGGCGACCGGCGGTCTCGACCAGTACGAGGCCGAGGACGGCAAGTCGTACGCCGTGCCGTACCGCCAGGACTCCTGGGTCCTGTACTACGACAAGGACCTCTTCGCGCAGGCGGGCGTCGCCGAACCCGACGGCTCGTGGACGTGGGAGGACTACGGCACGGCCGCGCAGGACATCACCGAGGCGCTCTCCGCGGACGGCGTCAAGGGCACGTACCTGCACAACTGGCAGTCGACGGTCCAGGGCTTCGCCCTGGCCCAGGGCGAGGACGCGGACCTCCTCTCGGGCGACTACGCGTACCTCGCGCCCTTCTACGAGCGCGCGCTCGCGCTCCAGGACGCCGGCGCGCAGGCCGACTTCGGCACGATCACGACGAACACCCTGACCTACCAGGGCGAGTTCGGCCTCCAGAAGGCCGCCATGCTGCCCATGGGCACGTGGTACACCGCGACCCTCATCGCGCAGCAGGCGTCGGGCGAGGCCAACGACTTCGAGTGGGGCATCGCGCCGATCCCGCAGGCCGACGCCTCGACGACCGGCACCGACAGCACGCCGGTGACGTTCGGCGACCCGACCGGCCTCGGCATCAACCCCAAGACCGACGAGGCGAAGATCGGCGCTGCGAAGGACTTCCTCCGGTTCGCCGCCGGCGAGGAGGGCGCGAACGCGCTCGCCGAGATCGGCATCACCCCGGCGCTCACCAACGACACCGTCACCGAGACGTTCTTCGCGCTCGAGGGCGTGCCCGGCGACGACCTGTCGAAGTTCGCGTTCTCGACGCACGACACGCGCCCCGAGAACCCGGTGGCGGCCCAGACGGCCATCGTCCAGAACATCCTCAACGACCTCCACTCGGCCGTGATGTCCGGCTCGACCGCCGTCGACGCCGCGATCGAGGAGGCCGGGAAGCGGGCCCAGAGCGAGGCCGGCCTCAGCTGACGCCGACCGTGGTGGGCCCGCCCCCCCGCCCCGCCCCCCCCCCCCCCCCCCCCCCCACCACCACCCCCCCCCCCCCCCCCGCGCCCCCCCCCCGCCCCCCCCGCGCCCCCCGCGCCGCCCCCGCCCGCCCCCCCCCCCCCCCCC
>NZ_JBEPOQ010000015.1:0-94153 GCF_040546915.1 Cellulosimicrobium sp. 4261
GAAGCCCATGATGACGTCCTCCGTGAGACGGGCGAGTGGATGATCCCCCAGCCCATCCGTGGGCCGGTCACCGAGCACTCTCGGCACCCGGGGGCGCATCGTGGTCAGTGATCTGCGTCACATCGTGTCGGCTCAGCCGAGGAGCTGCAGCACCGACGACGGCGCCTGGTTCGCCTGCGCGAGCATCGCCGTCCCGGCCTGCGCGAGCACGTTCAGGCGCGCGCCGTCGCGCACCTCCTGGGCGAGGTCCGCGTCCCGGATCCGCGACTCCGCGGCGCGCAGGTTCTCGCCCGTGCTGCCCGCGAGGCGCGCCGCGTGGTCGAGCCGGTTGATCGTGGCGCCCATGCGCGAGCGCTCCTCCGAGACGCGCGAGATCGCGCGGTCGATCGCCTCGACGGCCGCGCGCGAGGTGAGGTGCGCCAGGTCCGGGTAGCCCGCGCCGGTCAGGCTCACGCGCAGGTCGCCGTCGCCCGCGACGAGCGCCGACGACACCGCCCACGTCACGCGCGGGAGCTGGACGGAGATCGTCGAGGCGGCGTCGCCGCCGGCCCCGACCTGGAACGTCACCGTCGGCTCGCTCGCGAGGAGGAGCTGGTCGCCGTACGCGGACTCGTTGTGGGTCCGGCTCACCTCGCGCGCGAGCGCCCCCAGCTCCTCCTCGAGCGCGGCGCGCGCGTCCGGCCCGTTGGTGTCGTTCGCCGCCTGGAGCGCGAGCTCCCGCATGCGCTGAAGCATGCTCTGGATGCCGCCGAGCGCGCCGTCCGCCGTCTCCAGCATCGCGACCGCGTCTGCTGCGTTGCGCTGCGCGACGGCGCTGCCGTTCGCCTGGGCGCGCAGCCCCTCGGCCGTCGTCAGCCCCGCCGAGTCGTCGGCGGCACCGGTGATCCGCAGCCCGGACGCGAGGCGCTCCGCCGACGCGCCCTGCTCGCGCTGCGTCGCCGCGAGCCGGCGGTACGTCGTCGTCGCCGCCATGTTCGTCACGATCGAGAGACCCATGCGTGCGCTCCTGTCCCGCGCGGCCCGGGCGGGCCGGCTCGTCCGGTTCCGGCCCGTCCCCACGACCGGCCTCCTCCTGGGGACTGTCGGACGCCGCGGCCCGACGGTGGCCGACCGGCGGACCGCGGTCGACGTGGTCGCGCGCCCCGTCGTCAGGACGCCGCGGGCACCGACCACGCGGACCGCTGGGTGGCTCCGCCCGCGACGCGCTCGCCGAGCTCGGCGAGGTAGTCGCGGCGGCGCGCCGTGAGCGGCACGGCCGGGCCCTTGGCCTCCCGGGCCGAGTAGTGGGCCTCCAGACCCTCGCGGAGCAGGCGGACCGCCTCGATGCGCGCGTGCGAGACCGTCGAGTGGCTGATCCCCAGCTCGACGGCGAGCTCGCCGACGCTGCGTCCCACGAAGTAGACCTGCTCGACGACGTGCCGCAGCTGGTCCGGCAGCGCCGCCACCGCCTCGCGCACCACGTGCCGCTCCTCGACGGACAGGACCTGCTCCTCGGGGGTCGGCGCCTCGAGCACCACGTGGTCGTAGGTCGAGTCCTCCATCGCCACGATGGACCGCCCCGCGTCGTCCCGGGCCGCGCGCACCTCGACGACCGCGACGCCCATCGCCTCGGCGACCTGCGCGTCGGTCGGCTCGCGGCCGAGGGACGCCGTGAGCGACGCCGTGACCGACGTCAGCTCCTTGATGCGCCGGCGCGCCGAGCGCGGGGCCCAGTCCTGCGAGCGCAGCTCGTCGGCGAGCGCCCCGATGATGCGACGCCGTGCGTACGCGCCGAACGGCACGCCGCGGGCCGGGTCGAAGCTCGTGGCCGCCGTGGTGAGCGCGACGGCGCCGACCGACGCGAGGTCCTCGCGCGAGAGGTGGTCGGCCCGCGCGCACAGGTCGGAGACGAGGAAGCCGACGAGGGCAAGGTTGTCGACGACGAGAGCGTTGCGCTCGGAGAGGTTCACGCCGAAGCACCTTTCTGCTGGGGCGGGCCCGGTACGGCACCGGGAGACGCGGGTGAGGCGCGCGGCGGCGACCGCGTCCTGACCTCTCCCATGCAGCGGGCCCGGGGATCAGTCGCCACATGCGCACCGCGCGTGCCGACAGTGCGTCTCGAGCGGGCCCGTGCCCGCCGCCCCGACCGACCACCGCGCACGTAAGGGAGAGCCACGTTGGGCCCTCAGGAGCTGTCGACCCTGCTGTGGCGAGAGCGCGAGCTGCTCGAGATGCTGCTGTTCAAGCTCGAGGAGGAGCAGCTCCTCCTCACCGCCGGCCGCACCCGCTGGCTCGCCCACGCGAACCGCGAGGTCGAGACCGTCATGGAGAAGGTGCGCGAGGCGACCCTCGTGCGCACCGTCGCGTCCGAGACGGTGGCGGCGGAGTGGGGCCTGGCGCCCGACGCCACGCTGCGGGAGATCGCCGCGGCCGCCCCCACCGCGGGGCCCTGGCGCGAGATCTTCGAGGGCCACCTCACGGGCCTCACGGAGCTGACGGTGCGGATCAAGACCGTCCGCGACACGAACACCCAGTTCGTCAACCACGCGTCGCGCTCCACGCAGGAGACGCTCGCGACGCTCGGCGGCGAGCCCCGCACCTACGACGCGACCGGCGCCACCACGGACCGGTCCGACGTCGCCCGCCTGTTCGACACGATGCTGTAAGGAGCCCCTCCCATGAGCTCGTTCTCCATCCTCAACACGGCCTTCCGAGGCCTGAGCGCCGCCCAGGCGGGCATCGACGTCACCGGTCAGAACGTGGCCAACGTCAACACGCCGGGCTACACGCGCCAGCGCGTGCAGCAGTCGGCGACGGCCCCGCTCACCGAGATGGGCCTGGGGCGGCTCTCGCAGTCCGCGCGGTCCGGCCAGGGCGTGACGATCGACGGCGTCGCCCGCCTCGGGAACCTGTTCCTGGAGTCGCGCGTGCGCCAGACGGCGTCCGCCGACGGGTACGCGGGCGTGCGCGCCGCCGCGTTCACGGCCGTCGAGGACATCCACGGCGAGCCCTCGGACACCGGGCTGTCCGCCGCGCTGCAGTCGTTCTGGGGCGCCTGGCAGGACGCCGCGAACTCGCCGGGCAAGGACGCCCAGGCCTGGGTCGTGGTCGAGGAGGCCGGCGCCGTCGTCGACCGGATCGTCGACGGCCGGGCCCGCGTGGAGACCGCGTGGGGCCAGGCCCGGACGAGCGCCGGCTCGCTCGTGGCCGAGATCAACACCGTCGCGGACAAGATCGCCGCGCTCAACACGCGCATCCTCGACGCCTCCGGCCAGAACGGCTCCGCCAACGAGCTCGTCGACCAGCGCAACCAGCTCGCCGCCGACCTGGCGCGCCTCGCGGGCGCCCAGACGAGCACGAACCCCGACGGCACCGTCAACGTGCTCCTGGGCGGGAACCTCCTCGTCGACGGCAACCACGTGAACGAGGTCCGGCTCGTCGGGGCCTCGACGCTCGACGGGGCGGCTGCCGACGCGGTGCGGCTCGAGTGGTCGCACCGTCCGGGTGCGGCCGTCGGGCTCGAGGGCGGCGAGCTCGCGGGGCACCTGTCGGCACTCGCGCCGGTGTCCTCCGGCGGGGTGTACGCCCAGGCCGCGGCGGGCTACGACGCGCTCGCGTCGGCGCTCGTCACGCAGGTCAACGCGCTGCACACGGCGGGCCTGACGCCGTCGGGCACCCCGGGCGGAGCGTTCTTCGCGATCGAGCCGGGCAGGTCCGCGGGCGCCGGCCTGCGGGTCGCGGTGACCGCGCCCGGCCAGGTCGCGACCGCCGCCGTCGGCGCGGGAAGCCTCGACGGGTCGGTCGCCGACCGCATCGCCGCGCTCGGAAGCGCCGCCGGCGGGCCCGACGCGGTGTGGTCGACGCACGTCACGCAGCTCGCCGTGAAGTCGAGCTCGGCCGGCTACGACGCGAAGCTCGCCACCACGGCGTCCACGGCGGCGTTCAGCGACCTGCTCTCGCACTCCGCGGTCTCCCTCGACGAGGAGACCGTGAACCTCATGCAGTACCAGCACGCCTACCAGGGCGCGGCCCGCGTGCTCACCGCCGTCGACGAGATGCTCGACCAGCTCATCAACCGCACCGGCCGCGTCGGGCTGTAGCCCGCGACCAGGTCCGCAAGGGGAGAACCGTGCGCATCACCAACCAGATGCAGGCCTCGTACGTCACGAGGAGCCTGCAGTCCAACCTCGCGAGGATCGCCGAGCTCCAGGAGCAGGGCACCTCGGGACGCAAGATCACGCGTGCCTCGAGCGACCCGTCGTCCGCGGCGGACGCCCTCGCGATCCGCGGCCGGCTCGCGGCCGAGCAGCAGTACGACCGGAACATCGCGAACGGCGAGGGCTGGCTCGCGACGCTCGACTCGACGCTCGGCACCGTGACCGACATCGTCCAGCGCGTGCGCGACCTCGTCCTCCAGGGCGCGTCGGACACGACGTCGGCGGAGGGCCGGGAGGCGGTCGCCGCCGAGCTCGTGGAGCTGCGCGACGAGCTGCTGCGCCAGTCGAACTCCACCTACCTCGGGCGCACCGTCTTCGCCGGGACCGCGGACGAGGGCGTCGCCTTCCGCGACGACTACTCGTTCACGGGCGGCGGCGCACCCGTCGAGCGTCGCATCGGCGTCGACTCGACGGTCCGCGTCGACGTGGACGGCGCGGCCGTCTTCGGCACGGGGTCCGGCTCCGTGTTCGCGCTGCTGGACTCCGTGGCGGCCGACCTGCGGGCCGGCAACGGGAGCGGGGGGCACCTCGCCGCCGTCGACGCTCGGCTCGACGCGGTGCTCACCCAGCACACGACGGTCGGTGCCCGGCAGAACCAGCTCGAGCGCGCCGCCGACACCAACCTCGGCAACCGCACCTCGCTCGAGACGCGCCGCGGCGCCATCGAGGACGCCGACCTCGCCGAGCTCGCGATCGACCTGCAGCTCAAGCAGGTCGCCTACCAGGCGACCCTGAGCATCGGCGCCACCCTCCTGCAGCCCTCACTCCTGGACTACCTCCGCTGATGACCACGCTCACCTTCGTCACCCCGCCCCCCGGCCTCGCGGCCCGACGCTTCGAGCTCCTCACCGAGCAGGGCGACGGCGTCTACACGCTGTCCGCGCTCGACACCCCCGGCGTCGAGATGCTCGTCCTCGACCCCGGCCGCTGGGTGCCCGGGTACTCCCCCGCGATCCCGTCGTCCGACCTCGCGCGCATCGGCGCCGAGGAGACCGACCCGCTCGTCCTCGTCGTCGCGAGCGTGCGCGCGGGCCGCGTGCACGCGAACCTCCTGGCGCCCGTGCTCGTGCACCCCGAGACGGGCGCCGCGGTCCAGTCCGTCCTCGAGGGGCAGGGGCTCGACCTGCGGCGGACCCTCGTCACGGCCTGACCTCGCGGACGGCCCGTCCCCACCCGACCACAGCCACCCCGGCGCCGCTCACGGCACCGGGGTGGCTGTCCGTCGTCGTCCCGCGCCGTGCCGGGGCGCGAACCGGGGGACGACGAGAGGCCGGGCCCGGGGCCTGCGCCCCTGGCCCGGCCTCCGTGCGGGTCGGTCCCGGTCGTCGTCAGGCGAGGACGACCGTCAGCGCCCCGCCGCCGTAGCCGGCGATCTCGATCTCCGCGTCGAGGCGGCGACCGGTGCTGCGCAGGAACGTCACGGGTGCGCCCGGGAGCGGCCCGCGCGTCGAGTCGAACACCTCGGCGAGCTTGAGGTGCGGCGCGCCCTCGGCGTTGAAGAGGGCGGCCGTGACGTTGAGGACCTCGGACAGGTTCTCGAGCAGGACGTCGCTCAGCGCGCCGTCGGCCGCCGCGTCCTGGGCGGGGCCGGGCGGCACGAGGCCGATCGAGGCGCCGAGGTGGGCGCCGAGCGGGACGTCGACGGCGACGACCGCCTCGACCTGCGCCCGGTGGCTGACGTAGGTCGCGGCGATGACGCCCGGCCTCGTCTCGGGCGTCAGGAGCGCGCTCGCGCGCACGGCCGTGCAGCCGCGGCCGACCAGCCCCGCGTACAGGTCGCGGATCTCCTTGAGCTCGGGCAGGGGGGTCGTGGTCACAGGGGGCTCCTCCGGGGGACGGACGTCGGGGTCAACGGACGTGCGGGCGCAGGACGTCCTCGAACGTGTCCGCGTCGAACGGCTTGGCGATGAGGAACAGGGCGCCCTCGGCGTCCGCGAGCTCGCGCATCTGCGGCGAGCCCTCCGACGTGACGAACCCGAGCGGCACGCTCGACCCCGCGGTGCGCAGCGCGCGCAGGAGGTCGATCCCGTTCATCTCCGGCATGTTCCAGTCGGACAGCACGAGGTCCGGCTGCTCCGCCAGGGTGAGGGCGAGCGCCTCGGCGCCGTCCCCGGCCTGCAGGATCTCCCAGTCCTTGAACCCCGCCTGGCGCAGGGTCCGGACGACGATCTGCCGCATCACGCGGCTGTCGTCCGCGACGACGACTCTCACAGCTGTTCTCCGTCCTTCGAGGTCCACAACGAGATGACGAGGGGTTCGCCGCGCCACAGCAGCGCCTGCGCGTGGTCGGCCGCTCGCACGACCGCCGGGCCCGTGGTGTCGACCACGGGCAGGGTGAGCGACGAGCCACCGTCGAGCATGCCCTTGAGGTTCCCGCCGACGACGTTGGCGACCTCGCCGAGCGCGTCACGCACGTCGTCGAGGCTCACGGTCTCGCCGTCGTCCAGCTGGAGGAGCGCGCGCGCGATCCGGTCCGCGGTCGGGCGGGCGGTCACGACGAGCGTGCGCCACGACGTCGGGCCGACGATGTCGACCCACGCGTGCACGGGGTCGGCGATCGGCGCCGCGAGGGCGTCGACGGGCTCGAGCAGGCCCGGCTCGCCGTCGACCATGGCGGCGAAGAGGTCCTGGGCGATGGGCAGGACGCTCTGGGTGAGCGTGTCCCGGGTGTCGATCATGCGAGCTCCTTGGTCGGCAGGAGCCCGAGCATGTCGAGCTTGCCCATGAGTGCGTCCGGCGTGAACGGCTTGATGAGGTACTCGTGGGCACCGGCGGCGAGCGCGCGCACGATGCGCGACTGCTCGGACTCCGTGGTGATCATCATGAGCGTGAGGTCGCGCCACTCGCGGCGCGCGCGGACGGCCTGCACGAACTGCAGCCCGTCCATGACCGGCATGTTCCAGTCGACGCACGCGAGCTCGAAGCGCTCGCCCGCCTCGAGCAGGTCGAGCGCCTGGCGCCCGTCACCCGCCTCGGCGGTCTCGAAGCCGAGATCCCTCAGCGTCGTGGCGACGATGCGGCGCATCACGCGGGCGTCGTCGATGATCAGCGCTCTCATGCGCTGCCTCCTCGGAGTCGGTAGATGGAGCCCTGCGTGACGTCGACCCGTTCCCACGCGGGATCGACGCCGACGGTGGTCTCGGCGGCACCCAGCAGGAGGAAGCCGCCCGGCCGCACCCGGCTGCGGAGCCGGGCGAGGATCGACTGCTTGGTCGGCAGGTCGAAGTAGATGAGCACGTTGCGCAGGAAGACGATGTCGAACATCCGGGGCCCGGGCGGTGCCGTGAGCAGGTTGTGCTGCTGGAACGTGAGGTTCTCCCGCAGCGCCGGGTCGACCTCCCACTCGGCGCCCACGCGCCGGAAGTTGCGCACGAGCATGGGCGCGGGCAGGCCGCGGTTGATCTCGAGCTGGCTGTACCGGCCCGTGCGGGCCCGCTCGACGACCTGCGCGTTGATGTCCGTCGCGAGGATCCGGTAGCTCCGCACCCGCTCCTCGCGCAGGACCATCGCGATGCTGTACGGCTCCTGGCCGGTCGAGCACGCCGCGGACCAGATGCTGAGGTCCGCGCCCGCGAGCTCCGGCAGGATCGCTCGGCGCAGCGCGGTGAACGGCGAGGTGTCGCGGAACCAGGACGTCTCGTTGGTCGTCATCGCCTCGACGACGCGCACGGTCTCCGCCGGGGAGCCGCCCCGCAGGTAGCGGCGGACGTAGCTGTCGACGGCGTCGGGACCCTGGAGCCCCTTCTCGCGCGCGAGCGGCCCGAGCCGCGCCTCGACGAGGTACTCCTTGCCCGGCGCGAGCTGGATCGCGCTGTGCTTGCGGACCAGGTCGCTCACGTACGCGAACGACTGGGTGGAGACGGTCATGCGTGCGCTCCTTCGGCCGCGCCGACGACGGCGCGCGCGACCTGGTCGAGGGGAAGGACCGCGTGGGCGTGCCCCGCGGTCGTGACGGCTCCCGGCATGCCCCAGACGACCGAGCTCTCCTCGTCCTGGGCCAGCACGTGGCCGCCGGCGCGGGCGATCTCGCCCGCACCCTCGCGGCCGTCGGACCCCATCCCCGTGAGGACGACGGCGAGCAGGTCGCCGCCCAGCGTGCGGACCGCGGAGCGGAACAGGACGTCGACGGCGGGCCGCGTGAAGTTCACCGGGGGCCCGTCCGTGACGAGGGTCGTCAGGTCCGCGCCCTGGCGGGCGAGCTCGAGGTGCCGGCCGCCGGGCGCCAGGTACGCGTGACCGGGCCGGAGCACCTCGCCCCCGGCGGCCTCGACCACCGTCGTGGGGCCCGCGCGGTCCAGGCGCTCGGCCAGCTGGCGGGTGAAGACCGGCGGCATGTGCTGGACCACGAGCATCGGGACCGGCAGCGGCGTGGTCAACGACGACAGCACCGTCCGCAGCGCCTCCGGCCCTCCGGTGGAGGAGCCGACGACGACCGCGCGCACGGGTCGTGCCGGGACGGGGCGGCGGACCGGGGCCGCCGTCCGGGCGCTCCTCGTCGCCGGGACGCCGGGAGCGCGCGGGACGAGCGCCTTGATCTTGGGCGTGAGCTCCTGGCCGACGCGCTCGAGCGCCGTCTGGACCGAGCCGGTGCCGCTCGGCTTGGTGACGTAGTCCGTGGCACCGGCCGTCAGGGCGTCGAGGGTCGCGGACGCCCCGCGCTCCGTGAGCGTCGAGAACATGACGACGGGCATGCGCCGGCCGGCCGCGCGGAGCGCCCGCACCGTCTCGATGCCGTCCATGACGGGCATCTCGATGTCGAGCGTGACGACGTCGGGGTCGAGCTGCTCGACCTTCGCGAGGGCGAGGCGGCCGTCGGCCGCCGTGCCGACCACGGTGATGTCAGGGTCCCGGTCGAGCGTCTGCGCGACGAGGCGGCGGATCACGACGGAGTCGTCGACGACGAGCACGCGGATCACCGTCGGCCTCCTCGGGCGCGGCACGCGCCGGCCGCGCGGGGTGGGGGCGTCATGGTCGGCGCTCTCAGAGCCGGAACCGGGAGACCTGGGCGTCGAGCAGCTCCGAGACGTGGGCGAGCTCACCGACGGCGACGTTGAGCTGCTCCATCGACCGGGCGCTCTCCTGCGCGCCGGCGGCGATGCCGGTGATGTTGCCCGCGATCTCGCTCGACCCCGTCGCCGCCTCCTGCACCCCCCGCGACATCTCGTTCGTCGTCGCGGTCTGCTCCTCCACCGCCGACGCGATCGTCAGCTGGTAGTCGTTGATCCGCCCGATGATGTCCGCGATCTCCCCGATCGCCTCCACCGCACCCACCGTGTCCCCCTGGATCGCCTCCACCCGACGCGCGATGTCCTCCGTCGCCTTCGCCGTCTCCTGCGCCAGCTCCTTCACCTCGCTGGCCACCACCGCGAACCCCTTGCCCGCCTCACCCGCACGAGCCGCCTCGATCGTCGCGTTCAACGCCAACAAGTTCGTCTGCTCCGCGATCGACGTGATCACCTTGATCACGTCACCGATCTCCTGCGACGACGTCCCCAGCTTCTGCACCGTCTCGTTCGTCGCCGCAGCCCGCTCCGTGGCCTTGTTCGCCACCTTCGCCGCCTCGTTCGAGTTCTGCGCGATCTCCCGGATCGAGGCCCCCATCTCCTCCGCACCCGCAGCCACCGTCTGCACGTTCTGCGACACCTGCTCCGCCGCCGACGCCACCACACCCGACTGCGCCGCCGTCTCGTCCGACGACGCCGAGAACTGCGCACCCGCCGCAGACAGCTGCTCCGTCGCCGCAGCCACCGCCTCCGACGTCCCCGCCACCTCCGCGATGATCCCCCGCAAGTTCTCCTGCGCACTCGTCAACGCCGCAGCCATCTGCCCCAGCTCGTCACGACCCACCACCTCGGCCCGCACCGTCAGGTCACCGTCGCCCAGCGCGGTCAGGCTCCTCGACACGGCCCGGATCCGCAGGGCGATCCCGCGCGCCACGACGTAGGACAGCGCGGTCGCCGCGAGGGCGCCGAGCACCGCGACGAGGATCGTGGCGAGCAGCGCCCGTGCCGCGAGCGTGTCCGTCTCCTCGGCGAGCTCCGCCGCCTGCTCGCCCTGGGACACCGTCTCGACCTGCATCGCGTCCAGGACGCCCGTCGTCAGGGGACGGACGGTGTCGTCGAAGTACGCGGCGAAGCCCGCGGTGTCACCCGCGTCCGCCAACGGGAACAGCTCGCCCTCGGCGGCCGCGTAGTACGCGTCCAGGGCGGCGACGAGCGCGTCGACGTCGGTCTGGCTCACCGCGTTCGGACGGTACGCCTCGATCTGGGCCTCCAGGTCGACCTTGCGCTCCACCAGCTCGTCGAGGAGGCTCGCCCGGGTCTCCGCGTCCGCGATCCCGTACTGGACCACGCGGGCGCGGTCACCCTGGAAGGCGCGCTGGATCTCCGTGAGCTGCTGCAGCGGCGTGACGTTGCCGCGGTACATCTCGTCGGCGTCCGAGCGCAGCTGGCGCATCGAGACGAGCGCGACGGCCGTGATGACGGCGGTCACCACCACCATCACGAGGACCGACGTGAGGATCTTGACGAGGACGGGACTGTCCCTCCACGGGCGTCGGGGAAGGTCCTGCTGCTGGTTCGTGGGCATCGTGGTCGTCTCTCTGCGGAAGGCGTACGGGTGTCAGGGGGTCAGTAGGTGAACCGGGAGGCGCGGCTGCGGAGCTCGGCGGCCATGCGGGCGAGCTCGGCGATCGAGCCGTTCATCTGCTCGACGGCCTCCGCCGTCGACGACGCGCCGGCGGCGATGCCGGTGATGTTGCCCGCGATCTCGCTCGACCCCGTCGCCGCCTCCTGCACCCCCCGCGACATCTCGTTCGTCGTCGCGGTCTGCTCCTCCACCGCCGACGCGATCGTCAGCTGGTAGTCGTTGATCCGCCCGATGATGTCCGCGATCTCCCCGATCGCCTCCACCGCACCCACCGTGTCCCCCTGGATCGCCTCCACCCGACGCGCGATGTCCTCCGTCGCCTTCGCCGTCTCCTGCGCCAGCTCCTTCACCTCGCTGGCCACCACCGCGAACCCCTTGCCCGCCTCACCCGCACGAGCCGCCTCGATCGTCGCGTTCAACGCCAACAAGTTCGTCTGCTCCGCGATCGACGTGATCACCTTGATCACGTCACCGATCTCCTGCGACGACGTCCCCAGCTTCTGCACCGTCTCGTTCGTCGCCGCAGCCCGCTCCGTGGCCTTGTTCGCCACCTTCGCCGCCTCGTTCGAGTTCTGCGCGATCTCCCGGATCGAGGCCCCCATCTCCTCCGCACCCGCAGCCACCGTCTGCACGTTCTGCGACACCTGCTCCGCCGCCGACGCCACCACACCCGACTGCGCCGCCGTCTCGTCCGACGACGCCGAGAACTGCGCACCCGCCGCAGACAGCTGCTCCGTCGCCGCAGCCACCGCCTCCGACGTCCCCGCCACCTCCGCGATGATCCCCCGCAAGTTCTCCTGCGCACTCGTCAACGCCGCAGCCATCTGCCCCAGCTCGTCACGACCCACCACCTCGGCCCGCACCGTCAGGTCACCGGAGGCGAGCGCGCCGAGCGCGTGCTGGACCGTGCCCGCGGACCGACGGATGCGGTTGGCGACCCGCACGCCCACGACGACCGCGAGGAAGAGCCCGACGACCGCGACGACGATCATGAGGAGGAAGGCGCGCGCGGCCTTCGCCGCCGCGTCGTCCGCGACCGTGTCGAGGTAGGCGTAGACCGCGTCACCGGACGCCGACAGCGAGGCGCGGTACGTCGCGATGATCTCGTCGTTGGCCGCCTGGATCTCGGGCGTCACGGCCTTCGCCTCGACCGCCGGCATGAGCGTCGCGTCGCGGAAGGCGAGCCACTCGGCCCAGCTCGCCTTGAACGCGGTCCAGTTCGGCTCCTCCACCCCGTCGGCGGCGAGCACCGCGTCGATCAGGCCGATCTGCTCCTCGACGCGGGCGTCCGTCGCCGCCATCTGCTCCACGGTCTGCTCGCGAGCCTCGCCCTCGACGATGTCGTACTGGTAGGTGAGCCGCCACGCCTCCTGCGTGTCGTGGTCCACCTCCGCGTTGCTGCGCAGGAGCGAGCTCGCCACGCTCGCGACCGACGCCGTGTCGTCGGACGTCGACCGCAGGCTCTGCAGCGCGAAGGCCACGACGAGGACGAGCACGACGGCGAGCACGCCGAGCGCGGTGAGGATCTTCGTGCGGACGGAGAAGTCGGCGAAGCGACGCCGGCGCGTGGGCCGGGGGGTCTCGAGCGTGGACATCGGTGGCTCCTGGGGGGACGAGGGTCGAGAAGAGGGAAGGGCGAGCCCGGCGGGCTCAGGACGCCGCGGCGTCGACGTCGAGGGCGAGCAGCAGCCGGTCGGGGAGCTTGTACGCGCCGCGGATCACGGCACGCAGCTCCTCGGGGAGCGTCTGGGGCGGCGTCTCGAACTGGTCGGCGTCGACCTCGAGCACGTCGCCGATCGTGTCGACGAGCAGGCTCACGGTCTCGTCGCCGACGAAGACGACGACCATCATCTGGTCCGCGTCGTGGGCCGCCATGCCGAGGCGACGCCGCAGGTCGACGGAGAGCACGACCTGCCCGCGGAGGTTGACGAGGCCCCCGACGTCGTCGGGCGCGAGCGGCACGCGCGTCCGGGCCCGGCCCGGCAGGACCTCCTGGACCCGGTCGACGGGGATCCCGCACAGCCGGTCGGCCAGCGTGAACGTCACGAGCTGCTGCGTGGTCATCGGGCACCTGCCAGCGACAGGTCGGTCCCGGCCGTCGCGTCGTCGAAGGGGTCGAGGTCGTCGTAGAAGCCGGGGTCCGCCGCCTGGACGGCGCTGCGGACGTCGAGCAGCTCCGTCACGCGGTCCTTGAGCACGGTCGACCCCGTGAGCCCGTGGCCGTCGATGTCGCTGCGCCGGCGCGCGTCGTCCTCGACGATGTCGAAGATCTCCGTGACCGCCATCGCGATGCTGCGCCCCGCGCGGGTGTACACGACGATGTCGAGCTCGTCCGCGGGCGGGCCGCCGGCGGCGCCCAGGAGCTGGTCGAGCCGCACGAGCGGCAGCAGCGCGCCGCGGTACTGGAGCACCTCGCGCGAGCCGACCTGCTCGATCGTGTCGGAGCGGATGCGTTCGAGCCGCGTCACCGCGGAGAGCGGGATCGCCACGCGGCGGTCCCCCGCCCCGACGACGAGCATCTGCTCGACGGTCGCGGCGCTCTCCGTCGTGTCCTGCGCGTACGCGCGGGCCAGGTCCGCGGCGTCGGACGTGAGCACCTTGCGGGCGATCGCCTGGAGGTCGAGGATGAGCGCCACCCCGCCGTCGCCGAGCACCGTCGCCCCGGAGTACATGCCGATCTGCTTGAGCCGGTTCGCGAGCGCCTTGACGACGATCTCCTCCATGTTGAGGACGCGGTCGACGATCACGCCGAAGCGCTGGTCGTCCGCCTCGACGACCGCGATGACGCGCCCCTCGGACTCCGGGTCGAGCCCGAGCACCTCGGAGAGCGACAGGAGCGGCAGCAGCGTGCCCCGCAGCCGGAAGACGGGCGCGGTGCCGACGTGCTCGATCTCGCCGTGCTGGTCGCCGAGGGCGACGAGCTCGAGGAGGCTGACCTGCGGGATCGCGTAGACCGCGCCGCAGCACATCACCGTGAGCGCGGGCATGATCGCGAGCGTCAGCGGGATCCGCATGCGCCACGTCGTGCCGGTCCCGACCGTCGACTCGACGTCGACCGAGCCGCCGATGGCCTCGATGTTCGTGCGCACGACGTCCATCCCGACGCCGCGCCCGGACACGTTGGTGACCTTCGCGGCCGTCGAGAAGCCGGGCAGGAACAGCAGGTCGAGCAGCTCGGACGGGGCCATCGCGGCGACGTCGCCCGCGGTCCGCAGCCCCTTGGCCACGGCGGTGCGCCCGACCTTCTCGGGGTCGATACCTGCGCCGTCGTCCGTGATCTCGACGACGACCTGGCCGTTCGAGTGGTAGGCGCGCAGCGTCACGAGCCCCTGGGGCCGCTTGCCGGCGCGGCGCCGGTCGTCGGGCGCCTCGATCCCGTGGTCGACGGCGTTGCGCACCAGGTGCGTCAGCGGGTCCTTGACCGCCTCGAGCAGGGAGCGGTCGAGCTCGGTGTCACCGCCCGTCATCTCGATCCGGACGTCGCGGCCCAGCGTCTTCGCGAGGTCGCGCACGACGCGCGGCATCTTGGACCACACGTGCTCGATCGGCTGCATGCGCGTCTTCATGACGCCCTCCTGCAGCTCGGACGCGATGAGGCTGAGGCGCTGCGCGGAGCGCTTGGTCTCCTGGTCCTCGCCCGCGCCGGCGATCCGGTCGATCTGGTTGCGCACCAGCACGAGCTCGCCGACCTGCCGCATGAGCGTGTCGAGGAGGTCGACGTCCACCCGGATCGAGCCGTCCGCGGCGTTGCGGGTGTGCGGCTCGGGCTCGGGTGCCGGCTCGGGCGCGGGCGCCGGTCCGACGGCGGTCGCGGCCGCCGGTCCGACGGCGGTCGCGGGCGCCGGCTCGACAGCGGGCGGTGCCGCGACGGGCGCGGGGGCGACGTCGGGCGCGGCTGTGCCGTCCGGGTCGGGGACGGGCGTGTGCTCGGGGTCGGTCTCGGGGGCGACGTCGTGCGCGACGTCGGTCGAGGCATCGGTCGCGACGTCCGGCTCCGGCGCCGCCGTGCCGTCCTGGACGGCCACGATCCGCGCGACCATCGGGTCGACGTCGAGGTCGTCCCCGACGCCGGACTCGACCTTCGCGAGGATGGCCCGCAAGGTGTCGACGAGCGCGAGCAGCACGTCCGCCGTCGGCTGGTCCATCGCCCGCTCGCCGTCGCGCAGCTCCGACAGGAGCGACTCGCCCACGTGGGACACGCGCTCGAGGTTGCCGAACCCGAGGAAGCCGCTCGTGCCCTTGATCGTGTGCACCGTGCGGAAGATGCTGCTCAGCAGCGCGCGCGACGACGGGTCGCTCTCGAGCGCCACGAGGTCCTGGTCGAGCTGGTCGAGGTTCTCGTAGGACTCGACCAGGAACTCGTGGACGATCTCGTCCATCTCGTCCACGTCCGTACCTCCCCGCCATGTCTGGCGTGCGTCTGTCTCGTCGCCGGTCTCCGGCGTGCGGACCGGGTACCCCCGCGGGTGCCCGGGTGGCCGACCCGTTCGGCACGGGCGGTCATCGCGCACTGTCGGTACGCGGTGCCGCGTCGTGGGGCGCGGGTCGTCCTGGGTGGTGTCAGGCGGTCGCCTTCTGCGCGGCGCGGTTCACGAGCCCCGCGGCCTCCGGGCGCGTCATGCCCTGCAGGACGAGCTCCTCGACCAGCGAGGCGATGAGCTCGTGCACGTCGCGCGGGTTGAGCGGCGAGCCGGAGCGGCGCCGGGCGAGCTCCTTGTTCAGCGGGGCGCAGCGCTCCGCGATGGTCGTGCGCGGGCGTGCCGGGACGGCGGCCATGGGGTCTCCTCTCGGTGCCTCGCGGGCGAGGCGCGTCGGTGGTCGTGAGGTCCTATGCGACGAGCGACCGCTTCTGGCCACCCGTGCGCGCCGCGGCGACCAGGTCGGCGAGGGCGCGGCGCACGGCGAGCGGCGTCGCACCCAGCGGGGCGCCGGGAAGTGCCGCGGCCGACGTCAGGGCGTCGAGGTACCGCGCCGCGTCGCGCGTCGACTCGCCGGTCCCGCGGTCGGGGTCCCACGCGGAGCGCGCCTCGTGCTCGTGCTCGAGGAAGACGGCGGTGAGCTCGGTCACCCAGGCGGCGTCCGCACCGCAGCCCGCGACGGCCTGCTTGACGGCGACGCGGGTGCGGGAGACGGCGGGCCGGCCGGGCCGCGCGCGGTCGGCGAGCGCGTCGCGGACGAGGAGGTGCGCGATCCGCGCGCCGTACTCGTGGTCGGCGACGGTCTGCAGCCGGTCGCGGTCGAACGCCGCCCAGAGCCGGCCGAGCAGGACCGCACGGCGCTCGTCGGTCGGGGCGAGGAGCCCGACGACGGAGCGCAGGGCGAGGTCCTCGTCCTCCTCGACCCACCCGAGCATCCGGGCGCGCGCGTCCGGGTCGAGCGGGCGGTCGAGCTCGGGCAGGTCGAACGCCTCCCGGATCGCGCCCGCGTCGATCTGGGTGCGGAGCACGCCACGCTGTCGTGCGGCCGCGCTCACGTGCGTCTCGTAGAGCTGCTCGAGCTGCGCGGAGCGGCCCGCGTCGACGACGTCCGTCGCGGGGTCGGGGACGACCGGCAGCTCGTGCAGGAGGCCCGCGAGCCGACCCTCGTCGTCGACCGTGCCCTCCAGGAGGTCGGTCGACACGATCTGCCCCACCCGGCGCGCGCTGCGCACGGAGCGCAGGAGCGTGCGGTGCATGAGCGTGTAGTCGCCGAGCGCCTGGCGGATCGATCCGGCCGCGCTCGCGCCGTCGGCGAACACCTCGAGGTCGAAGAACTTGGTGCCGTTGCGCCCTGTCGAGTCCCCGGCCGCGCCGTCGGCGCTCGGGAGGTCGAGGAGCTTGCGGGTGTAGAAGTCGACGGCCGCCTCGACCATGTCGTCGTGCAGGAACCGCGCGACGTCGTGCCGGTGGCAGTACCGCAGCGTCTCGGACGGGATGATCCCGGTCCGGAAGACGGCCTCGAAGACCGCCATGCGGGCCTCGCGCTCGGGGAGCGTCCCGGAGCGCACGCGCAGCGCGAGGTCGGTGGTGAGGCGGTCGAGCTCGTCGCTCGCGCGGTCGTGGGTACGGGGGGCGGGGACGTCGGTGGCGACGGTCGAGGTGTGCATGGCGAGGGTGTGTGCGGCGCCCGCGCGAAAATCGGCCGCTCGCAGCCCCGCGGCAACGTGATGTCCGTCACACTCGCCCGCGCGTGGTTCGAGGTGGTGCGCGCAGGTTGGCGTGCGCCCCCGTCGCATAGGCGTGGAGACCACCACGACGAGAGGACCCCTGTGGAGCACAGACGCCGGACGTTCGACGCCGGACCGGGAGCGGGCCTCCTGCTCCCCGCGTCCGCGATCGCGACGGTGGCCCGCCTGCACCGCTGGCAGGCGTTCGCCGGCCTGGCCGACGGCGAGCTGCTGCTCTCGCCCCTGTCCGCGTCACCGCTCCCCCTGCCGTGGACCGTGCCCGCGGGCCGGCGACGGTGGGCGACGGTGCGCCCCGAGGCGATGTGGCACCCGCTCCTGTGGCTGCCCGAGCGCCTGAGCACGCCGCGGGTCCTGCGCGACCCGGTGACGGGCGAGACGTGGGGCGAGACCTACGACGAGTGGGCGCTGCGCGTCGTGCTCGAGCTCACCGAGGCGGGCCCGGTGACCCTCGACGGGCAGGAGTGGGTCCTGCTGCACGACCCGGCGCACGATCGGTTCGTGCGCCCCGTCGGACCGGAGGACCACGACCTCGTCCCGCTCTTCGACGCACGGACCGGGACCTGGCTCGACGTGCTGTCGACCGTGGGGCTCGACGTCGACGACCCGGCAGACGTGGCGCGGGTCGAGGCGTGGCTCGCCGGCGGGGCCGACGCCGCGCTCGACGCGGTGGACCTCGACCGGCACCTGCGGGCCGACGGGCGCGACCCGGCGTGGTCGCTCGACCGGGTGCACCGGCCCCTCGCCGGGCCGGGCGAGTCCCGGACCTACGTCGAGGACCTGCGCGACGCGTCGTCGGCCCTCGTGGCCCGCGAGCTCGGCGAGCGCGCGGCCCGCCTGGGGCGCGGCCGGGCCCCCGCACGCGAGCTCGGCAGGCAGGTCGGCACGCTCGCGCGCATCGCGTCGACGCTGCTCTCCCCGCGCGAGCTCGTCGCCGAGGACCTCGGGCTGGCGCTGTCGCTCGTCACGGCGAGCGCCGAGCGGGCGACGACGAAGCGGGCCGCGCTCGACGCCGTCGCGGACCTGCGCATGGTGCTCGGCCCGGTCGCGCAGGCGGCGGCCGTCGGGCTCGACCGCGTCGCGCTGCGGTCGGAGATCGAGACGGCGCAGGTGCACCGGCAGGTCGCGGCGCTCTCGGGCCGGACGGTCGCCTGAGGCGCCTCGCCGAGCGCTCGCTCAGGCGTCGCGGGGGGCGTGCTTGGCGAGGAACGCGTAGACCTCCGTCGCGTCGACGCCGGGGAAGGCGCCGCTCGGGAGCGCGGAGAGCACGTGCTGGTGCATGCGTGCGCTGGGCCACGACGCGTCCTCCCAGCGCGCGGCCGCGTCCGCGGCCGGGCGGCGGCAGCACGACTCGTCCGGGCACGACGACTGCCGCCGCACCGTCGTGTCCCGGCCGCGGAACCACTTCGCCGACGCGAACGGCACCCCGACGGCGATGGAGAACTGGCCGGACGTCGTCGTGCCGGTCTGCGTGGAGCACCAGAACGTGCCCGCGGGCGTGTCCGTGTACTGGTACGACTCCTGCGCGCGGTCGCGACGCGTGAACGCCTCGCGGGCGGCCCACTTGCGGCACACCATCTGGCCCTCGATCGAACCCGTGACGTCGGCGGGCAGGGGCAGGCCGTCGTTCTCGTAGCCGCGGAACAGGGCGCCGTCGTCGCCGACGCGCAGGAAGTGCAGCGGGATGCCGAGGTGCACGGTCGCGAGGTTCGTGAAGCGCTGCGCGGCGGCCTCGTGGGTCACGCCGAACGCGTCGCGCAGGTCCTCCACGGCGAGGTCCTTCTCACGCTTGCGCCGTTCCAGGAAGTCGACGGCCGCGGTCTGCGGGATGAGGCAGCACGCCGCGAAGTAGGTGATCTCGACGCGCTGGCGCAGGAACTCCGCGTACGAGCGCGGCCGCTCGTGCCCGAGCACGCGGTGCGCGATGGCCTGGAGCGCGAGCGAGCGCAGCCCGTGGCCGCCGGGGATCGACGCGGGCGGCAGGTAGATGCGCCCGTTCTCCAGGTCGGTGACGGTGCGCGTCGAGTGCGGCAGGTCGTCGACGTGCCAGATGGTGAAGCCCAGCTGCTCGGCCATGCGCGCGACGGTGCGGTGGGTGAGCGCGCCGACGGTGTACCCGGCCTTGCGCGTCATCTCCTCGGCGAGCGCCTCGATCTCCGGGTAGTAGTTGTCGCGCGCCTGGCGCTCGAGGCGGAGCTCGGTGTTGGCGCGGCGCGCCTCCTCGGGGGTCGCGACGGCCTCGGTCGCGCGGCGCTGGAGCTCGGCGTGCAGGCCCACGAGGTTCTCGAGCACCGGCAGGGGCAGCTTCTGGCTCGCCTTCACGGCGGGCAGCCCGAGACCCGCGAACAGCGGTCCGCGCTGGGCGCGGTCGAGCGCGATCTCCAGCGCGGCGCGGCGCGACGGCGGCTCGTCCGTGAGCAGGTCCGTGACCGGCACGCCCAGCGCCTGGGCGAGCTGCTGGAGGAGCGACAGCCGCGGCTCGCGACGCCCGTTCTCGATCATCGACAGCAGGCTCGGCGCGGTGCCCACGGCCTCGCCGAGCGCGTCGAGGGTGAGGCCGCGCGCCGTGCGGAAGTGCCGCACGCGCCGGCCGAGCGTGATGAGGTCCGCCTGGGCCGCGGGTTGAGCCTCGGGGCGGTCCCCGGGGCGGCTGGACGACGTCGCGCTGGCCATGGCTTGACAGTACGTCAAGATCGACGAATCTTCACAGCGTTCTGAGGCGAAATCCACGCCGGTTCGGCGTGAGGCTGGAGGCACAGCACCGCCCACCCGCCGAGCGAGGAGAACCCATGACCACCGCCGCAGGCCCCCGCCAGACCCGCCGCACCCGCCAGGCCGCGCTGCTCGACGACGTCGAGACCGACCTCGCCGGGCTGTCGACGGACCGGTCGCCGGGGCAGCGAGGCGGCACGGCCGACCCTCGTCCGCGCGACGCGCGCGCCTGGGTGCGGGAGATCGCGACCCTCACCGAGCCGGACGCGATCGTCTGGTGCGACGGCTCCGCGGCGGAGAAGCAGCGCCTCACCGACCTCCTCGTGGACGCCGGGACGCTCCTGCCCCTCGACCCGGAGCTGCGCCCCGGGAGCTACCTCGCGCGCTCCGACCCGAGCGACGTCGCGCGTGTCGAGTCGCGCACGTTCATCTGCTCGCGCGAGGAGGTCGACGCCGGCCCGACCAACAACTGGCGCGAGCCGGACGCCATGCGCGCCGAGCTCCGCGGCGTGTTCGAGGGTTCGATGCGCGGCCGCACGATGTACGTCGTCCCGTTCTCGATGGGCCCGGTGGGCGGCCCCATCTCCCAGGTCGGCATCCAGGTCACCGACTCGCCGTACGTCGTCGTCAGCATGGGGATCATGACGCGCGTCGGGACGGCCGTCATGGACCTCATCGACGCCGGCGCCGCGTTCGTCCCGGCCGTGCACTCGGTGGGCGCGCCGCTCGTCGACGACACCGGGGCGGTCTCCGAGGACGTGCCGTGGCCGTGCAACGACACGAAGTACATCGTCCACTTCCCGGAGACGCGCGAGATCTGGTCGTACGGCTCCGGGTACGGCGGCAACGCCCTCCTCGGCAAGAAGTGCTTCGCGCTGCGCATCGCCTCCGCGATGGCGCGCGACGAGGGCTGGCTCGCCGAGCACATGCTGCTCATCCGCGCGACGTCGCCCGAGGGCCGGGCCTACCACCTCGCCGCGGCCTTCCCGTCCGCGTGCGGCAAGACCAACCTCGCGATGCTGCGACCGACGATCCCCGGCTGGACCGTCGAGACCATCGGCGACGACATCGCGTGGCTGCGCCCCGGCCCCGACGGCCGCCTGCGCGCGATCAACCCCGAGGCCGGCTTCTTCGGCGTCGCGCCCGGCACCGGCGTCGAGACCAACCCCGCCGCCGTCGAGACGTTCGCGCGGGACACGATCTTCACGAACGTCGCGCTCACCGACGACGGCGACGTCTGGTGGGAGGGCCTGACCCCCGAGCCGCCCGCGCACCTGATCGACTGGACCGGCCAGGACTGGACGCCCGACGCCGGCCGCCCCGCCGCGCACCCGAACTCACGGTTCACCGTCTCCGCGGCGCAGTGCCCGACGATCGCCGACTCCTGGGAGGACCCCGACGGCGTCCCGATCGACGCGATCGTGTTCGGCGGGCGCCGCGCGACCAACGTCCCGCTCGTCGCGCAGGCGTACGGCTGGGAGCACGGCGTCTTCATGGGCGCCACCATCTCCTCCGAGCAGACCGCCGCCGCCGAGGGCACCGTCGGCGCTCTGCGCCGGGACCCGTTCGCGATGCTGCCCTTCTGCGGCTACAACATGGCCGACCACTGGGCGCACTGGCTCCGCGTGGGCGCCTCCCTCGACCCCGAGAAGCGCCCCAAGATCTTCCAGGTCAACTGGTTCCGCAAGGACGCCGACGGCCGGTTCCTCTGGCCCGGGTTCGGCGAGAACGCGCGCGTCGTCGCGTGGATCGCGGCACAGGTCGACCGCTCGCGCGGCGTCCGCACCGACAGCGGCGCCGTGAAGAGCCCCGTCGGCCTGCTCCCCGCGCCCGGCGCGCTCGAGCTCGGCGGCCTCGACCTGGACGACGCCGACCTCGACGCCCTGTTCGACGTCTCGCCCGAGCAGTGGCTCGCCGAGGCCGAGCTGACCGCCGAGTTCTTCGACACCTTCGGCAACCGCGTGCCCGACGAGCTCTGGGCACAGCTCGCGCGGCTGCGGGACCGGCTGGGCGCGTGACCGCGTGCGTCGGGGCCGTGCGCGGCTAGTGTCGGTCGCATGGTCGAACGACGCCCCTGGCAGTCCGAGGCCGACCTGCTGGGCAGGGCGGACGACGCCCACCCGACGGCCTGGTTCGAGCAGCTCTGGGCATCCGCAGCGAGCGGCACCGTGACGACACCGTGGGAGCACGACGACCCGCACCCCGCGCTGGTGGAGCGGGTCGTCGTCCCGCCGGACGGGGAGCACCGCACGGCGGTCGTCGTCGGGTGCGGGCTGGGCGCCGACGCGGAGCACCTGTCACGGCTCGGCTACGTCACGACCGCGTTCGACGTCGCGCCGTCCGCGGTCGCCGCCGCGCGCGACCGTCGCCCCGGGTCGGCGGTGACGTACGCCGTCGGCGACCTGCTCGACCTGCCCGCTGCGTGGCGCCGAGCCTTCGACCTGGTCGTCGAGGTCTACACGGTCCAGGCCGTGCACCGGGTCGTCCGCGCCGAGCTCACCGCCGGCGTACGCTCCCTCGTCGCGCCGGGCGGCACGCTCCTCGTGATCCAGGCCGTCGCCGACGAGCCCGACGACGACGGGCCGCCCTGGCCGCTCACCCGAGCCGAGATCGACGCGTTCGGCCAGGACGGGCTCGTCGCCGTCTCGGTCGAGCGGCTGGACCGGCCCGCGCCGGGCGGGCGCGGCCTGTGGCGCGCGGAGCTCCGCCGGGCGGATCAGTAGGCGGTGCCCATGAGCTCGCGGACCTCGGCCAGGGTGCGCTCGGCGATCGCGTTCGCGCGGGCGTTGCCCTCGCGCAGCACGTCGAGCGGGTCGGGCCCGTCCCCCGCGGCGAGGGCACGACGGCGGGCGCGCAGGGGACGCAGGTGCTCGACGAGCGCCTCGGTCACCACCTGCTTGAGGCGGCCCGCCCCGGCGGCACCGACCTCGTCGGCGAGCGCCTCGGGCGTCGTCCCGGCGGCGAACGCGCCCAGCGTGAGGAGGTTCGCGAGCTCGGGCCGGCGCTCGGGCTCGTACGTGACGTGCCGCTCGGAGTCGGTGCGGTGGCGGCGGACGAAGCGCGCGGTGGCGTCCTCGTCGTCGCGCAGCTCGAGCGCGTTGCCCGCGGACTTGCTCATCTTGCGCCCGTCGGTGCCGAGCACGGTGGGCGCGGGGGCGAGCAGGACGTCGGGCTCGGGGAAGTAGGGCTGCGCGGCGGCGTAGCGCTGGTTGAAGCGTCGTGCGACGGTGCGCGTGAGCTCGACGTGCGGGAGCTGGTCCTGCCCGCCGGGCACGAGGTTGCCGTGGCAGAACAGGATGTCGGCGGCCTGGTGCACCGGGTAGGTGAACAGCAGGCCGCTCATGGGTCGGCCCTGCCGTGCGGCGGCCGCGACGGCCTCGGCCTTGACGGTCGGGTTCCGCTCGATCTCGGCGGTCGTGACGAGGCTGAGGAACGGCAGCAGGAGCTGGTTGAGCGCCGGGACCGCGGAGTGCGCGAAGACCGTCGTGCGGGCGGGGTCGATCCCGGCCGCGAGGTAGTCGAGGACGACCTCGCGCACGGTGGCGCGCAGGTCTCCCGCGTCGTCGCGGTCGGTGATGACCTGGTAGTCGGCGACGACGAGCACGACCTCGACGCCGTCGTCCTGCAGCCGGACGCGGTTCGCGAGGGTGCCGAGGTAGTGCCCGAGGTGCAGCGCGCCCGTCGGGCGGTCGCCGGTGAGGACGCGGAAGCCGGACGGGTCGGTCGCGAGCCGGGCCTCGATCTGCGCGGACCGCTCGCGGGCCGCCGCGACGGACGCGGTCGACGCCGACAGCCCGGACGGCGTCGCGGACGGGAGGGCCGACGGCGCGGGGTCGAGGGTCGTGGTCATGGTGCTCTCCTTCGGTGGGGAGCCACGCACCACGCCCGGTCGAGGACCGGACCGGCCCGGACATGACGACGTCCCGGCTGCGGCGCGCAGCTCGGGACGTGGGCAGGACTGGTCACGGCTGCGGAGGCAGCCACCACCAGCTCTGCGTGATCATGCGTCCACCCTACGCCCGCCGCGCGGGCCGACGGCCCTCGGCGAGAATGGTCGGATGCCTGAGATCTCCGTCGAGAACGTCACCGGTCCCGTCGCCTACCACGCGGAGGGCCCGGTGTGGTGGCCGGGCTGGGGCGGCCTGCGGTACGTGGACATGCTCGCGGGCGACCTCCTCACGCTGCGGCCCGACGGCGGCGTCGACCGCCTCCACGTGGGCGACCACGCGGCCGTGGTGCGGCCGCGGACCGGGGGCGGGTTCGTCGTCGGGCTCGCGCGGTCGGTCGCGGTGGCGGACGGCGACGGCGCCCCCGTCCGCACGCTCGCGTCGCTCGTCGACGACCCGACGGTCCGCCTCAACGAGGGGGCGGCGGCGCCCGACGGCGCGTTCTACGTGGGCGGCCAGGCCGAGGGCGAGCGGCCGAGCGCGCTGTACCGGGTGGAGTCGGACGGGTCGTCGCGCGTCGCGCTCGACGGCGTCGAGGTGTCGAACGGGCTCGGGTTCTCGCCCGACGGGTCGCGGGCCTACTACGTCGACTCCGCGACGCGGCGGATCGACGTGCTCGACGTCGTGCCCGCCGCGGAGGACCCGCGCGGTCTCGTGCGGCGTCGCGCGTTCGTGGAGATCGACCCCGACGACGGCATGCCGGACGGCCTCACGGTCGACGCCGAGGGTGGCGTCTGGGTGGCACTGTGGGGCGGCGGGGCCGTCCGGCGCTACTCCCCCGACGGCACGCTCGACGCCGTCGTCCCGCTCCCGGTGTCGCAGGTGAGCGCGTGCACGTTCGGCGGCGACGACCTCGACCGGCTGTTCGTCACGACCTCGCGCCAGGGGCTGGACGACCCCGACGCGGACGAGGCCGCGTCGGGGTCGCTGTTCGTGGCGGACCCGGGGGTCCAGGGGCTCCCGGCCCTGCCGTTCGCGGGCTGAGCGTCCCCGCGGTCGTCAGCGGACGGCGTCGCGCACGCGCTGCTCGGCGCGGCCCAGGCCGTCGATCTCGAGCGTGACGACGTCGCCCGCGCGCAGGTAGGGGAAGCGCCCGGAGAGGGCCACGCCCTGCGGGGTGCCGGTGTTGATGAGGTCGCCGGGCTCGAGGACCATGTACTGCGACAGGTGGTGCACGAGGTAGGCGACGTCGAAGATCATGTCGGCCGTCGTCGAGTCCTGGCGGGGCTCGCCGTTGACCCAGGACCGGAGCCCGAGGTTCTGGACGTCCACCTCGTCGGCGGGGACGAGCCACGGGCCGAGCGGGTTGAACGTCTCGCAGCTCTTGCCCTTCGACCACTGCCCGCCGGAGACCTTCATCTGGTAGTCGCGCTCGGAGACGTCGTGCGACAGGGCGTAGCCCGCGACGTGGTCGAGCGCCTCCTCCGGGGACGACAGGTAGCGCGCCCGGCGGCCGATCACGACGCCGAGCTCGACCTCCCAGTCGACCGTCGTCGCCCCGGGCGGCACGAGCACGTCGTCGTGCGGGCCGACGACCGTGTTCGAGTGCTTCCAGAAGACGATCGGGACGTCGGGCGGCGTCGAGCCGGACTCGGCGGCGTGCTCCGCGTAGTTCATCCCGATGCAGACGACGGCCGTCGGCCGGGCGACGGGCGCGCCGACGCGCCGCTCGTCGGCGCCGTCGAGCACGGGCAGCGCGCCCGCGGCGAGCGCCGCGCGGACCCGGCCGACGCCGTCGGCCGCGAGGAACGCGCCGTCGATGTCGCGGGTGAGCGGGTCGAGGGAGTACACGACCCCGTCCTCGCGGACGGCGGGACGCTCCTGGCCGAGGGGGCCGAGTCGGACGAGCTGCACGGGTGGGTCTCCTAGGTCGGGGCGGGTGGCGCGGTTCCTCAGGCGAGGGCGCGCGCGTGGTCCGGGTTGACGATCGACGGCACGGGGCGGCCCGCGAGGAAGTCGACGGCGTTGCGCGCGGTGTGCACGGGGAGGTCCTGCATGGCCTCGGGCGAGAACCACGCGGCGTGCGGGGTGAGCAGCACGTTGTCGAGCGTGCGCAGGCGCGAGTCGGCGGGCAGCGGCTCGGTCGCGTAGACGTCGAGCGCGGCCGAGCCCACGTGGCCGGACGCGAGCGCGTCGGCGAGCGCGCCCTCGTCGACGAGCGGCCCGCGGCACGTGTTGACGACCCGCACGCCGGGCTTCGCGGCCGCGAGGGTGCGGGCGTCGAGCAGGTGGCGCGTCGACTCGGTGAGCGGCGCGTGCAGCGTGATGACGTCGGCGCGCGCGACGGCCTCGTCGATCCCCACGGCCTCGTGCCCGTCGGAGGCCACGGCCTGCGGGTCGACGAACGGGTCGTGCACGAGCACGCGGTAGCCGAGCGCGCGGGCGGAGCGCGCGACCTCGGAGCCGATCCGCCCGTACCCGATGACGGCGACGACGGTGCTGGACAGGCGCGCGGCGTGCTGCGCCGTCGGGGCCCACGTGCCGGCGCGCAGCGCGCGGTCGTAGGCGACGAGGCCGCGGTCGAGCGTGAGGATCATCGCGACCGTGTGGCTCGCGACCTCCTCGATGCAGTAGGTCGGGGTGTTGGCGACGGCGACGCCGCGCTCGGTGGCGGCCGCGACGTCGACCATGTCGTAGCCGATGCCCATGCGCGAGACCATGCGCACCCCGCCCGGGCCGGCGACGGCGTCGAGCACGCGGGCCGTGATCGGGGCCCACTGCACGACGAGCGCGGAGGGCGCGGACCCGCTCGCGGCGGCCTCCTCGACGGCGGCGATCACCTCGTCCTCGGTGCGCGCGGCGGCGCGCACGGCCCGCAGCCCGGCGGCGGTCAGGGTGTCCTCGCACGCGGTCCCGGGCAGGTCGCAGTCGGTGATGACGACGGTGTCGGCTGTCATGCAAGGAATGCTATAGCAAATAGCACCCTCGACCAACCCTCGGGCCGGTCGGATGCTATAGCGTGGGCTCATGACCCTTGCCCCGGACGGCGCCCGCCGCCGCCTCGCCCTCGTCACCGGCGCCAGCTCCGGCATCGGTGCCGCCACCGCCCTCCAGCTCGCGCGCGACGGGCACGACGTCTGGCTCACGTACACCGGCGGCGAGGCCGGCGCGCGCGCCACCGCGGCCCGGTGCGAGGCGGAGGGCGCCGCGACGCGCGTCTCGCGCCTCGACCTGCGCGACACCGCGTCCGTCGAGGCGCTCGTCGCCGAGGTCACCGACGCGTGGGGACGCCTCGACGTGCTCGTCAACAACGGCGGCGTGTGCCCCTACCGCGCGCTCGACGACATCGAGCTCGACGAGTGGGACCTCGTCATGGAGACCAACGCGCGCGGCACGTTCGTGCTGTCACGCGCCGCGCTCCCGCTGCTGCGCGCGGGCCGTCCGTCACCCGTCGGGGCCACGCTCACGCCCGACGAGCGGACCGCGCGCGACCGCGCGATCGTCAACCTCTCGTCCATCGCGGGCGAGCAGGGCGCACTGAAGACCGGCGTGCACTACGCCGCGAGCAAGGCCGCGATCCTCGCCATCACGCGCTCCTTCGCGCGCATCCTCGCGAGCGAGGGCATCCGCGTGAACGCCGTGACCCCCGGCCCCGTGACGAGCGCCATCACCGACCAGCTCGCCCCCGACGCCCGCGCCGGGCTCACCGCGTCCATCCCCCTCGGGGACTTCGGCACGCCCGACGACGTCGCCTGGGTCGTCGCGTCCCTCGCCTCCCCGCGCGCCGGGTTCGTCACGGGCGCGACGTACGACGTCAACGGCGGCGTCCGGATCGACTGACCGCCGGTCCGCCGCACCACTCGCCCACCCTGCCCGAGGAGGCACCCATGAGCACGTCCCCGTCCGCCGTCGTCACCGCCCAGGTCGACGCCTTCAACGTCCGTGACCTCGACGGCTTCTGCGCGACCTACGCGCCCGACGCCGTCGTGAGCGGCGTGACCCCCGAGCCGATCGTCGGCCGCGACGCCCTGCGCGCGTTCTACGCGAGCCGGTTCGAGGACACCGCGCTGCACTGCGTCATCGACGCGTCCGTGACCTTCGGCGACCGCTGGCTCGTCGCGCGCGAGCTCGTCACGACGTCGAACGGCACCGGCGAGACCATCGCGACGTTCGAGGTCCGCGACGGCCTCATCACCCGCGCGAGCATGGTCAAGGGCTGAGGCCCTCGGTCTACCGGTCACCCTCGCGGCGGCGTCCCACCGCGCCGGGGCGAGCGATCTTCTGCGCCTGCAGGGGCGGGCGCGCGGCCTCGATCCGGTGCCTCACGCCAGGCCGAGGTCAGCCTTGACCTGTTCCCAGGGCACCGCGGGCCCCCATGCCGCTCAGCTCGTCGCGAGCGGCCTTCGCGGCGCGGAGGTCTACCAGGTCGTCGGCCGCGTTCACCAGGCCGGCGAGGTCGTCCGCCTCACACGCTGCTGCGCGGCTCCCGATGTTCACCCGCCGAGATGAGCGCCTCGCTCTGTCGCCGGCCGCGACAGCGCACTAGGCTCCCCGCAACCTTTCGCAACGGCACGACCAGGGGGAACTCACTGTGGAGATCGGCGAACGACTGGCGTCATTGGCGACGAAGATCCAGCAGCAGAAGGCGACGATCGGCACCGAGGAAGCGACGAAGAACGCGTTCGTCATGCCGTTCATCTCGTTGGTCCTCGGGTACGACGTCTTCAACCCGAACGAGGTGATCCCCGAGTTCACGGCGGACGTCGGAACGAAGAAGGGCGAGAAGATCGACTACGCGATCGTCAAGGACGGCGAGCTCCAGATGCTCGTCGAGGCGAAGACGATCGGGTCCCCGCTGAGCCTGAACCACGCCTCCCAGCTGTTCCGCTACTTCGCGACGACCAACGCCCGGATCGCCATCCTCACGAACGGGCAGCACTTCCACTTCTTCACCGATCTCGACAAGCCCAACCGCATGGACGAGAAGCCCTTCCTCCAGCTCGACCTGCTCGACCTGGACGAGACGCTCATCCCTGAGGTGCAGAAGCTCACGAAGGACACATTCGATCTGGAGTCCGTCGTCAGCGCCGCGGAGGAGCTCAAGTACATCGGCGCTCTGAAGCGTGCGCTCGCCGCTCAGTTCCGCGAGCCGGACGACGAGTGGATCAAGGCGCTCACGAACCGGGTGTACGACGGCTCGTTCACGCAGAAGGTGAAGGAGCAGTTCAGGACTCTCGTTGCCAAGGCGATGAAGCAGTTCCTCGCCGACCAGGTCAACGACAGGCTGAAGGCGGCGCTCGGTGGCCAGGCGTACCCGGACGCGGGCAGCGTGCCGATGACCGGCACCGAGGCAGCACAGGAGAGTGTTGCCGAAGCGACGCGCCCCGACGACCGGGGTATCGAGACCACCCTCGACGAGATCGAGGGCTATCAGATCATCCGCGCGATCGCGTGCAGCGAGGTCTCACCGGCCCGGATCGTGCATCGTGACACCAAGAGCTACATGGGTGTCCTGCTGGACGACAACAACCGCAAGCCGATCGCGCGCCTGCACTTCAACACCGGGCAGAGGTATCTCGGGCTGTTCGACGAGAACAAGGTCGAGACGCGGCACCCGATCACGTCCCTCGACGAGATCTACGAGCACGCCGAGCACGTGCGCAAGACCGTCCACAACTACCTCTAGAGGGTGTGACGGACCGCCCCGCGTCGGTGATCCCCCCGGTCAGGCGAGGCCGTAGCGCGCGTCGAGGTCGGGGTCGTGGGGCGGGTTGCCGAACGACGCGGTCCAGGCGCCGTCGGCGGCGATCGACTGGCCGGACACGTAGCCGGCCTCGTCGGACAGCAGGAACGCGACGAGGGCGGCGATCTCCGCGGACTCGGCGATGCGCCCGAGCGGCGGGCCCTCGGCGAGCGCGCGCTCCTCGGCTGCCGGGTCGGCCGCACGGGCGATCTGCGCATCGAGGTGCGGGGTGCGCACCCCGCCCGGCGCGACGGTGTTGGCGCGGACGCCGTACCGCCCGTACGTCACGGCGACGGAGCGCGCGACCGCGTCGATGCCGCCCTTGGTCAGCTCGTAGGCGGCGTGGTCGGCGAACGCCGCGCGGCCGTGGATCGAGCCGATGTTGACGATCGATCCGCCGCTCACCTGGTCGGTGAACGCCTCGACGGCGGCGGCGCAGCCCCAGAGGTAGCCGAGGCCGTTGATCTCGACGACGTCGCGCGCGTCCTGCTCGACCTGCGCCGCCCGCTCCGGGTCGGCGAGCGCGTGCAGCGGCGTGCGGACGGTGATGCCCGCGTTGTTCACCCATCCGGCGAGCGGCGCGAGGTCGCGCGCGGCCCGCGCGGCCTCGCGGTGGGTCTCGCGGTCGCGCGAGTCGCCCAGCACGACGGCGGCGCACACCCCCTCCTCGACCGTCCCCGAGCCGGGGGTGCGCTCCAGCCCGACGACGGTCCACCCGTCGGCGGTGAGGCGCGCGGCCACGGCGCGGCCGATGCCCTTGCCGCTGCCGGTGACGACGGCGCTGCGGTGCTCGCTCGCGGGTCCGACCACAGGTCCGGTCACGGGGTGGCCTCCAGGTCGAAGCGGTCGGGGTCGAGCGTGAAGCCCAGGCCGGGCGCGTCGGGCGGGGTGGCGTGGCCGCCGTCGAGAACGGGACCGCCGCGCACGAGCAGCGGCGCGGGGTCGTAGGGGTTGCCCGCGGGCGAGCGGTCGAACGTCTCGACGCCGATGCCCGCCGCTCCGCCCAGGTGCACGCTCACCTCGGGGTACACGTGGCTGGACACGACCTTCCCCCGCGCGGCCCACGCGCGCACGAGCGGGTCGGCGGGCGTGATGCCGCCGATCGCGACGACGTCGACGCGCGGCACGTCGAGCGCGCCCCGCGCGTCGAGCCGGGCGAAGACCTCGGAGTCCGTCACCTCGTCGCCCACGGAGAGCGGCAGCTTGGACGCGTCGCGGACGCGCGCCGCGCCGGCCGCGTCCTCGGGCAGCAGCGGGTCCTCGAGCCAGGCGAGCGCGGGCGCGCTCTCCCCCGCCGCGCCCGTGACGCCCCACGCGTCGAGGTCCGCGAGCGCCTCGTCGGCGTCGCGCCAGCCGAAGCCCACGTCGACGACGACGCCGCTGCGCCCCGCG
Source organism: Cellulosimicrobium sp. 4261 (assembly GCF_040546915.1). Taxonomy (NCBI): domain Bacteria; kingdom Bacillati; phylum Actinomycetota; class Actinomycetes; order Micrococcales; family Promicromonosporaceae; genus Cellulosimicrobium; species Cellulosimicrobium sp. 4261. Next base: position 30,742 of record NZ_JBEPOQ010000015.1, read on the forward strand.
ACGGTCGGACGGCCGGTGACGTCGGGCAGCTCGGCGCGCAGGATCGCGAGCAGGTCGCGCATGAGGGCGCGGTCGGGCGAGCGCGAGATCTTCAGCAGCGGCCACCCGGCGCGCGCGTGCGCGAGCACCTCCTCCGCGACGTCGCGCGCGGTGCGGCCGGGCGTCGGGTACGCCGCGACGAGGATCGCGGGGCGTGGCACCGCGACGGCCACGGACGAGACGTCACGAGGGCTCCCGGCGACAGCACGTGACGGAGCGTCCCTGTCGCCGCCGACACCCGGCTCCGCGGACCCGGCGAGGTCCGCGCCGTCGTCGAGCAGGGACCACACCGGACGCCCGGCGAGCTGGCCCGCGAGGTCCCACAGCGCGACGTCGACCAGGCCGATCGCGCGCCGCACGAGGCCCACGCGGCCGACGATCGCGGACCCGCGCAGGGCCGCGTCCCACGCGGCGCCGACGCTCTGGCGCGCGGCGACGCCGTCGGACGCCACGACCTCGCGGCCCACCACGTGCGGGGCGACGAGCCGGTCCACGAGCTCGGCCATGGGCGCCTCGCGCGTGAGCGCGTACGACTCCCCGGCGACGGTGCGGCCGTCGTCCGTCTCGGCGACGACGCGCACGCCGACGTACTCGCGGCGCTCGACCGTCATCGCGCCGAGGCGCAGCGGCTGCGGCAGCGGGACGACCGTCGTCGCAGTGCGGACGGCGACGACGCGCGCGGCGGGCACCGCGCTCACTCCGGCTTCTTGGCGAGCGGCACGCCGTAGTCGACGAGGAACCCGCCGTCGACGTAGACGGTCTGGCCGACCATGTACGCGGCCTGGTCGGACACGAGCCAGCTCACCGCGTTGCCGATCTCCTCCGGCTGGGCGAGCCGGCGGGCGGGGATGCGCGCGAGGATCGTCTCCTCCGAGAGCGTGCCCTGGGCGACGCCCTGGCGGAACACGCCCGTGTCGATGTACCCGGGCGCGACGGCGTTGACCCGCACGCCGCGCGCGGCCCACTCGGCGCCCGCGGTCGCGGTGAGCCCGACGACGGCGGCCTTGGTCGTGGAGTACGGGGCCCGACCGGCGGAGCCGCGGGCCGAGACGGACGAGATGTTGACGACGGCGCCCCGGCCGGCCGCGAGCATGTGGCGACCCGCCGCCTGGAGGCACGCGAAGACGCCGTGCAGGTTGACGTCCACGACGGCCGACCACTCGTCCCACGTGAGGTCCTCGAGCGCGCGGTGGCGCTGGATGCCCGCGTTGTTGACGAGCGCGTCGATCCCGCCGAACCCGTCCGCGAGGTCGTCGAACGCGGCGCGCACGGCGGCGTGGTCGGTGACGTCGAGCGGGGCCCACACGAGTCCCGGCACGTCGGGGACGGCGCCGAGGTCGAGCGCGGGGAGGTCGTGCTGCACGACGTCCGCGCACACGACCCGGAACCCGTCGGTCGCGAGACGCTCGGCGACGGCACGGCCGATGCCGGCCGCTCCCCCGGTGACGACGGCGAGCGGGACGCGCGGGGCGTCGGGGGCGGGGGTGGTCACTGTTCCTCCTCGGGGACGGGACGGGTCGGGGGTGCGACGGGTCGTGGCGCGCCGACGCCGGGGGGCCAGGCGGCGGCGCCGACGAGCACGTCGTCGACGACGACGCACGCGTGCCGCTCCAGGCGTTCGAGCGAGCCCAGCGCGAGCGGCGACTGCCACGCCTGGTAGGCGCCGACGTCGTACGCCTCGCGCGTGGGCAGGTAGACGAAGCCGGGGCCGTTGGTGAGGTTCGCGACGACGACGGGCCGCGTCCCGGCGTGGGCACGCACCGTGCGCTGGAGGCGCGAGTACGCCTCGCCGGGGTGCGCGACGAGCAGCGCCTCGCCGACGCGCCACACCCACGTGGGGTGCTGGACGGTCGGGCCGGTGACGTAGCCGTCGCGCAGGTTCCGCGCGCGGCGCAGGCGCTCCTCGCGTGAGCGCGGGTCGATGCCGGCCCACTCGGCCTCGAGCTCGTCCCACGTCGGGAGGTCGCGCAGGTCGAGCGTGACGGGCTCCGTCACGGCGGCGAGCGTCCGGGCGTCGGGCCGTGCGGCGGTGCCGGTGCCGGTGCCAGGGAGCGCGGCCGACGGCGCGGGCTCCCAGACCGCGAGCGGCGCGCCGGACTCGACGACGTGGGTCAGCTCCAGCTCCGTGCCCGGCGGCGGGAGCTCCGCGAGCGCGGCGAGCACCGCGTGGCCGAGCGAGGTGCCGTGGCGGTCCGCGACGGCGGTGTCGCCCGTGTACTGCTCGCGCGGGGCGAGCTCGCCCGACGCCCCCTGGAGGAACGCGACGGGGGCGCCCGTCTCGCGCTCGACGAGGTCGCGCATCGCGCCGACGTAGTCGGGCGAGACGAGCCGGTTCTGCCACGCGAGCGTCGTCGGGTGGCACGCGTAGTTGACGATCGTCGCGAGGGTGACGTGCTCGCCCGCGGGCGCGGCGCCGTCGGGCCGGGGGTCCGCGGCGCGCGCGGGGCGCGCCGTGAGCCGCCCGACGACGACCGTGTCGTCCGCGGGGTCGGCACCGGGCGAGCGGGGGGTGCCGGCGTCGGGGTTGAAACCGACGAGCGGCCGGGGCGGCGTGCTCTCCGCAGCGGCTCCCGCGGTCGTCCCCGCCTCCCCGCCGGCGCAGCCGTCGAGCAGGGCCTCGCGGTTCGACGCGAGGCCGCAGCGGCCGGTCGTCCACTCGAGGGTCGCGGGCCGGAGGGACGCGATCGCCTCCACGGCGGCGTCGGCCGCGGCGCGGGCGAGGTCGTGCAGATAGGTGACGCCGCGGTCGCCGCCCGGGAGGTCGGCGTCGCCCGAGCACAGGACGGGCCCGGCGTGCGTGTGCGAGAGCGAGACGAGCAGGCGCTCGACGGGCAGCCCGGTCGCGTCGAGGACGGTCGTGCGCAAGGTCGCCTCGTCGTCGACCCGGCGCCACCACGTGCCGTCGATCGTCACGAGCACGAGGGGCTCGGCGGCGGCCCCGCGGCCGGGGCGCTCCTCCGCGAGCGCGACGGCGGTCAACGTCATCGCGCGGTGGGCGCCCTCGGTGACGTCCCAGTCCGCCGGGCCCCAGTTGCGCGCCCGGATGCCCGGGGCGGGCGTGACGTCGCGGACGGCGACGCCGGCCAGGCCGACGAACGCGGGGACGGGGGCCCGCGTGTGCAGGGCGACCATCGCACCTCCTCTGGGCTCGGGAGTGCCGATGCTATAGCATGTTGTCTTGTCGAGACGCCCCCGGGACGGCACCGTGGCCGCTATCCTTCAGCGGCGCCCGACCCTCGACGATCCGAGCCCGCCGCCCCCACGACACCACGGAGAAACCATGGCGCTCAAGAGCGTGCCGGACCAGAACGTCGCCGACCGCGTCACGGTCGAGCTGCGCGAGGCGATCTTCAGCGGCGACCTCGCGCCGGGCGAGCGGCTCGTCGAGCGCAAGCTCGCCGAACGCCTCGGCACGAGCCACATCCCGGTGCGCGAGGCGCTCACGCGCCTGACCCAGGAAGGCCTCGTCGAGCGGCTCCCCCACCGTGGCGCGCGCGTCGCCGCGCTCACGAGCCGCGACCTGGAGGAGATCTCGAGCCTGCGCACCCTGCTGGAGCAGTTCGCCGTCGTGCGGGTCCAGGACGCCTGGGACCCGGCGAAGGAGGCGAAGCTGCGCAAGACGGTCCAGCAGATGGTCCAGGCGGCGGAGAAGGGCAGCAACGCCCGCGTGTTCGAGCTCGACCGGCGCTTCCACGAGCAGCTCTGGGAGATGGCCGACCACCGCATGCTCATGACGCTCAACGCCCAGCTCCGCAGCCGCATCACCGGGTTCCTGCGCGCCGCGAACGCCGCGCTCGAACCCGAGGCGCGCGTCGCGCACGCGCGCACCCACGACCTCATCGTCGACGCCATCGCGGGCGGCGACCCGGACACGGCCCAGCGCGTCATGGCCGAGCACATCGGCGAGGCCGCCGCGCGCCTCGCGAGCCACACGGACGACGACGCCGAGCCCGCCGCGGCGAACGGCTGACCGCCGCAGCGTCCGCGCAGCGGCTCACGCGAACCCCGGCCGCCTAGGGTCGCGGGATGGACATCGTGCGCGCCGCCGAAGCGTTCGCCGCCTGGGCGCGGACGCATCCCCAGGACTTCGGCGAGTGGGAGACGGACTACGAGGAGTGGCTCGTGGCGTACGACTGCGCCCGGGCCCTCCTCGACGACCGGCCCTTCCCGGAGTGGAACGACGCAGAGAAGAGCTCCTTCCTCTCTCTGCTGGCGCGTGACAACGAGGTCGAGGAGCTGGCGGACCTGCTCTCCGAGCACCCGGCGACGCTGGCCGGCGTCGCCGAGCACGTCTGCGCCGCGCCGGAGTCCACGGAACCCGACGCACGGTGGCAGATCGCGGCCTGTCTTCCCGCCATCGGGCCTGACGCGACCCCGCTGCTCCTGACGCTCTTCGCCGACGACGACGAGTACGTCCGGCGTCGCGCGCTGCTGTCGCTCGGCACGCTCCGGGCACCGCCCGCGGAACGGTGCGCCGTCGCCGCGTGGGAGTCCGGTCTCGAGCACCAGCGGATCGTGGCGCTGCACGTCCTGCACGAGGTGGGCTCACCCCGGTTCGCGACGTACGCGGCGCTCGCGGCAGACGACCCGCGCCCGTCCGTCCGGCAGGCGGCCCATCGGCTCGGCTGATCGCAGGCGGGCAGGAGCCCGGATGGCGGCACCGCCGCCATCCGGGGCGTTCGTGCGCGCCCAGCCCGGCCCGCACGGTCCGTCGCGTCGCACGCCGACGGTCGTCCCGCGACCCTACTTTTGCTATAGCATCCCGTCAACACCGGCCCGGACCCTGGACCTCCATGCACCTGCGCACCGCCACGCCCGACGACGTCCCCGCGCTCTACGCCCTGTGGGGCCGTGCGTTCGACGCGCCGCTCATGGTGCCGGTCTACGAGACGGACGACGGCCGGCTCGACCGCACGCACGTCGCCGTCGACCCGGACGCCGGCCGCGTCGTGGGCTCGGTGTACTGGACCCCGCGCGAGCTCGGCGGGCCCGACGGCAGCGCCCTGCGGGCGGGCGGGGTCGCGAACGTCGCGACCGCCCCCGAGGCGCGGGGACGGGGCCTCGTCCGCGCGCTGCTCGCGCGGGCCGTCGAGCAGATGGAGCAGGACGGCGCGGACGTCGCGCTCCTGTTCACCGGCACCCCGGACGTCTACGGGTCGAGCGGCTTCGAGACGTTCGACATGCCGCTCCTGCGCGGCGCGCCGCGTCCGGTCGACGAGCCGGACCCCGGGCACGACGACCTCGACGACGACGGGCTCCCGACGGGTGCCGCGCCGTCGGACCTCGTGGGCGACGCCCCCGTGCGGACCCGCACCGAACGCCTGCCCGGCGTCCCGTGGCCCGCGTGGTCGGTCGCGCTGCGGTGGGAGCAGCTCGCCGCGCTGCACGACGCGTTCGACACCGTGGCGGACGGGCCGCGCCCTCTCGCCGTCCGACGCACCGCCGAGCACTGGGAGCGGCGCATCCCGCTCTGGTACTCCGGCGCCGAGGTGTTCACCGCACGGGCGGCCGACGGGGAGGTCGTGGGCTACCTCGTCCTCGAGCCCGAGCCGGACGTGCTGAAGGTCCGCGAGCTCGGCGTCGACCCGGCCTCGGACCGCGCGCACGACGTCGTCGACGCCCTCGCGCGCACCATGCTCCACCGCGCGCACCTGCACGGCTCCCCCGCCGTCGAGGTGCGCCTCCCCGCGCACGCCCTGACCGACCGCTTCGCCGCCGCGGTGCTCGACGCGCCCGTCGCCGCGACCGACACGACCGGCATGCTCCGGCCCGTCCGCGCGGCGGCCGACGTCGTCGCGCACCTCCGCGACGCCGCCGCGGCCGGGGTGGCCTTCCACTGGCCCGGCGACTACCTGTGACCGGCTGACCCACCCCTCGAGGTAGAGCCCCGGTCCGCCGAGGTAGAGCCGCAGGTCAACGAGGTAGAGCAGCAGTTCGCCGAGGTAGAGCCATGGTGGGCCGAAACGGAGAACCCCGCTCTGGTGCCCGACGGCGCGTGCTCAGGACGGTGGGATCGGTCCAGGTCGTCGCTGTCCACGCATGCGACATTTCCGTGTCGCAGCATGGCACCGCTACGTCGATCAGGCGGTCCGGGCGCGTCCAGGTCGCCTCACGCCCGCGTTTCGCCTGCTCGACCCGCCGGGACGGCCTGGTCGACGAGGCGCCGGGCCGCCACAGGGGAGCCCCCAAGGCCCGGCGGTCGCCGAGTGGCGGGCGGACATGGAGGTGAAGAGGCGATCGAGCCGGGCCTCCCGGACCACGACCCCCAGACCGACCGACGGCGCGCCGACCCAAGCCCGCGCGCGCCGCGGGTCCACCGCGGCTCTACCTCGCGCAACCACGGCTCTACCTCGCGCGACCGGAGTTCTACCTCGCGCAACCACGGCTCTACCTCGCGCGACCACGGCTCTACCTCGGCGCGGCCTGCGTGCCGAGCTCCGCCTCGGTTCAATTGCTATGGCAATCGTTCTTGCTCGACAACCGCTCTGACCTGCGCCGACGCCTTTCGATCTGCCCTTGACGATGCCATAGCATCCCGCTACTCTCCGAGAGTCCGGTTCACCGTCGCAACGACGCGCACGAACCCGCTGACCCCCGACCCAGCACCGGAACCGCACGACCCCCGCAGCACCGCTCCCCCGGAACACCCCGCAGCCCCGGGCCGCCGGAGCCACCGCGTCGCCCGCCCGCACGGCGTCCTCCCGACGTCACGAAGGGTGCCCCCGTTGTCCACTCCCCGATCCCAGACCCGCCCCGCGTCCGACGACCTCGGCGCGACCGACCCCACGACCGCCGAGGCGGCGTCACCCTCGCGCCGCCACCTGCTGCGCGTCGCCGGCATGGCCTCGCTCGCCGCGGGCGCCGTCGCGCTCGGCACCGGCAGCGCGCACGCGGCGCCCCTCGTCGGCACGCTCCCCGCGGGCAAGAACGACACGCCCGACGACGAGGTCCTCGTCGCCGCCTCCGTCGCCCAGCTCACCGGCTGGAAGGCCAAGAAGCTCGACGACGGCGCAGTCGCCCAGCTCCTCGGCCACGCGACCCCGGGCGACGGCGCGGCCCGGCTCCTGCGCTACGACGCGAGGTCCACCGCGACCCCGAACGGCGGCACCGTCCTCGCCCCCAGCGACGCCGGTGCCACGGGCCGCTGGCACACCCTCCACACCGGCACCGGAGACTTCCGCTGGTTCGGCCTCTTCGACCCCGACACCCCCGCCGACGACGCCCTCGACGCCCTCGTGAACGACCCCAGCATCACCCGCATCGAGGCCCACACGGACCTCAACTTCACCCGCCGCCACACCTACACGCGCTCGAACCTCGAGCTCGACTTCGGCGGGCACACGGTCACGACGGAGGGCATCGAGCGCAACGCCCACGACAACCCGTTCGGGGCGGTCCTGTTCTTCCAGAGCCGCGTGACCGACGAGACGCAGCAGCGCACCCTCGCCGCGACGCTCCCCGACCTCGCGGACGTCTTCGAGGTCGCGGACGCGGGCGCGTTCGCCGTCGGGCAGTGGTGGGCGCTGCGCTCGGACGAGCGCCCGGGCGGCGGTGGGGACGAGCGTGAGCTCCAGCGCCTCGTCCAGGTCACGCAGGTGCTCGACGCGTCGCACGTGCGCGTCGACTACAAGAACGGCTGGGAGCTGCCCGCCGGGCGGGTGCTCACCTGGACGCGCGTCGAGCCCGTCGAGCAGGTGCACGTGCGCGCGATGACGTTCCACGGGTCCGGGCCCTTCGACGGCCCGGCGAACGGCGAGCTGCCCGACGACCGCGAGATGACCGGCTCCCACCCCGTCGCGTTCGAGTACGCGGTGCGCTGCGACGTCTCGGACGTGCACGGCCACCGCACGTGGTGGCCGGTGATCATGCGGCGCTGGAACACCCACTTCGTCACGGAGCGGTGCTCGGTCGCCAACCCGCCGACGGTCTTCTACGGCGGCGCCGGCTACCTCACGCAGCAGATCTACTGCCTCTACGGGCGGGTCTCCGACTGCACGAGCCACAACGCGCGGCACCTCAACGACCTCACGGCGTCTGCGTACTGCCTCGTGGAGAACTGCCACGGCGACGGGGACGACCAGGGCGGCAACCCGTTCACGACCCACGGCCAGTACGAGCACGACCTCGTGTTCGTCGGCAACAGCGGGCTCATGGACATCGCCAACTCGGGCGGTCAGTGGGGCACGGCGGCCAAGCGCATCACGGTCAAGCACCACACGTGCTCGTGGTTCGTCGCGGGCACCAAGATCACGGACCTCACGCTCGAGGACGTGCACGTCGTCGCACGGTCGACGTTCGACCCGCAGGCGACGCTCACGATCAACGCCGACGGCGCACAGGTGCGCGGCTGCACGGCCGGCTTCTTCGCCGTCGGGCAGCGGTCGTCGCTGTCGCGGCGCCCGACGGTCGTCGAGGACTGCGCGTTCGCGCTGCCTGCGGGGTCGGTGCTGCACCAGACGCCGGTGACGAACCCCGTGCACTTCGTGCGCACCCGCATCACGGGCGTGGACGGCACGATCCTGCGCGGCGCCGGCCCCGTGACGTTCACCGACTGCGAGCTCGTCGGCGGCACGGACGACGCCCCGGCCGCGCCGGTCGACCTCGGCTCGGCGGACGTGACCGTCACGGGCGGGTCGTGGCAGGGCGTGGGCGTGCGGCTCAGCGGCGCGCGCGACCAGCGGCTCGTGCTCGACGGCGTCCGGGCCGCGGGCACGACGACGGCCGGGGCCCTCGTCTCGCGCGGCACCGGCGCGGGTGCCGTGGACGTCACGCTCCGCGGCGCCGACCTGCGGGCCGCCGACGGCACCGCGCACGTCGCCCTGCGCCCCGGGGACCGCTACGCCGCGACCGGGTCGCGGTTCACGGGCGGTCGCCTCGACCTGCCCGACGGCGTGCGCGTCCTCCATGCGCGCAACGTCGAGACCGGCGTCGACCGCGCGGGCCTGCCGACCGCGGGCGACGGCGTGCTCGTCGACGCGAACCTCACCGTGTGACCCGCCCGGGTGACGCCCGGGCACCTGATCCCCCTCCCCACCGACACCCGCGCCGTCGCGCCGGGCCGACGAAAGGACACCCCATGACCCTCGAGACCACGACCGAGCCGACGACGGCCGCGCCGGGCGAGGCCGCCCAGGCGCCCTCGCGGCGCCACCTGCTGCGCGTCGCCGGCATCGCCTCCCTCGCCGCAGGCGCCGTCGCGCTCGGCACCGGCAGCGCCCACGCGGCGCCCCTCCCCGGCGCACCGCTCGCGACCAAGAAGGACGACAAGCCCGACGACGAGGTCCTCGTCGCCACCACCGTCGCCCAGCTCACCGGCTGGAAAGCCAAGAAGCTCGACGACGGCACCGTCGCCCAGGTCCTCGGCCACGCCACCCCCGGCGACGGCGCCGCGCGCCTCGTGCGCTACGACGCGAAGTCCACCGCCGCCGCCAACGGTGGCACCGTCCTCGCCCCGAAGGACGCGGGAGCCAAGGGGCGCTGGCACACGCTGCACACCGGCACCGGAGACTTCCGCTGGTTCGGCCTCTTCGGCCCCGACACCCCCGCCGACGACGCCCTCGACGCCCTCGTGAACGACCCCAGCATCACCCGCATCGAGGCCCACACGGACCTCAACTTCACGCGGCGCCACACGTTCACGCGCTCGAACCTCGAGCTCGACTTCGGCAACCACCTCATGACGACCGAGGGCATCGAGGACGCCGGGCAGGACGACCCGTTCGCGGCCGTGCTGTTCTTCCGCGGGAAGGTCACGGACGACGTCCGGAAGAACACCCTGACGGCGACGATGCCGGAGCTGCGCGACGACTACGAGGTCGCGGACTCGTCGCAGTTCGAGGTGGGCCAGTGGTACGCGGTCGAGGTCAACGCGCTCGCCGGCCGGTGGGAGCGCGAGCTGCAGCGCCTCGTCCAGATCACGCAGATCGTCGACGCCACCCACGTGCGCGTCAACTACAAGGCGGGCTGGTCGCTCGCGAAGGGCCGCACGCTCACGTGGACGCGCGTGGAGCCCGTCGAGCAGGTGCACGTGCGCAACCTCGCGTTCCGCGGCCGGCCCGACGGCGACCAGTACACGGGCTCGCACCCGATCGCCTACGAGTACGCGGTGCGCTGCGACGTGGAGAACGTGCACGGCGTCGCGACGTTCTGGCCGCTCGTCATGCGCCGCTGGAGCACGTTCTTCCGCACGGCGGGCTGCTCGCTGACCAACCCGGCGTCGGTCACGTGGGGCGGCGCGGGCTACCTGACGCAGCAGATCTACTGCAACTACGGGCACGTCGTCGACTGCCACACGACCAACGCGCGGCACCTCAACGACTGGACCGCGTCGTCGTACGGGCTCGTGGAGAACTGCCACGGCGACGGCGACGACCAGGGCCCGTTCGTCACGCACGGCCAGTACGAGCACGACCTCACGTACGTGGGGAACTCGGGGCTCATGACGTTCGCCAACTCGGGCGCGGCCTGGGGTGGCGCGGCCAAGCGCATCACGGTGACGCGGCACGTGTGCTCGTGGTTCGTCGCGCGCGTCAAGGTCACCGACCTCACGCTCGAGGACGTGCAGGTCATCCGCAAGGACGGCCTCGCGGGCTCGGGGATGCTGTGGGTCAACGCCGACGGCGTGCAGCTCCGCGGCTGCCAGGCCGACGACACCCTGATCATCTCCCAGGCCTCGGCGCTGTCGAAGCGGCCCAACGTCATCGAGGGGTCGCGCTTCGCGGTCCTGCCGGACACCGCGATCACCCAGGCGAACGTCACGAACCCGGTGCACCTCGTGCGCACGACCCTCAACGGGCTGAAGAACGCGTCGTTCGCCGGGAAGGGCGCCGTCGTCCTCGACGCGTGCACGCTCGAGGCGGCCGAGGGCGAGGGGACGGTGACGGTGAGCGGCGACCTCACGGTGCGCGGCGGCGTCGTGCGCAACGTCGCCCTCGTCGCGGCGGGCGCGGCCGACCAGACCGTCCGGCTCGACGGCGGCGCGCGGCTCGAGGGCAAGCCCGCGGGCGGGAGCTTCCTGCGCCGGGCGAAGGCGGACAAGCCGGTCACCTGGGCGCTCGACGGCGTCCGGAGCACCGCGCCGTCGGGCGACACTGGGCACGTGAACCTCGACGCCGGTATCAACAGCTGGTCCGCCACGGGCTCGACCTTCGCGGGCGGGACCCTGGCGCTCGCACCGTCCGCCCTGGGTGGCGACTCGTACGTCCTGCACAGCGGCAACGTCGAGCAGGGCGTCACCCGCACGGCGTTCCCCGACGACGGCGACCGCGTCGTCACGACGGGCAACCTCGTCGTCTGACGAGCCCCCTCGTGCCGCTCTCCGCACCGGGCGCGACCCGGCGCGGTGAGCACCGCACGAGGCGAGACGACGAAGGGGCCGGGGGTGGTGAGTGCGGGTCGTGGCGGGCCTGGCGGGAGCGCCGCGAGGAACGAGCCGCGCGGATGGTAGACCCGCACTCACCACCCCCGGCCCCGACCCACGTCGACCACCGCGCCGGTGCCGCAGCCGCGACGCGAAAGGTCACAACTCCGCATCGCGTCGTGCGCGAGTTAACACGAGCGCCGATCTGGCGTAACATCGGCATGGCAGGCTTGCTATAGCAAATAGCAAACGAGGCCTGCCAGGGGCGGGAGACCCCCGCCCCGCAGGACCATCGCAACGGAGCAAGGACCGCACACGTGACCCCCACCCCCCAGCCTGTCACCGTCGCCCTCGTCGGCGCCGGGAACCGCGGACAGACGTACGCGCGCTGGATCGCCGAGCACCCGGAACGCGCCCGTCTGGTCGCCGTCGCCGACCCTCGGGCGCACCAGCGCGGGCTCGTCGTCGACCAGGCCGTCGCGGCCCAGGTCGCCGCGGCCCAGACCGGCGGCCCCGCCGACCCGGCCGTCACGCCGGCCGCCACCACCGCCGCCGCGCTCGCCGCCGACACGTCCGCGCCCGCCGTCGGCCTGGGCGCGGCACTCCCGCAGGTCGCGGAGTTCGCCGGCTGGCAGGACCTCGTCGCCGCGGGCGACGCCGACCGGGCCGCGGGGGGCACGGGCCGGGTCGCGGACATGGTGATCGTCGCGACGCAGGACCGCGAGCACCGCGACCCAGTCGTCGCGCTCGCGCCGCAGGGGTACGCGATCCTCGTCGAGAAGCCGCTCGCGCCGAGCCCGGAGGAGTGCCGGGACGTCGTCGACGCGGTCGAGGCGTCGGGCGTGCTCTTCGGCGTCTGCCACGTGATGCGCTACATGCCGTACACGGACCTCGTGAAGTCCGTCGTCGACTCGGGCGTCCTGGGCGAGATCGTCAACGTCCAGCACCTCGAGCCCGTCGGCTGGTGGCACGACGCCCACTCCTACGTGCGCGGCCCGTGGCGCTCGGAGAAGACGTCGAGCCCGATGCTCCTCGCGAAGTCGAGCCACGACCTCGACTGGATCCGCTACGTCACGGGCAAGCGGATCGCGACGGTCGCGAGCTTCGGCTCCCTGAAGCACTTCCGGCCCGAGGAGCGGCCCGCGGGCGCGGCGGACCGCTGCCCGGACTGCCCGCTCGAGCCGACGTGCCCGTACTCGGCCCCGCGCCTGTACCTGTCGACGCTGCGCGAGAAGGGCCCGATCTGGCCGGTCTCCGTCATCACGGACGCGACCGACGAGGCGGGCGTCGTCGAGGCCCTGCGCACCGGCGACTACGGCCGCTGCGTCTACGCCTCGGACAACGACGTCGTCGACCACCAGGTCGTCGCCATGGAGCTCGAGGGCGGCGGCGCGGCGACGTTCACCATGACCGCGTTCTCCGAGCAGGACCACCGCAAGACCCAGATCTTCGGCACCCACGGGTGCCTCGACGGCGACGGGGAGAAGGTCCGCGTGACCGACTTCCGCGACGGCAGCGTCACCGTGCACGACGGCGGCCACCACGGCGCCACGAACGCCGCCGACGACCACGGCGGCGGCGACTCGGGGGTGATGGACGCGTTCGTGCGCGCCGTCGCGACGGGGGACCCGAGCCACGTCAGGTCGGGCGCCGTCGAGTCCTTGCAGAGCCACCTCGCCGTGTTCGCGGCCGAGGAGTCGCGCCACCGGCGCACCGTCGTCGACGTCCCGGCGCGCTGACGCGCCGGGCCCGACGACCGCACCACCACAGCACCACACCGCCCAGCAGCACCCCCACCCCCACCCGCCCACCCGGGCGGGACCTCACCAAGGAGACACGTCGATGACCCTGCGCACGACGAAGCGCCTCTGGACCGCCGCGCTCGCGGTCGGCACGCTCGGCGCGCTGAGCGCCTGCGCCGGCGGTGCCGGTGCCGGCAGCTCCACCCCCACGCCCGAGGACGGTGCCGCGTCCGGCTCCGTCACCATGTGGACGTACCCCGTCATCGCCGACGAGGCCGCCCACAAGGCCTTCTGGGACGAGCAGGTCGCCGCGTTCCAGGAGGAGAACCCCGACGTCGACGTCAAGGTCGAGATCTACCCGTGGGCCGGCCGCGACGAGACGCTCGCGACCGCGATCGCGGGCAACAAGGGCCCCGACGTCGTCTACCTCATCCCGGACCAGATCCCGAAGTACGGCAAGTCCCTCGCCGCCGTGGACAACTACGTCACGGACCAGGTGGGCGACCTGCGCGAGAACGCGTCGAAGGCCGTCACGGTCGACGGCGCGATGCTCGGCTCGCCGCTGATCATGAACAGCAAGCCGCTCGTGTGCAACGCCGCGGCGTTCGAGGCCGTCGGCGAGGCGGGCAACTACCCCGAGACGTGGGACGACCTCATGGCGCTCGCGCCGACGTTCCAGGCCGCCGGCTACGACGTCACCAACTACTGGGGCTCGGTCGACGCGACGCTCAACGAGTCCTTCTACCCGCTGCTGTGGCAGGCGGGCGGGTCCGTGTTCTCCGAGGACGGCTCGTCGGTCGCGTTCGACTCCCCCGAGGGCGTCGAGGCGCTGCAGTTCGCGGTCGACCTCGCCGAGGGCGGGTACATCGAGAAGGACCTGCTGACGACCATCCCCGCGTTCGAGCAGACGAACACCGCCAAGGGCAAGATCGCGTGCACCTGGCAGCAGGGCCCGGCCGACGTCGCGGGCTTCTGGGGCGAGGAGAACGTCGTCGTGCTCCCGCCGCTCAAGGAGGCGGAGGCGGTCGCGTTCGGCACCGTCGGCTCGCTGTCCGTGCTCAAGACGGCGGACAGCCTCGACGCCGCGGGCAAGTGGGCCGCGTTCGCGACCTCGCCCGAGGTGAGCGCCGAGTACGCCAAGGCCGCCGGCTGGTTCTCGCCGTACGAGAGCGAGTCGGGCCTGTACGCCGACGACGCGGTGCTGTCCGCGCTCGAGGAGACGCTCCAGTACACGACCGCGGGCGAGGTCAACGAGAAGTCCCGTGAGGTCATGGGTGTGCTCGCCCCGGAGCTCCAGGCCGCGCTCATCGGCGAGAAGACGCCGGAGCAGGCCCTGAAGGACGCGGCCGCGGCGGCGAACCCGCTGCTCGGCTGACCGACGCCGCGGCGCGGGCAGCCGTCCCCCCTGCTGCCCGCGCCGCGGTACCTCGCGGTACGAGAGGAGAACCCATGACCGCGACCGCCCCCACCTCGGACGGGCTGACCGCCGACGGGGCCGACCGCCGCCCGGCGCCGAAGCCCCCGCGCGGCACGACCCGCCGCGTCCTGGAGCGCCGAGAGGCGAGGATCGGCCTGCTGTTCGCCCTCCCCGCGTTCCTGCTGTTCCTGCTGTTCCGCTTCGGCCCGGCGATCGCCGGCGTCGCGCTGAGCTTCTTCGACTACACCATCGGCGTCGGCGCCGAGTGGACGGGCGTCGAGAACTTCCGGCGCATGGTCGACGACCCGATCTTCTGGTCGGCGCTGCGCGTCACGGTCGTGCTGAGCGTGCTCATCGTCCCCGTGTCGCTCGCCATCTCGACGTTCATGGCGCTCATGGTGCGCCGCTCGTTCCGCGGCTCCGGCTTCTACCGCTCGGTGTTCTTCCTGCCCGTGGTCACGAGCCTCGTGCTCGCCGCGACCGTGTTCACGTGGGTGTTCTCCACGAACGGCCCGTGGTCGAAGCTCATGGGCGCGCTCGGGTTCTCGACCGACTCCTGGCTGGGCGACACGCTGCTCGTGCTGCCCGCGCTCGCGATGGTCGCGATCTGGTCGCGCTTCGGCTACGGGATGCTCATCCTCCTCGCGCGCATGCAGGACCTGCCGCGCGAGCTCGAGGAGGCCGCCGCGATCGACGGCGCCGGGCCGTGGAAGCGGTTCTGGTTCATCATCGCGCCGCAGCTCAAGCCGACCCTGTTCTTCCTCGCCGTCATCGAGACGACGGCGTCGTTCCAGATCTTCGACCTCGTCTACGTCATGACGGCGGGCGGCCCCGCCCGGGCGAGCTACAACCTCGTCTTCTACATCTACGACCAGGGCTTCAAGTACTTCGACCTCGGCTACGCGAGCGCGCTCGGCGTCGCGCTGTTCGTCGTCACTCTGGTCGTCGCCCTGATCCAGCGCTACGCCATCGGGAGGGACAAGTGACCGCCGTCGACCCCACCACCACCGGGCGGGTGCTCGAGGGCGCCGCGATGCCCGTGCGCCCCGCCGCGACCCGCCGCCGGCGCGGCCGCAAGGGCGCGAGCGACCTGTCGCTGCGCGGCAAGGTGCTGCGCTACGCCGTGCTCTCGCTCGCCGCCGTCGTGACGATCTTCCCGTTCTACGCGATGGTCGTGCTGTCGCTGAAGCCGGCCGCCGCGATCGACTTCCCCGCGTCGCTCCTGCCGACGAACCTCACGACCGAGGCCTACGGCCGCGTGCTCGGCGCGGGCAACATCGGCACCTGGCTCGTCAACACGCTCGTGTACTCCGTCGTGTCCGTGGTCGCGGTGCTGCTGCTCGCGTCGATGGCCGGCTACGCGTTCGCGAAGAAGAAGTTCCCCGGGCGCGAGGCGATGTTCTGGTCGTTCCTCGCGATGGTCATGGTCCCGTACCACGTGACGCTCATCCCGACGTTCATCCTCATCGCGCAGGCGGGCGGGCTCGACACCTACTGGGGCCTGATCCTGCCGACGCTCGCGAACGCGCAGGCCGTGTTCCTCATGCGGCAGTTCATCCTCGACCTGCCCGACGAGCTGTTCGAGGCCGCGAAGCTCGACGGCGCCTCGGAGTGGCGCATCTTCCTGCGCATCGTGCTGCCGCTGTGCAAGCCGATCCTCGCGACGCTCGGCACGTTCGTCTTCCTGTGGCACTGGAACGACTTCCTGTGGCCGCTCATCATCGGCCAGGGCACCGACCACTGGACGCTGACCGTCGGCATCGCCTCGCTCCAGCAGCAGGACGTGCCGCTCAACATGGTGCTCGCGGGCGCCACCATCTCGTTCGTTCCGATCTTCGCCTCGTACCTCGTGGCCCAGCGCTTCTTCGTCGAGGGCGTCACCTCGTCCGGCATCAAGGGATGACTCACCACATGACCACGCAGACCAGCACCACCGCCCTGAAGGCCCCGACGTCCGTCGCGGAGCTCGAGGAGCTGCTCACGACGCCGTCGCCCGCCCTCGTGGAGGACCTGGCCGCCCGCTCGGGCGACCTCGTCATCCTCGGCGCGGGCGGGAAGATGGGCCCGAGCCTGACCGTCCTCGCCCGCCGGGCGCTCGACGCGGCCGGGCGCACGGGCGACGCCGTGCACGCCGTCTCGCGGTGGTCCGACCCCGAGCAGGCCGACCGCCTGCGCGACGCCGGGGTGAACGTCGTCGCGACCGACCTGCTCGCGCCCGACGCGGACCTCGCCGCCCTGCCCGACGGCGCCGACGTCGTCTACATGGTGGGCGCCAAGTTCGGCACGTCGTCCGCGCCGTCGCTCGCGTGGGCCGCGAACGCGGCCCTCGTGCACGACGTCGCGCGCCGCTACGCCGACTCCACCATCGCGGCGTTCTCCACCGGGAACGTCTACCCGCTCGTGCCCGTCGAGTCCGGCGGGTGCTCGGAGGAGCACCCCGTCGGGCCGGTCGGCGAGTACGCGATGAGCTGCCTCGGCCGCGAGCGCGTGCTCCAGCACGCCGCGCTCTCGCGCGGCACGAAGGTCGTGACGATCCGCCTCAACTACGCCGTCGACCTGCGCTACGGCGTCCTGTTCGACGTCGCGTCGCCGATCCTCGCGGGCGAGCCCGTGGACCTCACGACCGGGCACGTCAACGTCGTGTGGCAGGGGTACGCGAACGAGGTCGCGCTGCGCTCGCTCGCGCTCGCGTCGTCGCCCGCGACGGCGATCAACCTCACCGGACCGGAGACGGCGTCGGTGCGGCGCCTCGCGGAGCTCCTCGGCCGCGGCCTCGACCGCGAGGTGTCGTTCACGGGCGAGCCCGCCCCGACGGCGCTGCTCAACGACGCGACGCGCTGCCACGAGCTGTTCGGCTACCCGCAGGTGCCGCTGCGCACGCTCGTGGACTGGCAGGCGCGGTGGCTCGCGGCCGGGCTGCCGACGAGCGGCAAGCCGACGAAGTTCGCCGTGCGCGACGGGGCGTTCTGATGACGGCCCCCACCACTCCCGCCGCAGCGCCCGCGACCCCGCGCCTCGCCGACGACGTCGCCGCGCTCCTGCGCGCGGGCACGGTCATCCCGGCCCAGCCCCTCGCGCTCGACGCCGACCGTCGTCTCGACGAGCGCCGCCAGCGCGCGCTCACGCGGTACTACCACGCGGCGGGCGCGGGCGGCGTGGCCGTCGGCGTCCACACGACGCAGTTCGAGATCCGCGAGCACGGGCTCCTGCGGCCCGTGCTCGAGCTCGCGGCCGAGGTGTCGCGCGCGACGGTCGCGGGCGACGCGCCCGCGGGCTCGCTGCGCACCGGGCCCCGCCCGCTCGTCCAGGTCGCGGGCGCGGCCGGCGACGTGCGGCAGGCCGCGGCGGAGGCGGAGCTCGCGGCATCGCTCGGCTACGACGCGGTGCTGCTCGCGCCGCGCGTGCCCGGTCTCACCGGCTCGCGCGAGGAGGTCGAGCGCGTGCTGCTCGACCGTGCCCGCGCCGTCGGCGAGGTGCTGCCCGTCATCGGGTTCTACCTCCAGGAGGCGATCGGCGGCCCGCGCCTGTCCGTCGGCTTCTGGCGCGAGTACGCGTCGATCGAGGCGGTCGTCGCGATCAAGGCCGCGCCGTTCCACCGCTACCGCACGATCGACGTGCTGCGCGGCGTCGCCGCGTCGGGTCGCGGCGACGAGATCTCGCTGTACACGGGCAACGACGACGCGATCGTCGCCGACCTCACGCAGCGTCTCGACGTCCCGGTGACCGACGCCGAGGGGCGCGCCTCGACCTTCACGGCCCGGTTCGTGGGCGGTCTGCTCGGCCAGTGGGCGGTCTGGACCCGGGGCGCGGTCGAGACGCTCGCGCTCGCGCACGCGGCGCACGGCATCGGCCCCGACGGCGGGGCCACCGTGCCCGACGCCGCCGCCCTGGCGACCCTCACCGCGCGCGCGGCCGGGCTCACCGACGCGAACGCGGCCGTCTTCGACGCGGCGCACGACTTCGCGGGCGTCATCGCGGGCGTGCACGAGGTGCTGCGCCGCCAGGGTCTGCTCGACGGCATCTGGTGCCTCGACCCGGCCGAGACCCTCTCCCCCGGGCAGGCCGACGAGCTGACGCGGGTGACGGCGTCGTACCCGTGGCTCGCGGCCGCGGACGACGCGCTCGTCGCGGAGCACCTCGAGGACTGGCTGCGGTGACCGGCGCGCCCGGCACGGAGACCGTCGGGGGGCCCGGCCCGGGGACCGGGGCGGCCCGCGCGGTCGTCGCCGTCGCGCCGTGGCTGCGCGCCGAGCTGTTCGCCCCGGACGCGTGGGAGCGCCTGGCCGGCGCGGGCCCGTTCGACGTCGTCGACGAGCCGCGGGCGCTGGGCGCCGCGCTCGACCGGCTGAGCCCCGCGGCGCGCGAGTGCGTCGACGCGCTCGTCGTCTCCTGGGGCACCCCGCCCCTGGACGCGGACCTCCTGGACCGGCTCCCCGGCCTGCGGCTCGTCGCGCACACGGGCGCCTCGGTCAAGCCGTTCGTCACGCCCGCGCTGTGGGAGCGCGGGGTCCGCGTGACGCAGGCGGGCCAGGCGATGGCTCGCCCGGTCGCCGAGGTCTCCGTGACGTTCGCGCTCGCGCTGCTCCACCAGGTCCCCGCGTTCCACAACGCCCTGCACGACGGCGTCCCGTGGGCCGACGCGGAGGCCGCACCCCCGCGGTACGAGATCGCGGGCACACGCGTCGGCGTCGTCGGGGCGTCGCGCACCGGGCGCGCGGCGATCGCGGTGCTGCGCGCGCTCGGCGCGGAGGTCGTGGTCGCCGACCCGACCCTCTCCCCCGCCGACGCCGCCGCGCTGGGCGCGACGCTCGTCGGGCTCGACGAGCTGCTCGCGACGAGCCGCGTGACGATGCTGCACGCGCCCGTGCTGCCCGAGACCCATCACCTGCTCGGCGCGCGTGAGCTCGCGCTCCTGCCCGACCACGCCGGGCTGGTCAACACCGCACGGTCGTGGCTCACGGACGAGGACGCGCTCGTCCGCGAGCTCGCGAGCGGGCGGATCAGCGCCGCCCTCGACGTCTACGACGCCGAGCCGCTGCCCCAGGACCACCCGCTGCGCCGCCTGCGGAACGTGCTCCTCACCCCGCACCACGCCGCCGCGACCGTGCAGGGCCGGCTCGCGCAGGGCGCGATCGTCGTCGACGAGCTCGCCCGCTTCCGCGCGGGCGAGCCGCTGGTGCACGAGGTCCGCGCGACCGACCTCGACCGCATGGGCTGAGCCTCCCGCGCCGCGCCACGACCGGGGCCGACGTCGAGGTGTACCGCGCCCCGCTCGGACCGCTGCGAGAATCGGGGGCGTGAGCGAGACCCCCGACCCCCGCACCGACTGGCGGCCGCACGTCGCCGACCCGGCCGCCCGACCGCCGTCGACCCTGCCCCACGTCGTGTTCTTCGAGCCGCGCATCCCGGGGAACACGGGCAACGCGATCCGCCTCGCCGCGGTGACCGGGGCGCGTCTGCACCTCGTCGAGCCGCTGGGCTTCGACCTGGACGAGCCCAAGCTGCGGCGCGCGGGGCTGGACTACCACGACCTCGCGAGCGTCGAGGTGCACACGGACCTGGACGCCGCGCTGGCGACCCTCCCGGGCCGGGTCTTCGCGTTCACGACGCGCGCGACGACGTCGTTCACCGACGTGACGTACCGGCCGGACGACGTCCTGCTGTTCGGCCCCGAGCCGACGGGCCTGCCCGACGACGTGCTGGCCCACGAGCGGATCACGGACCAGCTGAAGATCCCCATGCTGCCCGGTCGCCGGTCGCTCAACCTCACCAACGCGGCGTCGATCGCCGTCTACGAGGCGTGGCGCCAGACGGGCTTCGCCGGCGGTTCCTGACCGCGGCACCCGACCGGCCCACCCGCCCGGCATCCCGTGAGTGCATGAGACAGTCGCGCCCCAAGGCCTCGGACGCGACTGTCCCATGCACTCAGCGGGGGCGGGGTCAGACGAGGTCGCGCACCGCCGCGTACTGGTCCCGGATCGCCGGGACCGGGTCGGCCTCGACCACCGTAGCCGACGACGCGGCCCAGGTGGGCGGGGCGACGTCCGCCCCGGAGCCGCCCGCCTCGTGCGCGGCGAGGACCCACGCCGCCTGGCGCGCGGCACCGTCGGCCACGTACTCGCCGGGCTCGGGGACCGTGACGGGCAGGCCGAGGACCTGCGGCGCGATGCGCCGGACCGCCTCGGACTGCGCGCCGCCGCCGATGAGCTGCACGCGCTCGACCCGGACGCCGAGCGCCCGCAGCGCGTCGAGCCCGTCCGCGAGGCCGCACAGCATGCCCTCGACGTACGCGCGCGCGAGGTGCTCCGGCGTCGACGTGCCGAGCCGGATGCCGTGCAGCGTGCCCGACGCGTCGGGACGGTTGGGCATGCGCTCGCCCTCCAGGTACGGCACGAGCACGAGCCCGTCCGCGCCGGGGGGCGCCTGGAGCGCGAGCCGCGACAGCCCCGCGTGGTCGACGCCGAGCACGGCGCGCGCCGCGTCGATCACCCGGCTCGCGTTGAGCGTCACGGCGAGCAGCAGGTACCGGCCCGTCGCGTCGGAGAACCCGTTGACGAGGCCGGAGCCGTCCGCCGTGCGGTCGTCGGTCACGGCGGACACGACGCCCGACGTCCCGATCGACACCGCGACGTCGCCCGCGACCATGCCGAGGCCGAGCGCCGCACCGGCGTTGTCGCCCGCGCCGGGGCCGAGCAGCGTGCCGCCGTCGACCGCGCTCCCGGCGACCGAGGGGTGCGCGACGCCCGCCGTCGCGGACGGCCCGACGACGCGCGGCAGCACGACGTCGGTCCGTCCGAGCGCGAGCTCCAGCAGGTCGAGGCGGTACGCGCCCCGGCCGTCGGAGCCGCCGTCCCTGGTCGCGTCGTAGTAGCCGGTGCCCGACGCGTCGGACGCGTCGGTGACGAGGGCGTCGAGGTCCGGCCCGAGCGGCGCGGACTCGTCGCCCGCCGGGCCGTACCCCGCGATGCGCCACGTGAGCCAGTCGTGCGGCAGCGCGACGGCGGCGACGCGCGCCGCGTTCTCCGGCTCCGCGTCGCGCAGCCAGCGCAGCTTGGTCACCGTGAGCGACGCGACCGGCACGGACCCGATCGCGTCGGCCCACGCCTGGGCGCCCGCCTCGGTCGCGGACTCGACCCGGTCGTGGGCGTCGCGGACGCCCTCGGCGAGGCGCGCCTCGCCGAGCTCGCGGATCAGGTCGCGCGCCGCGGGCGCGGAGCGCGTGTCGTTCCACAGGAGCGCGTCGCGCACGACGTTGCCGTCCGCGTCGAGCGCGACGAGACCGTGCTGCTGGCCGCCGACGGCGAGCGCCGCGACGTCGTCCAGGCCGCCCGCCGCGGACGCGGCCTCGCGGAACGTGTCCCACCACGCGTCGGGGTGGACCTCGGTGCCGTCGGGGTGCTTGGCCGAGCCGGTGCGCACGAGGGCGCCCGTCCCGGCGTCGCGCACGACGACCTTGCAGGACTGCGTGGACGTGTCGACGCCGGCGACGAGCACGCGCTCGCCGCCGGCGTCGGACGTCCTGGCGTCGGTGGCCACCTCAGCCGATGAGGTGCTCGAGCGCGAGCTGGTTGAGGCGCACGAAGCCGAAGTCGCGGTTCGCCGCGGCGTCGACGTCGAACTCCTCGTACGCGCTGCGGTCCGCGAGCAGGTCGGCGACGGACTCGCCCTCGCCCAGCGTGGACTGTCCCAGCTCGAAGACGCCCGAGTGCGCGAACGCCTCCTGGACGCGGCTGTCGGCGCGGTACGCCGCGGCCTTGCGCGCGAGCAGGCGGTAGGTCTCCATGTTGGCGCGCGCGGAGTCCCACACGCCGACCTCGTTCTCGGTGCGCGACGGCTTGTAGTCGAAGTGGCGCGGGCCCGTGTACGTGGGGCCGCCGTTCGGGAAGCCGTTCTCGAGCAGGTCGACCGTGAAGAACGCGGAGAGCAGGTCGCCGTGGCCGAACACGAGGTCCTGGTCGAACTTGATCGAGCGCTGGCCGTTGAGGTCGATGTGGAAGAGCTTGCCCGCCCACAGCGCCTGCGCGATGCCGTGCGTGTAGTTGAGGCCCGCCATCTGCTCGTGGCCCGTCTCCGGGTTGAGGCCCACGATGTCGCCGTTGTCGAGCTTCGCGATGAGGCCGAGCGCGTGGCCGATGGTCGGCAGGAAGATGTCGCCGCGGGGCTCGTTCGGCTTGGGCTCGAGCGCGATCTTGAGGTCGTAGCCCTTCTCCTTGATGTACGCCGCGGTGAGGTCGATGCCCTCGGCGTAGCGCTCGTGCGCGGAGTGCAGGTCCTTGGCGCCGTCGTACTCGGTGCCCTCGCGGCCGCCCCACATGACGAACGTCTTCGCGCCGAGCTCGGCGGTGAGGTCGACGTTGCGCAGCACCTTGCGCAGGGCGTAGCGGCGCACGCCGCGGTCGTTCGACGTGAGGCCGCCGTCCTTGAAGACGGGGTGGCTGAACAGGTTGGTCGTCACCATCTCGATGACGAGGCCCGTGTCCTCGGCGGCCTGGCGCACCGCGCCGAGGCGCTTCGTGCGCTCCTCGTCGTCGGAGCCGAACGGGACGACGTCGTCGTCGTGGAACGTGAAGCCCCACGCGCCGAGGTCGGCCAGGCGACGCACCGACTCGGCCGGGTCGAGCTCCGGGCGGCTCGCGCTGCCGAACTGGTCCTGCGCGGTCCAGCCCACGGTCCACAGACCGAAGGAGAAGTTGATGTCCTGGATGGGCTCGTCGGCCACGGTGGTCTCCTCGTCGAGAGGGCCGGAGCGACGTCGATCGACCCCGGCCTATTTATGTCTTACGGCTGAACTTATCCGCACGGGTCGGTAAGGTCAAGACCGTGAACCGCAGCGTCGCGACCCGGACGGGTCCCCCAGCAGCCCGCCAGGCCACGCTGCGCGAGCACAACCTCGCCCTGGTCGCGCGAGCCGTGTTCGAGGCGTCGCACCCGTGCTCACGGGCCGACATCGCCGGCGCGAGCGGCCTCACGCGCGCCACCGTCTCGACGCTCGTCGACCGGCTCGTCGCCGCCGGCATCGTGGCCGAGCTGCCGCCGGCCACCCCGCAGCGCGCCGGGCGGCCCGCCGTCCCGCTCGCCCCCGCGCCGCGCACCCTCGTGGGGCTGGGGCTCGAGGTGAACGTCGACTACCTCGGCGGCCGGGTGCTCGACCTCACCGGCGCCGTCGTCGCGGAGCACGTCGACCCGGACGACCTCCACGACAGCGACCCCACCGCGGTGCTGGCCCGCCTCGGCCGCATCGCGCACGACCTGCTCGCGCAGGTCCGCGCCGACGGCATGACGGTCGCGGGCGCACGCCTCGCCCTGCCCGGCCTCGTCGACCCCCGCGCCGGGCGGCTGGAGGTCGCGCCCAACCTCGGCTGGTCCCACCTCGACCCCGTCCGCCTCCTCGGGCTCGGCCCCGACGTCGCCGTCGAGATCGGCAACGAGGCCAAGCTCGCCGCGCTCGCCCAGGCGAGCCACGGCGTCGTGCCCGACGACGCGAGCGGCCCCGCGCCCTCGACGTACCTCTACGTGTCGGGCGACGTGGGCATCGGGTCCGCGATCGTCGTCGACCGCCGCCTGTTCCACGGCCGCCACGGCTGGACGGGCGAGGTCGGGCACGTCGTCGTCGACCCGCGCGGCCCCCGGTGCCGCTGCGGCGCGACGGGCTGCCTCGAGCAGTACGCGGGCAAGGACGCGCTCCTGCGCGGCGCGGGCCTGCCCGTCGACGCGCCCACCGGGGCGCTCGTCGCCGCCCTCGACGCCGGCGAGCCGGACGCCCTCGCCGCGGTCGAGCGCGCCGGGACCGCGCTCGGCAGCGCGCTCGCCGACTACGTCAACCTCGTGGACATCGACACCGTCCTGCTGGGCGGCATCTACCCCGCGCTCCTGCCCTACCTGCGCGCCGCCGCCGAGGCCGAGCTCCGGGCGCGCGTCCTCGCCGCCCCCTGGACCGACGTCGTGCTGCTGCCCGCGCCGGTCGGCGACCACGCCGCGCTCACGGGCGGCGCGCGCGAGGTGCTGCGCGGCGTCGTCGAGGACCCGAGCGCCTGGGTCGCCGAGGACTGATCCCCGGGCGCGCGCCGGTGGTGCGCGCCCAGGGGCCCGCGTCAGGCCAGGTCGAGCCCGACCGCCGCCCACGAGAGCGCCGGGAGCGTCAGCCGCACCTCGCCGTCCTCGACGCGCGCGCCGAGCGGCACGGGGCGGACGGGCTGCGCGTCCCGCGTGTTGGTCACGAACCGGTCGTGCCCCTCGGGGACCGTCAGCACGACGGCGTCGCGCACCGCGCGCACCCCACCCGCGGCGAGCGTGACCTCGACAGGGTGCTCCGGGTCACGGTTCACGCAGAACACCTCGACACGACCGTCGGCGGTCGTCGTCGCGGAGACGTCGACGACGGGCACGTCGCCGTACGCGGCGGTCGGGACGGTCGGGCAGTCCGCGGCGACGCGCAGCGCGGCGCCCCGCGCACGGGAGGCCGTGATCGCGAAGGGCCAGAAGATGGTCTGCCGCCACGCGTCGGCGTCGGGCTCGGTGCGGATCGGCGCGATGACGTTGACGAGCTGTGCCTGGTTCGCCATCGAGACCCGGTCCGCGTGCCGGACGAGCGAGTTGAGCAGGCTCCCGACGACGACGGCGTCCGCCACCGCGTACTCGTCCTCGATGATCCGCGGAGCGACGTTCCACGCCCCCGTCAGCAGCGGCTCCTTGTCCCGCTCGTTGAAGCGGTCGAGGTACCACACGTTCCACTCGTCGACGCTGATGCCGAGCCGCCGACCCTGCATCCGGTCGCCGAGCGCCGCCTCCTCCTCGTCGAGGATCCCCGCGACGGTCGCGATGTAGCGGTCGAGCCCGACGCCGGACGCGAGGAAGGAGGGCAGGTCGCCCGGGGTCTCTTCGTAGTAGGCGTGCAGCGACACGTGGTCGACGAGCCCGGCGGTCTGGCGGACCACCTCGCGCTCCCAGTCCCCGAACGTCGGCTGGTCGGCCGACGACGACCCCGCCGCGACGAGCTCGACCGTCGGGTCGACGAAGCGCATCAGCCGCGCGGTCTCGGCCGCGAGCCGGCCGTACTCGTGGGCCGTCTTGTGGCCGATCTGCCAGTCGCCGTCCATCTCGTTGCCGAGGCACCACAGGCGGAAGCCGAACGGGTCCGGCGCGCCGTTCGCCCGACGCTCGTCGGACAGCGCGGTACCGCCCGGGTGGTTGCAGTACTCGAGGAGCTGCGCCGCCTCGGCCGCGCCGCGCGTGCCGAGGTTGACCGCCATCATGACCTCGAGCCCCGCGCGCTCGGCCCACCCGGCGAACTCGTGCAGCCCGACCTGGTTGGTCTCGATGCTGTGCCAGGCGGCGTCCAGCCGGACCGGGCGCTGCTCGCGCGGGCCGACGGAGTCCTCCCACCGGAAACCGGAGACGAAGTTCCCGCCGGGGTAGCGCACGACCGTCGCACCCAGCTCGCGCACGAGCTCGAGCACGTCGCCGCGGAAGCCGTCGGCGTCGGCCGAGGGGTGCCCGGGGTCGTGGATCCCCCCGTACACGCAGCGCCCCATGTGCTCGACGAACGTGCCGAACAGCCGCGGAGAGACGGCGCCCACGGCGTCGTCCGGATCGATCTGGATGCGTGCGTGGGTCATGGTCCTCGTCTCGTGGGTCGGTGCCGACGGGTCGACGGCGGGGCTCTGCGGTGCGCGGGCGACGCTCAGCGACGTGTGGCCGCGGCGGGCGGGGGTGCGGTGCTCGCGCGCTCGACGAGACGGGTGGGCACGAGCCGCGTCCCGGTCTCGGCGACGCCGTCGTGCACCTGGCGCAGGACCTGCTCGACGCACCGACGCCCCACCTCGGCGAAGTCCTGGTGGACGGTCGTCAGGGGCGGCAGGAACTCGCTCGACTCGGGCAGGTCGTCGAACCCGACGACGCTCACGTCCTGCGGCACGCGCCGGCCCGCGTCGTGCAGGGCGCGCACGAGCCCGAGCGCCATCTGGTCGTTCGCGACGAACACCGCGGTCACGTCGTCGTCCTCGGCGAGCCGCCGCCCGGCCTCGTAGCCCGACGCGGGCGACCAGTCGCCCCGCTCCGGCTCGGGCACCGGACGGCCGGCGCGCTCCAGCGTCTCGCGCCACGCGACGGCCCGGCGCTCGGCCGCGAAGGAGCTCTCCGGGCCGGCGAGGTGGTGGACGGTGCGGTGGCCGAGGTCGAGCAGGTGCTGCACCGCCTGGCGGGTGCCGTCCGCCTGGTCCGTGTCGACGACGGCGTACGCGTCGCCGGCGTCGGAGTCGGCGACCACGACCTTCACCCCGGGCGGGAGGTTGACTCGCGCCACGTCGAGCAGGTGCACCTCCATGAGGAGGATGATCGCGTCGACGGCCAGCTCGCCGAGGCGCGTGAACGCGCCGTGCACGCCACCCTGGGTCGGCGCGGCGACGGGAATGACGGTGATCGCGTAGCCCTGGGCGGCCGCGGACGTCGCGATGGCCTCCAGCGTGCGGACGTTGCCCGTGGTCGCGAGCGAGAAGAGGATCACGCCGATGGTCCGGAACGTGCCGCTCTTGAGGGCGCGGGCCGCGCTGTTCGGCCGGTAGTCGAGCTCGGCCATCGCGGCGAGCACGCGGGTCCGCGTCTCCTCCACGACCCCGGGGTGCCCGTTGGCGACGCGCGACACGGTCTGCGCGGACACCCCGGCCATCCGGGCGACGTCGGCCATCGACACGCGGCGGACGTCGTGCGGCCGGCGGGCCCGGGCCGGCTCGACGGCGGGGACCGTCTCGGCGACCGGAGCGGTCCGCCGCTGCGGCGCCGTCGTCGTGACGGGGGCGTCGTCGTCGAGCCGGTTGGTCATCCGTCGTCCTCGCGGTCAGTGGCGGCACAGCTCCAGCGCTGGTTCGGCGCCGTCGCGCCGACGTCGACCACCCTAAGCGATGTTTGCGCAAACATCGAATGTCGTGCATGCTGATGTTTGCGTAAACAAGGGCGACGACCGGCGTCCCCTTCCCCCGACGACGAGGACACAGCATGACGACGACGTCCCCACCCGTGGCAGGAGCGTCCCTGCCATCGGTCGACGCACCTTCGTCCCCCCGCACCCGACGCCACCGGCGCTCGTGGGTCGGCTGGGGCTTCGTGGGTCCGTTCATGGCCGTGTTCGCCCTGGTGTTCCTCGCACCCATCGCGTACTCCCTGTACCTGAGCCTGTTCCGCACGCAGATGGTCGGCGGCACGCACTTCGTGGGCCTCGACAACTACGCCCGGGCGTTCTCGGACCCGCAGTTCTGGGAGGCGCTCGGGCGCGTCAGCCTCTTCCTCGTGGTCCAGGTGCCGATCATGCTCGGCCTCGCGCTGCTCGTCGCCCTCGCGATCGACAGCGGCCGGCTCTACGGCAAGTCGTTCTTCCGCATCTCGATCTTCCTGCCGTACGCCGTCCCGGCCGTCGTCGCGACGCTCATGTGGGGCTTCATGTACGGCACACGGTTCGGGCTCGTCGGCAACATCAACGACGCGCTCGGGGTCTCGCTGCCCAACCCGCTCTCCCCCGACCTCGTGCTCGCCTCGATCGGCAACATCGTGACCTGGGAGTTCGTGGGCTACAACATGCTCATCTTCTACTCGGCGCTGCGGGTGATCCCCACGTCGCTGTACGAGGCCGCGGAGCTCGACGGGGCCAGCCAGTGGCGCATCATCTCGGCGATCAAGCTGCCCGCGATCCGCGGCGCGCTGGTCATCGCGACGATCTTCTCGATCATCGGCTCCTTCCAGCTCTTCAACGAGCCGAGCATCCTGCAGGCGCTCGCCCCGAACGCGATCACGACGTACTTCACCCCGAACCTGTACGCGTACTCGCTGTCCTTCTCCGGGCAGCAGTACAACTACTCGGCCACGGTCGCGATCATCATGGGCGTCGTCACGATGATCGTCGCCTACGTGGTCCAGCTCCGCGGCATGCGCAAGGAGGCCTGAGACCATGACCACCGCGACCCCCACGGCCTCCGCCGCGTCCCGCCCCGGACCGAAGCCCGTCCGCCTCCGCACGCCCCGGCGTGCCGCGTACTCCGCCGACAAGCCCCGCCGCAGCGTGCTGCTCACCGTCCTGACCGGCGTCGTGCTCGTGTACTCGCTCGTCCCGCTCGTCTGGCTCGTCGTCAACGCGACGAAGACCCAGCCCGACCTCTTCGACAGCTTCGGGCTGTGGTTCGGCAGCGAGTTCGCGCTGGTCGACAACGTCGTCCAGACGCTCACCTACGACGACGGCATCTTCGTCCGCTGGCTCGCCAACACCCTGCTCTACGTGGTCGTGGGCGCCGGCGGGGCCACGTTCCTCGCCGTGATGGGCGGGTACGCGCTCGCCAAGTTCGACTTCCCCGGCAAGCGAGGCGTGTTCGCGACCGTCATCGGCGCCGTCGCGGTGCCGGGCACGGCGCTCGCCGTGCCGACGTTCCTCATGTTCAGCCAGATGGGCCTGACGAACACTCCCTGGGCCGTGATCATCCCGTCGCTGATCTCCCCGTTCGGCCTCTACCTCATGTGGACCTACGCCGCCGAGTCGGTGCCCCAGGAGCTGCTGGAGGCCGCCCGCGTCGACGGCGCCAACGAGGCCCGCACGTTCTTCCAGGTGTCCCTGCCGCTGCTCGCGCCCGGCATCGTCACCGTCCTGCTCTTCACCATGGTCGCGACCTGGAACAACTACTTCCTGCCGCTGATCATGCTCAAGGACCCCGACTGGTACCCGCTGACCCTCGGGCTCAACGCGTGGAACGCCCAGGCGGCCACCGCGGGCGGACAGGCGATCTTCAACCTCGTCATCACCGGCGCGGTCCTGACGATCCTGCCCCTCGTGATCGCGTTCCTGTTCCTGCAGCGCTACTGGCAGTCCGGCCTCGCGGCCGGCTCCGTCAAGGAGTGACGGTCCGACGCCGGACCGTCCACCCACCCGCCGGCACCCCGGCGCACACCCCCACCCGCACCACCCCACGCACCACCCGTCCGTCTGACGACGAAGTGAGAGGAACCCGCATGTCCCCCATCACCCGCAGGTCGCGCCGAGCGACCGCCGCCATCGCCGCCACCGGCGTCCTCGCCCTCGTGCTCACCGCCTGCAGCGGCGGGTCGGGCGGCGGGAGCTCCGACGACGCGGAGAGCGCCCTCGAGGAGGGCGGCACGATCACCGTGTGGGCCTGGGACCCCACGCTGGAGAGCGTCGCCGCCGACTTCGAGGAGGAGAACCCCGGGGTGACGGTCGACATCGTCAACGCCGGCACCGGCAACGACCAGTACACGGCCCTCCAGAACGCGATCGCCGCCGGCTCCGGCGTGCCCGACGTCGCGCAGATCGAGTTCTACGCCCTCCCGCAGTTCGCGCTCTCCGAGGCGCTCACCGACCTCTCGTCCTACGGGGCCGACGACCTCGACGGCACGTTCACGCCCGGCCCGTGGGACGCCGTGACGCAGGGCGACGGCGTCTACGCGCTGCCGACCGACTCCGGCCCGATGGCGCTCTTCTACAACAAGCGCGTGTTCGACGAGCACGGCATCGCGGTACCGACGACGTGGGACGAGTACGTCGAGGCCGCCCGGGCGCTGCACGCCGCCGACCCCGGCGCGTACCTCACCAACGACACGGGCGACGCCGGCTTCACGACCTCCATGATCTGGCAGGCCGGCGGGCGCCCCTACCAGGTCGACGGGACCGACGTCACCGTCGACTTCTCCGACGAGGGCACGCAGAAGTTCGCGACGACGTGGCAGCAGATGATCGACGAGGACCTCGTCGCGCCCGTCACGTCGTGGAGCGACGAGTGGTACCAGGGCCTCGCCGACGGGTCGATCGCGAGCCTCGTGATCGGCGCCTGGATGCGCGGCAACCTCGAGACCTCGGTCGAGTCCGCCTCGGGCGACTGGGCCGTCGCGCCCATGCCGCAGTGGGAGGCCGGCGCCGACGTCACCTCCGAGAACGGTGGCAGCTCGCTCGCCATCCCGGCGGCGAGCAAGAACCAGGACCTCGCGTGGGCGTTCCTCGAGTACGCGACGGTCGGTGACGGGATCGCGACCCGCGTCGCCGAGGGCGCGTTCCCCGCGACCGTCGCCGAGCTCGAGGCCGACGACTTCACGCAGCAGGAGTTCGAGTACTTCGGCGGCCAGAAGGTCAACGAGGTCCTCGCGGACTCCGCCGCGCACGTCGCCGAGGGCTGGGCGTACCTGCCGTTCCAGGTGTACGCGAACTCCGTCTTCAACGACACCGTCGGCAAGGCCTACGTCTCGGGCACCCCGCTCGCCGACGGGCTGACCGCGTGGCAGGACGCCACGGTCACCTACGGCAAGGACCAGGGCTTCACCGTCAACGAGTGACGCGCTGACACCGTCACCCCCGGGGGGGGGGGGGGGGGGGGGGGGGCGGCCGCCCCCCCCGCCCCCCCCCCCCCCCCCCCCCGCCCCCCCCCCCCCCCCGGGGGGGGGGGGGGGGGGCCCCCCCCCCCCCCCCCCCCCCACCTCCCCGAGGACGCCGTCGCGCGTCCTCCCGACCGGCCGGGCACCGCCCGTCGCCGCGCACCGTCCCGCTAGGAGCACGCATGTCTTCCCCCACCCCGTTCCGCTGGCTGCGCCGTCCCGGGCCGCACACGCCGCCGGGCGAGCCCGGTGCGTACACGCCGTCGGGCCTGTCCTACGGCGCGGACTACAACCCGGACCAGTGGCCGCGCGAGGTCTGGGACGAGGACGTCCGCCTCATGCGCGAGGCCGGCGTGACGGTGGTCTCGCTCGCGATCTTCTCGTGGGCCCGCATCCAGCCGACCGAGGACACGTGGGACTTCGCGTGGCTCGACGACGCGATGGACCTGCTCCACGCGCACGGCATCACGGTCGACCTCGCGACGGCGACCGCCTCGCCGCCGCCGTGGCTGACGACGAAGCACCCGGAGATCCTGCCGCAGACCCGCACGGGCGAGACCCTGTGGCCGGGCGCGCGACAGCAGTGGCGCCCGACGTCGCCGGTCTTCCGGGAGCACGCGCTGC
Source organism: Cellulosimicrobium sp. 4261 (assembly GCF_040546915.1). Classification (NCBI taxonomy): domain Bacteria; kingdom Bacillati; phylum Actinomycetota; class Actinomycetes; order Micrococcales; family Promicromonosporaceae; genus Cellulosimicrobium; species Cellulosimicrobium sp. 4261. Next base: position 62,279 of record NZ_JBEPOQ010000015.1, read on the forward strand.
GCCTCGTGGAGCGCATGGCCGAGCGGTACGGCGACCACCCCGCGCTGGTCGCCTGGCACGTGTCGAACGAGCTCGGCTGCCACAACGTCTACGACTTCTCCGACGACGCGGCCGCCGCCTTCCGCGCGTGGCTGCGCGACCGCTACCCGACGCTCGACGCGCTCAACGCCGCGTGGGGCACCGCGTTCTGGTCGCAGCGCTACAGCGCGTGGGACCAGGTCCTCCCGCCGCGGCTCGCGGCGTCGCACCCGAACCCCACCCAGCAGCTCGACTTCAAGCGCTTCTCGTCCGACGCGCTCCGGCAGTACCTGCGCGCGGAGGCGGAGATCCTGCGCCGCGTCACGCCGGACGTGCCCGTGACGACGAACTTCATGGTCATGGGCGAGACGAAGGGCATGGACTACGCCGCGTGGGCGGACGAGCTCGACTTCGTCTCCAACGACCACTACGTGCTGCCCGGCCCGCAGGCGCTCGACGAGCTGTCGTTCTCCGCGAACCTCACGGGCGGCATCGCCCGGCACCGGCCGTGGTTCCTCATGGAGCACTCGACGAGCGCGGTGAACTGGCAGCCCGTGAACGTCGCGAAGAAGCCGGGCGAGCTCGCGCGCGACTCGCTCACCCACGTGGCCCACGGCGCCGACGCGGTCTGCTACTTCCAGTGGCGCCAGTCCGCGGCCGGCGCGGAGAAGTACCACTCGGGCATGGTCCCGCACGCGGGCGAGCGCTCGCGCCTATTCCGTGACGTCGTCGCGCTCGGCGCGACCCTGCGCGACCTCGCGCCCGTCGCGGGCAGCACGCAGAAGCCCGCGCGCGCCGCGATCGTCTTCGACTGGGACTCGTGGTGGACGAGCGAGCTCGACTCCCACCCGACGGACCGGCTGCGCTACCGCCAGGAGGCGCTCGACTGGTACTCGGCGTTCCTCGCTCTCGGCGTGCGCGCGGACGTCGTGCCGTCCGCGACGGACCTCGCGACGTACGACGTCGTCGTGGCGCCGGTGCTGCACGTCGTCCCGGCCGGCCTGCGCGACCGCCTCACGGCGTTCGTCGAGGCGGGCGGCCACCTCGTCACGACCTACTTCTCGGGCGTCGTGGACCAGGACGACCACGCCTGGCTCGGCGGCTACCCGGGCGCGCTGCGCGACCTGCTCGGCATCCGGGTCGAGGAGTTCGCCCCGCTCCTGGACGGCGAGAGCGCGACGGTCGAGCTCGCGGGCGAGCAGCTCGAGGGCACGGTGTGGACCGAGCCGGTGGACGTCGTCGACCCGGACGTCGAGGTGCTGGGCTGGTACAAGACCGGCGAGCAGGCCGGGCGTGCCGCGGTGACGCGCCGGACGGTCCGCAGCGGGGACGGCACGGGCGCCCGCGAGGGCTCCGCCGCGTACGTCTCCACGCGGTTCGGCCGCCAGGGCCTCGTCCCCGTGCTCGCCCGCCTGCTCGACGACGCGGGCGTGCGCAGCGAGCTGCCCGCCGCCGTCCGCGGCGACGTCGAGCTCGCGGTCCGCACCGACGGCACGGACGACTTCTGGTTCCTCGTCAACCGCACGGCCCGCCCGGTCGAGGTGCCCGACGTCGCGGGCGACGTCCTCGCCGGGCGCCGCCTCACGGCGTCGGGCACGAGGGCCGGCACGGCGGAAGGCACGGCGGAGGCCGCGGTGGAGGGCACGGTGGAAGGCGCGCTGCTGCTCGAGCCGCGCGGCGTCGCGGTCGTCCGCCGCCCGGCCGAGCCGACCCCGCCGAGGAAGCAGCCCGCCACCGCGAGGTAGAGCCCCGGTACCACGAGGTAGAGGCCCGGTACCCCGAGGTAGAGGCCTGGTAACGCCGAGGTGGAGGCAGCGGTCGCGGTCGTCGAGACCACGCCTCTACCTCGGCAGACCAGGGCTCTACCTCGGCAGACAGACCCCCGCGGGAACGACCCGCACCCGGTGCACCCCGCCGGTTCGCAGCGACGCGAAGGAGGTGGCTCAGGGATGAGCCCGACCGAGACCGACACGACCACGCGGGGTGGACCACCCGGTCCTCGCCGCACGGGCCCGGGCGGCCCGGCCGCCCGCCGGACGGGGGCCCGCGTCGTCGCGGGCCTCGGCGCCGGGGCGCTCGTCGCGGGCTGCGCGCTCGCGGCCCTGCCCGCGCAGGCCTCGCCCGCGGGCGCGGTCGCCGCGACCGGCACGACGGCGGCCCCCGCCGACGTCGCGGGCGTCACCGTGACGCCCGACCCGTCGTACGCGGGCGCGCCGTTCGAGGGCTGGGGCACGAGCCTCGTGTGGTTCGCCAACGCCACGGGCGGCTACCCGGACGAGATCCGCGACCGGCTCGCGGACATGGTGTTCGGCGACGAGGGCCTCAACCTCAACATCGCGCGCTACAACGTCGGCGGCGGGAACGCTCCCGACGTGCCGGACTACTTGCGCGCCGGCGGCGCCGTCGACGGCTGGTGGAAGGCGCCCGAGGGCACGACGCGCACCGACGTGGACTGGTGGGACCCCGAGAACCCGGACCACTGGGACGAGGACGCCGACGCGACGCAGCGCTGGTGGGTCGACCGCATCAAGGACGACGTCACGCACTGGGAGACGTTCAGCAACTCCCCGCCGTGGTTCATGACCGTGAGCGGGTACGTCTCGGGCGGGTTCAGCTCGACCGCGGACCAGCTCAAGACGGACAGCATCGACGACTTCGCGGCCTACCTGGTCGGCGTGACCGAGCGCCTCGAGGACGCGCACGGCATCGAGGTCGACACGATCGACCCGTTCAACGAGCCCAACACCAACTACTGGGGCACGCAGCTCGGCGCCGACGGCAACCCCACCGGCGGCCGCCAGGAGGGCGCCCACATGGGCCCCGCGCTCCAGGCGAAGGTCGTCCCGGCGCTCGCCGCGGCGCTCGAGGGCTCCTCGACCGACGCCGTGATCTCGGCGATGGACGAGACCAACCCCGGCACGTTCGCGACCAACTGGAACGCGTACCCGCAGGCGGTCCGCGACCAGGTGTCGCAGCTCAACGTCCACACCTACGGCACGGGCCAGCGCACGACGGTCCGCGACATCGCCAAGGGCGAGGACAAGCCGCTGTGGATGAGCGAGGTCGGCGGGAACTGGAGCTCGACGGGCCAGGACTTCGAGACCATGGAGTCCGGCCTCGGCAGCGCGCAGCACATCGTCGACGACCTGCGCGAGCTCGAGCCGAGCGCGTGGGTGTTCTGGCAGCCGGTCGAGGACTACGCCAACATGGCGCCCGGCGGCGAGAGCGCGAACGGCATGAACTGGGGCGAGATCCAGATCCCGTTCGACTGCACCGCCGAGGACACGCTCGAGACGTGCCCGATCTACACGAACACGAAGTACTGGGCGACCCAGAACTTCACGCACTACATCGAGCCGGGCGACTCGCTGATCCGCTCGGACGACGCCAGCAGCACGGCCGCGGTGTCGGCCGACGGCACGTCCGCGACGGTCGTGCACGTTAACGCCACGAAGGCCGAGCGCGCCGTGACGCTCGACCTGTCGAAGTTCGGTGCGGTCGGGTCCGATGCGACCGTCACCCCCGTGGTCACGAGCACGGCCGGCTACCTCGTCGAGGGCGAGCCGGTGGCCGTCACGCCGGGCACGGACGGCCCCAGCGCGACGCTCGTCGTGCCGGCCGAGTCCGTGACGACGTTCGTCGTCGACGGCGTCTCCGGCGTCGCGGACGACGCCGCGCTCGTGCAGGGCGGGCACGCCTACCGTCTCGACGGCGTGCAGGCGGACCGCTCGCTCGCGCCGTCGGCGTCGGGCACGGGCGTCGTGATCCGCACCGACGCGCCGGTCGCGGAGCAGGCGTGGGAGCTCACGGCGCTCGGCGCCCCCGAGGGCTCCGGCACGCACCGGACGCGCTACGCCGTGACGAACGCGGCCACGGGCCGCCAGCTCGCCGTCGCGGCCGACACGTCCGCCGTCCTCCAGGACGCGCCCGCCGACGTCGCGGACACCCCGCTCGCCGCGCAGTGGATCCTCTCGACGACCGGCGACGGCACCTTCACGCTCGTCAACGCGTCCTCGAAGACCCTCCTCGAGGTCGGCGGCCAGGCGACGGCGGACGGCTCGCCCGTGGGCACGTACCTCGCGAACTCGGGCGTGAACCAGCGCTGGCGGATCGTCGACGAGACGGTCCTCGGCACCGAGCCCGTCCGGGCGTTCACGACGCCGGGCACCGCGCCCGAGCTGCCCGCGACGGTCACGCCGGTCTACCGCGACGGGGCGCGCGGCGCACTCCCCGTCTCGTGGGCCGTGCCGGACGACGACGCGTGGGCCGAGCGCGGCACCGTCGAGGTGGCGGGCACGGTGGCCACCCCGACCGGCGGCGAGGTCGCCGCGACGGCGACCGTCGTCGTCGACGAGCTCACGTCCACGCTCCCCGCGCGCGCCAAGGCGTACGCGGGCGGCACCCCGGCCCTGCCCGCGACCGTCACGGCGGTCGCCGCGGGCGGCGCGGAGGTCGAGCGCCCCGTGGTCTGGGACGACGCCCCCGCGGGCGCGTACGACGGCGTCGGGGTCGTCGAGCTCACGGGCACGGCCGACGCGGGGGCGGGCGACACGCTCCCGGCCACCGTCCGCGTCCAGGTGACCGAGGCCGCGTCCGCCAACGGAGCGCTCGTCGCGGGCACGACCGCCGGCGCGACGTTCACCGAGCCGGGCTACGCCGTCGGCGGTGTCGTGAACGGCAACCTCACCGACAAGGCGTGGTCGAACTGGGTGTCGGGCACCAAGCGGGCGTCCGACACGCTCACGGTCACGCTCCCGGGCGACCGCGACGTCACCGGCGTCGTGACGCGCTTCTGGAAGGACGGGTCCAGCGCGAGCTGGGCGCAGTCCGTCCGGCTCCAGGCGCTCGTGGGCGGCACGTGGACCGACGTCGGCGCGCCCGTCACGGTGGACGCCTCGCCGGACGGCCCCGCGCCCGCGGTCGAGATCCCTGCGGACGTGCGGACGTCGTCCGTGCGCGTCGTCCTCACGGCGCGGGCGAACACCCACCTGGTGGTCTCCGAGATCGAGGTGCTCGCCAAGGTGCCGGGCACGGGGACCGACGCCGCGGCGTCGGGCATCACCGTGGCCGGCGAGCCGCTCACCGGGTTCGACCCGGCCGTCACGACGTACGACGTGCCGGTCACGGGCGACGTGCCCGCCGTCGAGGCGGTCGCGCACGACCCCTGGGCGACGGTCGCGGTCGAGGCCGCGGACGGCGTGCCCGGCACGACGACGGTGCGCGTCACGGCCGAGGACGGCACGCAGCGGGCGTACGCCCTGCGCTGGACGGCCGACGCCGGTGCGGCGCCCGTGGCGGTCACCGCCGAGACGCGGTGCCTGGCCGGCAAGGTGTACGTCGCGGTCCGCGCCACGAACGACGGCCACGCGCCGCTCGACGTGACGCTCGCGACGCCGTACGGCACGCGCACGGTCGCCGCGGTGGCGCCGGGCGCGAGCGCCTACCAGTCGTTCGCGTCGCGCGCGGCGTCCGTCCCGGGCGGGACGGCCGTCGTGACGGTCGACGGGTTCGCGCCGCTCGAGGTCGCGTTCGACGCGCGCTCCTGCTGAGCCGTCCGGCCGCCCGGCGGGTCGGGTCGGCGTCGTCCGCGACGCCGTCCCGGCCCGCCGTGCGGCCCTCGTCGTGGCTCCCCCGCGCCGCCCTCCGCGGCGCGGGAGAGGCACGTCACCCGACGATCGCGGCCACGCCGCGACACTGCCTCGCGTGCGTCGGCGGAGCCGCGTACCGTATCCCGGGTGCCCGGTACAGTGCCGGGACCGAGGAGGAGCCCACCACCGTGACCCCCACCACGAGCGGAGACGTCCTGACGACGGCCGGCGGCACGCGCTGGACCATGCGCGGCGAGATCGACGCCGCGGTCCAGGCCCGGCGCGAGGACGAGCTGCTGCGGCTCGCGCAGTCGGCCGACGGGCGCATCCACATCGACCTCGGCGCGGTCACCTTCATGGACTCGGGCGGCCTGCGCCTGCTCTACCACGCCGCCACGGCCGGCTCGGGGGCACCCGTGCTGGAGCGCGTCCCGCGGCGCGTCCGCGACCTGCTCGAGCTCAGCGGCGTCGCCGAGCTGTTCGAGCTCACCGACGACGCCGGACCTGCCGAGGACGAGGCGTGACCTTCGCCCACGCGGCGGTACCGCCCGGCTTCGTCGAGATCGGTGCCTGGCCGCTGCGCACGCTGGCGGACCTCGCCACCCTGCGGGAGGGCCTGCACCGCATGCTCACCGGCGCCCCGCTGCCCGCGGACCGCGCGCTCGAGGCCACGCCCGAGCGCGTCGTCCTCGTCGCGAGCGAGCTCGCGACGAACGCGCTGCGCCACGGCCTCCCCCCGACGCAGGTGCGGCTGCTCAGCGACGGCCGCGAGCTCGTCGTGGACGTCGTCGACCACTCGCCGGACGTCCCGGTCGTCGCGGGCCGGCGGTCACCGGGCGCGGGCGGGTTCGGCCTCGTGCTCGCGCAGCGCGCCTCGACGGCCGTCGGCTGGTTCCGTGCCGGCACCGGCGAGAAGCACGTCTGGGCGCGCTTCGACGTCCCCGTCTTCCGTGGCGGGGCCGGCGTGCGCAGCGCGCTCCTCCCGATCGGCTGACGCCCCGCCGTCACGCACCCTCCGCCGCGGCGCGGCTCCCCCCGCCGCGCGGCTCGGACGCCGCACTTCCCGGGGGCACCTCAGGCGTCGCGACGCACCAGGAGCAGGGTCGCGTCGTCCGCGGAGCGCGGGTCGCGCGCGGCGGCGACGACGCCGTCGACGTCGACCGTCCCCGGCTCCGCCGCGAAGAACGCCGCGAGCCGCCGGAGCCCGTCGAGGATCGACTCCTCGCGCCGCTCCACGAGACCGTCGCTGTACAGCACGAGCGCGCCGCCGGGCGGCACCTGGACGTGCTGCGCGGGCGGCACGCGGTCCACGAGCCCGAGCGGCGGCACGATCGCGCTCTCCGTCCAGCTCGTCGTGCCGTCGGGCGCGACGACGAGCAGCGGCGGGTGCCCCAGCGAGACGTGCTCGACGACGCCGGTCACCGGGTCCAGCACCGCGACGGCGATCGTCGCGACCTCGCCGGGGAGCGTCCAGCGCGCGACCTCGCCCAGGAGCGTCACGGCCTCGACCGCGGAACCCGTGCTCACGAGCGCGGCGCGCAGCGTCGTCCCGAGCTGGCCCATCGTCGCCGCGGCCTGGAGCCCGTGGCCCGTCACGTCGCCCACGACGAGCGCGAGCCGCCCGGACGGCAGCACGAGCGCGTCGTACCAGTCGCCGCCCACGAGTCCCGTGCCCGCCGACTCGTAGCGCGACTGCAGCGTCCACCCCGGGACGTCGGGCAGGAGCGCGGGCAGGAGGCTCCGCTGGAGCTCCTCCGTCGCCCGCACCGCCTTGCGGCCGCGCAGGTAGAGGGCCTCGACGAGGTGGCCGCGCAACGACGTCGCGACGTCCGTCTGGTCCGACGTCCAGGGCAGGCTGTGCCCGCGCACGACCTCGCGCCACCGCTCGAACGACTTGCGCGGGCTGAGCCGCACCGAGTCGTCCTCGCCGCGCGCGATCTCCTTGTTGTACGGGTCGCCGCCCCAGTCCACGTGCCGCAGGACCTCGTCGCGCACCCACAGCACGACCTGCCCCTCGGGCAGCACGATGCCGAGGACGCCCGCGACGTCGGGCACGAGCGCCGCGACCTCGGGCGCGTCCCGGTGCAGGGCGTCGGTCGTGACCAGGTCCTCGCCGTGCCCGAGGACCCACGCGACGAGCGCGCGGCACCCGTCCTCGTCGGGCACGTTGCCGACCGCGATGAGCCCGCCCTCCGCGACGACGGCCGCGCCGTCGGCCCGGACGAGGCGCCGCAGCCACCCCGAGCGCGTCAGGGCGATGCCGATGGGGACGCTCTCGTCGCGGCTGTCCGCGGCGAGGTGCGCGAGGACGCCCTCGGCGCGCCGCACCTCGATCTCCCGCTCGTCCTCCGCCTGGGAGACGAGCCGGACCGAGAGCGCGGACCCGAGGAACTCCGCGGCGGTGCGGACCTCGAAGGGCGGCTCGTGCGGCCCGGAGTAGTGGTGGCACGCCACGAGCCCCCACAGCCTGCCGTCGCGCAGGAGCGAGATCGACATCGACGCCCGCACGCCCATGTTGCGCAGGTACTCGAGGTGGATCGGCGAGACGCTGCGCAGCGTCGAGTACGTGAGGTCGAGGGGCGCGCCCGTCGTGGGCAGCAGCGTCGGGACGACCGGCTGCGGCGCGTAGTCCACGTCCGCGATGAGCCGGATCCAGTTCTTCTCGTACAGGGCGCGCGCCTGCGGCGGGATGTCCGACGCCGGGTAGTGCAGCCCCAGGAACGCGTTGAGGTCGTCCCGGCGCGCCTCGGCGACGACCTCGCCGTTGTGGTCGGCGTCGAAGCGGTAGATCATCACGCGGTCGAACCCCGTGAGCGCGCGCACGTGCCGGGCCGCGTCGTCGTACAGCTCGTCGAGCGTCGCGGCGCGCTCGAGGTCGCGCAACGCCTGCCGGACGGCGAGGTAGGTGTTGGGGAACGTCAGCGGGCGCGCGCCCGACGCGGTCTCGATCTCGACGACGAGCACCGGCTCGGACCCCGGGCCCTCCGCCGGCAGCGGGGGCCGGTGGAGCACGGCGTCGACGTCGAGCGGCCGCCCGTCCCACCGGTCGAGGTGCAGGGTCACGGGGTTGCGCGTCGCGAGGTCCGCGCCGTCCGCCGCGTGCTCGAGCAGGTCGCGCGCGGGCTCCGCGCCGAGCGCGTCGGCGAGCGGCCGACCCGCGAGCACCTCCGCGGGGACGCCGAGGTGCCGTTCGACGTTCGCCGACGCCTGGAGCAGCACGCCGTCGGCCTCGCGCACCACCAGCAGGACCCCGCGCGGCTGGATCATGCCGGGGACGTGGATGGGTTCGCGGGCGCAGTTGTCGAGGTCCACCGCCTCGCCGGGCGCGAGAAGCTCCGGCTCGTCGACCGTCCTGGTCACGATCCTCCGTCCGGGCATCGCGTCCAGGGACGGTTGCCGTACTACGGTCGGCGGACCACCTGGGCTCGAGGATCCGGAGACGCGTGCCCCAGGCTACCGCGCGCCGGGACACGCTCGTGCGCCGGGCTCCCGGGCGTCGTCGGACGAGCCCCGTGACCGACACCACGGAACTCCGCGGTAGCGTCGTTCGTCGGACGAGCGGGAGCCCGGACCGCCCGCCCGGACCCCGACGACCAGAAGGTGACCCATGAGCACGACGACGACCCCCCTCCTGCGCGCCAGCGGCCTCGCGGCCGGCTACGGAGGTCCCGACGTCGTGCACGGCATCGACCTCGACGTGACCCCCGGCACCGCGCCGGTCGGGATCGTCGGGGAGTCTGGTGCCGGGAAGTCGACGATCGTGCGCGCGCTCGTCGGCCTCGTGCGCCCGACGGCGGGCCACGTGACGTACGCCGAGCGGACGGTCGGCAGGCTCTCCCGCCGGGACAAGAAGCAGTTCACGGCGGACGTGCGCCGCGTCTCCCAGGACGGTCTCGCCGGCATCGGCATCGACCCCCGCTGGACCGTGGACCGCACGCTGTCCGCGGCGCTCAAGGATGCGCGGCGCGCCGGCCGCCCGAGCGGGCGGTCCGTCGAAGACCTGCTCGGCGACGTCGCGCTCGAACCCCGGTACGCGCCGCGCACCGTGCAGTCGCTCTCGGGCGGCGAGAAGCAGCGCGTCGCGCTCGCCGTCGCGCTCGCGACGCGCCCCCGGGCGCTCCTCCTCGACGAGCCGCTCACCGCCGTCGACCCCGCGATGCGCGGCGACGTGGTGCGGCGCCTCGCCGACGCGACGGCCGCGCTCGGCACCGCCGTGCTGCTCGTCTCGCACGACCTCGAGCTCGTCGAGCGGATGTGCCCCACCGTGCACGTGCTCGCCGACGGGACGTTCGTCGCGTCGGGGTCGCTGCGCGACGTGTTCGCGGGCACGGCGCCGGGCGCCGACCACCCGGCCGTCCGCGGCCTCGCGGAGGCCGCCCCGCTGGCCGTCCAGCGCTTCCGCTGACGTCCGGGAGAACTCGTCGGCGGGCCGTGTCGAAGACCGGGGTCCGCCGTCCGACGTCCTGGTGAACCCGCCTCCACGACACTACGGTCGAGGAGGCACTCACCGAGGAGGAACGTCATGCGAGTCGTGGTCATGATCAAGGGCAGCGGGGCCGACGAGGACAAGATCGCCCCGACGCAGGAGATGCTCGCGCAGATGGGCGAGTACAACGAGCAGCTCGTCCAGGCCGGCATCATGCTCGACGGGCAGGGCCTGCAGCCGACGTCCCGGGGCGCGCGGGTCGTGTTCCGCGGCGGCGAGACCTCGGTCGTCGACGGTCCTTTCACCGAGTCCAAGGAGATCGTCGCCGGGTACTGGATCTGGCAGGTCTCCTCGCTCGAGGAAGCCGTCGAGTGGGCGCGGAAGTGCCCGAGCGACCCGAGCGCGGGCCTGGAGGAGGTGCTCGAGATCCGGCCGATCTTCGAGGCCGAGGACTTCGGCGCGGAGTACACGCCCGAGCAGCGCGAGAAGGACGAGGGCCTCGCCGACCAGATCCGCGCGCAGCACGGCGCCTGACGCCGGACCCGCACGACGAGGCCGGGCCCGGGCATGACCGACGTCTCCCGCACCGTCGACGCCGTGTGGCGCATCGAGTCGCCGCGGCTCGTCGCCGGTCTCGCCCGCACCCTGCGCGACGTCGGCCTCGCCGAGGAGGTCGCGCAGGAGGCGTTCGTCGCGGCGCTCGAGCAGTGGCCGATGCAGGGCGTGCCGGACAACCCCGGCGCGTGGCTGACGACGGTCGCGCGCCGCCGCGCCGTCGACCTGGTCCGCCGCGAGCGCACGCGCGACGAGAAGTACGCGCGGCTCGCGGCGGACCTCGCCGCGCCCGGCGGGTGGGGAGGCCCGACGGCGCACCCCGCCGACGGCGGCGCCGTCCTCGTCGGTTCCGTCCCGGCTCCCGACGCGGTCGTCGAGGACCCGGTGGGCGACGACCTGCTCGCGCTCGTCCTCGTCGCGTGCCACCCCGTGCTGCCGCGCGAGTCCCGCGTGGCGCTCACGCTGCGCCTCGTCGGAGGCCTGACCACCGACGAGGTCGCGCGGGCCTTCCTCGTGCCGTCCGCGACCGTCGGGCAGCGCATCTCGCGGGCGAAGCGGACGCTCGCCGAGGCGCGCGTCCCGTTCGCCGTCCCCCAGGCCGACGAGCTCGCCGAGCGGGTGCCCGCCGCGCTGGAGGTCGTGTACCTCGTCTTCTCCGAGGGCTACGCCGCGACGTCGGGCGACACGTGGGTGCGGCGCGAGCTCGCCGACGACGCGATGCGCCTCGGGCGCGTGCTCGCCGGGCTGCTCCCGGCCGAGCCGGAGGTGCACGGGCTCGTCGCGCTCATGGAGCTCCAGGCGTCCCGCTTCGCCGCGCGCACCGGGCCCGACGGTGCGCCCGTGCTCCTCGAGCACCAGGACCGCGCGCGCTGGGACCGGCTCCTCGTGCGCCACGGGCTCGACGCCCTCGACCGCGCGCTCACGCTCGGCGCGCGGGCCGGACGGGCGCTCGGCGCCTACTCGCTCCAGGCCGCGATCGCCGCGTGCCACGCGCGCGCCCGGACCTGGGCGGAGACCGACTGGGACGCGATCGTCGCGCTCTACGACGCGCTCGCGTCCGTCGCGCCGTCGCCGGTCGTCGAGCTCAACCGCGCCGTCGCCGTCGGGTTCGCGGACGGCTCGGCGGCCGCGCTCGCGGTGCTCGACGGCGTCGCGGACGACCCTCGGCTCGCGCGCCACCACCTCTACGGGGCCGTGCGCGGAGACCTGCTCACCCGCCTGGGTCGGCACGCCGAGGCGGCCGACGTGCTCGAGCGCGCCGCCGCCCTCGCCCCGACCCGCTACGAGCGCCAGCTCCTGCTCGAGCGCGCCGCCGCCGCGTCGTCGTCGGCCGACCCACACACTGCGTGACCCGACCACCCCGCGAGGTAGAGCCCTGGTAGCAACCAGGGCTCTACCTCGCGCGACCGGCGCTCTACCTCGCGAGGACGGACTCGATGGTGGCCTTCTCGTCGTCGGTGAGGGGCGGCGCAGAGAGCGCCGCGACGTTGTTCTCGAGCTGGCGGACGCTGCTCGCCCCGACGAGGGCGGAGGTGACGCGCTCGTCGCGCAGCACCCAGGCGAGGGCGAGCTGGGCGAGGGTCTGGCCGCGGGCGCCCGCGATCTCGTTCAGCGCCCGGGCACGCTCCAGGTACGTCTCGTCGAGGTTCTTCTCGGACAGGAACGGCGAGTCCGGGCGGGCCGCGCGCGACCCCTCGGGTGCCGACCCGGACAGGTAGCGGTCCGTGAGCAGGCCCTGCTGGAGCGGCGAGAAGACGATGGTGCCGACGCCGAGGTCGCCCACGACGTCGAGCAGCGACTCGGTCTGCACGCCGTCGTACGCGTCCTCGTGCGCCGGGTCCTCGACGTGGCGGTTGAGCATCGAGTAGCTCGGCTGGTGGATGAGCAGCGGGGTGCCGAGGTCGGCGAGGACCGCCGCGGCCTCGCGCGTGCGCGCGGGCGAGTAGTTGGAGACGCCCACGTACAGCGCCTTGCCCTGCTGGACGGCGTCGTGCAGCGCGCGCATGGACTCCTCGAGCGGCGTGCTCGGGTCCGGACGGTGGTGGTAGAAGACGTCGACGTAGTCGAGGTTCATCCGCCGGAGCGACTGTTCGAGCGAGGAGAGCAGGTACTTGCGCGACCCGCCGTCGCCGTAGGGGCCGGGCCACATGTCGTAGCCGGCCTTCGACGAGATGACGAGCTCGTCGCGGTACGCGCCGAGGTCCTGCGCGAGGTGCCGGCCGAAGTTCTCCTCCGCCGAGCCGTAGGGCGGGCCGTAGTTGTTCGCCAGGTCGAAGTGGGTGATCCCGAGGTCGAACGCGCGGCGCAGCACGGCGCGCTGGGTCTCGAACGGGTTCACGTCCCCGAAGTTGTGCCACAGACCGAGCGAGATCGCGGGCAGGTCGAGGCCGCTGCGCCCCGTCCGCCGGTAGGTCATGGTGTCGTAGCGGTCGTCGGCGGCGAGGTAGCGCGGGGCGAGGGGCATAGGCCCATTCTGGCGTGCGCCGGCCGCGACGCCCACCCCGGCCCACGACCGGGCCGCCCGGGCGTCCCGTCCCTCGTGCCGGGGACGCGGTGCCTTCCTAGAGTGGCCGGGTGAGCGTCGTGTACACGGTGGGGCACTCCACGCGTCCGGTCGAGGAGTTCCTTGCGCTCCTCCGGGGAAACGACATCCGCCGTCTGGTCGACGTCCGGACGGTACCGCGGTCGCGGCACAACCCCCAGTTCGGCCAGGACGCCCTGGCGCCCGTCCTGCGGTCCCACGGGATCACGTACCGGTGGGTGCGCGCGCTCGGCGGCCTGCGGCACGCCCGTCCCGACAGCCCGAACGGCGCGTGGCGCAACCTGTCGTTCCGCGGGTACGCGGACCAGATGCAGACTCCGGAGTTCGGCGCCGCGGTCGACGACCTCGTGCGGCGCAGCGCCCACGACGACCTCGTGCTGATGTGCGCGGAGGCCGTCCCGTGGCGCTGCCACCGGTCGCTCGTCGGGGACGCGCTCGTCGTCCGCGGTGTCGAGGTGCGCGACATCGTCTCCGACGCCGCGCCACGGCCCCACACCCTGACGTCCTTCGCCCGCGTCGAGGGCACGCGCGTCTGGTACCCGCCCGAGCCGGACCACACGGCGGGCTGACGCAGCGGGCTCGTCGCCCCGCGTCAGCGGGTCGGGGTCTCCACGACCTGGCCCGCCCACGCGAAGCCGCCGCCGAAGCCGAAGAGGAGCGCGGGGACGCCCGCGGGGATCTTGCCCGCGTGCCACCACTTGGAGAGCCCGAGCGGGATGGACGCCGCGGACGTGTTGCCGGACTCGACGATGTCCGTGACGACGACCTTGGACTCCAGCCCGAGCGCCTTCGCGAGGGGCTCGATGATGCGCAGGTTCGCCTGGTGCGCGACGAGCACCTCGATGTCGTCGAGCGAGACGCCGGAGCGCTCCACGACGGTGCGCGCGCGCTCGGCGGCGCGCGTGATGGCCCACTTGAAGACGGCGCGACCGTCCTGGGCGAACTTCTCCTGCGGCGCCTCGATGAGCACGGCCGGGGTGAGGTCGGGCTCGGAGCCCCAGGTGACCGGGCCGACGCCGGGCCCGTCCGTCGCGCGCAGCACGGCCGCTCCGGCGCCGTCGGCGGTGAGGATGCACGTGCTGCGGTCGGTCCAGTCGGTGAACGCGGTGAGCTTCTCCGCGCCGATCACGACGGCCGTGCGGGCCGAGCCGGCGCGGATCGCCTGGTCGGCGAGGCCGACGGAGTGGGCGAAGCCGGAGCACGCGACGTTCACGTCGAGCACCGCCGGCCCGACGACGCCCCGCAGGTCCAGCTCGGACGCCTCCTCGGGCGTCGACTGCCCGGGCATGACCCCCGTGCGCAGGTGGTACGCGACACGGCCCGCCGTGTTGGGCGAGCGGTCCGTCGCGGTCGCCGTGGCGACGATGACGAGGTCGACCTCGGCCGGGTCGACGCCCGCGTCGTCGAGCGCGTGGCGAGCCGCCGCGGTCGCCATGTCGGCGACGGTCGTGTCGTCGTCCGCGACGTGCCGCGTGACGATGCCCGTCCGCGAGCGGATCCACTCGTCGTTGGTCTCGACGAGCTGCGCGACGTCGTCGTTCGTCAGCGTCTTCTCGGGCTGGAAGTGACCGAGGCCGACGATGCGCGACCCGGCCGCGCCGGTGGCGGGAGTGAGCATGAGGACGATCATGTCACGCGGCCGCTCGTCGTCAGAACGCTCCGCGCGACCTCCGGGAGGTCGTGCGCCACACCTGTGACGTACCGTCGGGAGGTCCGCCGTCGTGCCACCGAAGGAGCCGTCGTGTCCCGTCCGCCGCTGCCCTCCCGTCTCGTCGAGATGCTCCGCCGCCCGAACGCCGCCGTCATGGCGACGGTGCGCTCCGACGGCGCGCCCGTCACCGCCGCGACCTGGTACGTGTGGGAGGACGACGGCCGCGTGCTCGTCAACCTCGACGAGTCCCGCGTGCGGCTCAAGCACCTGCGGAACGACCCTCGCGTCTCGCTCACCGTGCTCGACGAGAACTGGTACACGCACGTGACGCTCATCGGGCGCGTCGTCGAGCTGCGCGCCGACGAGGGCCTGGCCGACATCGACCGCATCTCGCGCCACTACACCGGCCACGAGTACGCGAACCGGACCGACCCGCGCGTCAGCGCCTGGGTCGAGGTCGAGCGCTGGTACGGCTGGGGCGAGGCGAAGGCCGGCGACGACGCGTAGCGCCGCCCGCCGCCCGGCACCGGTCGTCACCCGCCGTGGCGGAACGCGTCCCACGCGCCGAGCAGGTACTGGATCCCGAGCGCGCGGTCGTACAGGCCGTAGCCGGGTCGCGGCTTGGCGGTCGTGTTCTCGTCCCACAGGTGCCGCCCGTGGTCGGGGCGGACATAGCCCCGGTAGTCGGCCTCCGCATACGCGCGCATGATGCCCGTCGTGTCGACGCTGCCCTCGCACGCCCGGTGCGCGACCTCGGTGAAGTCCCCGTCTCCCAGGTGCTTGATGTTCCGCACGTGGGTGAAGTGGATGCGGTCCATGAACGTGCGCACCGCGTCGACGGCGTCCTGCTCGGGGTTCGCGGAGAAGCTGCCGAGGCACAGCGTCAGACCGTGATAGGGGCTGTCGTGGAGGGCCAGGACACGTGCCAGGTCGTCCTTGGTCGAGACGACGCGCGGCCAGCCGAAGACGTCGAACGGCGGGTCGTCCGGGTGCACGCCCAGCCGTACCCCGGCCTCCTCGCACGCGGGGATCACGGCGTCCAGGAAGTACCGGTAGTGCGCGTACATGTCGTCGTGGGTCACCCCCTCGTAGGCGGCGTCGAGCTCTGCGAGGCTCGCGAGCCGCTCGGGCTCCCACCCGGGCAGCGTGAGGCCGTGCGTGCTCGTCTCCATCTCGGCGACGAGACGCTGCGGCGTCCAGGAGTCGACGACGGCGCGCTCGAAGAAGAGCGCCGTCGAGCCGTCGGGCAGCGGGTGCCAGAGGTCGGTGCGCAACCAGTCCAGGACGGGCATGAAGTTGTAGCAGACGACCTTCACGCCCGCCCGGCCCAGCCGGCGGATCGTCGTCACGTAGTTGTCGATCGCCTCGTCGCGGCTCAGGCCGAGGACCGTCCTCCCGAGCTTGATCGACTCGTGCACGTTCACCGACTCGACGACGTCGGCGTCGAAGGTCCGGGTGATCCCTCGCGCTCGAGCCGCGGCGGACAGACCGGTGATCCTCGCGACCTCCGCGTCGATCTCCGCCTGCCCCCACGCCTCGCCCGCCTGCTTGCCGTGGAGGCTCCAGACGATCGTCTCGACCCCGGGGATCTGCCGGACGTGGTCCAGCGTCACCGTGTCGTTGCCCTCGCCGTACCACCGGAAACCCATCTTCACCGGGCACCCACCTCGTCTCTCGTCCTGATCGCGCCGACGACCGCGTCGGCGACCTCGTCCAGCCGGACGTCCTCCACGCCCGGGAGCAGCCCCGTGAGGCGGACGAGCGCGCGGGCGGCCGCCGCCTGGTCGGGCGCCCCCTGCACGGCCGTGCGCAGCTCGTCGCCGCGCGGGTCGTCCAGGGGACGCCCGGCCCGTACCTCCGTCACGACGAACGTGGCCCAGGCGGCGAGGGCACCGACGACGCCCGGCGCGTGCACGCCGTGAGGCCGGCTCGCGAGGAGGTCGCCGAGCGTCGTCCCCCACCGCACCGGGATCTTCGACGTGCCGTCCATGGCGACCTGCCGGGTCGCGTGGCCCGTCGCGGGGTTCGCGAACCGACCCAGCAGGGCCTCGGCGTAGGCAGGCAGATCGACGCCTTCCGGCGCCTCGAGCGTCTCCAGAGCATCGGCCTGCAGCGCGCGGGCCCCGGCCGCCAGCACCGGGTCGGCGACAGCGTCGGCGATGGTGGCGTGGCCTGCCAGCGACCCGGCGTAGGCGAGGTACGAGTGCGCCCCGTTGAGCAGACGCAGCTTGGCGCGCTCGTACGGCGCGACGTCGCTCGTGAGCGTCGCGCCGCCGAGCTCCCACGCCGGGCGTGGCCCGGCGAAGCGGTCCTCGACGACCCACTGGAGGAACGGCTCCGCGACGACGACGCCCTCGTCGCGCGCGCCGAGGAGCTCCGCGACCTCCCCACGGTGCGCCGACGTGGTGGCGGGCACGATCCGGTCCACCATGGTGCACGGGAACGTCACCGCCGACGCGAGCCAGCAACGCAGCGCGTCGCCCGTGCGGCCGGGGAGCGCGGCGTCGACCGCCTGGCGCACGAGGCGGGCGAGCACGCGGCCGTTGTCGGCGAGGTTGTCGCAGCTCACCACGGTGAGCGGCGCGCCGCCGGCCCGGCGGCGCGCGGCCAGCCCGCGGACCAGCAGCCCGACGGCGGTCGTGGCCGGCCCGGGTTCCTGGTCCGCGCCCTCACCCGTCTCCTCCGCGGCGAGCAGGCCGAGGTCGTCGCGTACCGCTTCCGTGTCCAGGTCCCCGTCGGCGCGGCGCGCGTACCCCTTCTCGGTGACGGTGAGCGTCACGATGTGCGTCGTGCGCGCAGCGATCGTCGCGAGGATGCGTGGCGTCTCCTCGGCCGGCCACGCCACGTCCGTCACGGAACCTATGACCCGCGCGGTCGCCTCCCGGGTGCTGACCGTCAGCACGGTGTAGACGCCACCCTGCGGACGGAGCTGGTCCCGCACGGCCGCGGAGCGCTGGGTCACACCGAGGATCCCCCAACGGTCCTCCCCCGTGGCCAGCGCGGCGTCTTCCGTGACGACCGCCTGGTGCGCCCGGTGGAACGCGCCGATCCCGAGATGGACGATGCCGACCTCCGCCGGGTCGACCGGCGCGGGCCGGAGCGACGGCGGTCCGCCCCGGTGGAGCCGCGTCGTCACGCCGCCTCCCGGGGTCCGACGCGCGCGAGGTCGGCCGGACGGACGGCGCGCCCGGTCGCGGCCGCCTCCCGGATCGCGCACAGGAGCCGGACGGTCTCCACGGCGTCGGCGGGCCCCACCGGTGGCGGCTCCGCGCCGTCGAGCGCCGCGAGCACCCGTTCCCACTGTGCACGGTGACCGGCGTGCCCGATCGCCAGCGGGTCCGCGGCCCCGCCCGCCGCACTGCCGGACGCGGGAGCGGGGACGCCCGGGACGTCCCACCGGACCACCTCGTCCTGCGCGAGCTCGACGGAGCCGCGCGACCCGTGGAGCGTCAGGGTCGCGACGAAGCCGGGCGGGGTCGTCGTCGTCGTCGTGACGACCCCGAGACCGCCGGACGCCAGGCGCAGGGTCGCGACCGTGGTGTCCTCGGCGCCCGTCGGGCGCGCGAGGGTCGCGGCCTGGGCGGTCACGGACTCGACCGGTCCGCAGAACCACCGCAGGAGGTCGACGTTGTGGACGCCCTGGTTGACGAGCGAGCCGCCGCCCTCTCGCTCGTCCGACCGCCACGACGCGGCCGCGTAGTAGTCGTCGTCGCGGAACCACGGGACGTGCGTCGCGACGAGCCGCAGGTCGCCCAGCGCGCCCTGGTCGAGCGCGCGCCGCAGCACCTGGTGCTGCGGCTCGAAACGGCGCTGCGCGATCATCGAGACGAGGCGTCCCCGCTCGCGCGCGACCCGCTCCACGCGCAGCGCGTCCTCGACGGTGAGCGCGAGCGGCTTCTCCACGACCACGTGCTTGCCGGCCTCGAGCGCGGCGAGCGCGAGCCGCGCGTGGCTCCCGCTCGGGGTGCAGACCGCGACGACGTCGACGTCCGGGCGGCGGACCACGTCGTCCGCCGTCGTACGCACCGGCCGGACGCCGCTCGCCGCGACGTCGGGCAGGTCGCGCCCGCTGTACGCGACGAGGCGCGCCCGCGGGTGCAGGTCGCGCAGCGCCCGCGCGTGCAGCGCGCCGATGCTGCCTGACCCGACGATGCCGACCCCGACGGCTCCCGCGGCACTCGGGCCCCCGACCACGACCCCGCTCATTCGACCACGTGGCTGGCGCCCAGCAGGTCGCGCAGCCGCTCGGCAGCACCGGTGAACCGCGGGTCGACGAGGGTCGCCCCGTAGTCGCGCTCGGCGGGCAGCCCCGGCTCGAGCGTCTCGACGATCCGGCCCGGGCGGCGGCTCATGACGACGATCCGGCTGCCCAGGAACACGGCCTCCGGCACGGAGTGGGTGACGAGCACGATCGTCGTCCCCGTCTCCCGCCAGATGCGGTTCATCTCGATGTTCATCTGCTCGCGCGTGAGAGCGTCGAGCGCGCCGAAGGGCTCGTCCATGAGCAGCACCCGCGGCTCGTGCAGGAGCGCCCGGCACAGGGCGACGCGCTGCTGCATGCCACCGGAGAGCTCGTGCGGCAGCGCCTTCTCGAAGCCGGTGAGCCCGGTGAGCTCGATGAGCGCGTCGGCGCGCTCCTGGGCGCGACGCCGGTCCATCCCGCGCATCTCGGCCTGGAGCAGGATGTTCTTGCGCACCCCGCGCCACTCGAGCAGCGCCGAGCGCTGGAACGCGAAGCCGATGTCGCGCTGGGGACGCGTGACGACCTGACCGTTGAGGCGCACCTCGCCCTCGGTGTACGCCGTGAGACCCGCGACGATCTTGAGAAGCGTCGACTTGCCGCAGCCGGACGGCCCGACGATCGTCACGAGCTCGCCGGCCCGGACGGTCAGCGACACGTCGTCGAGAGCCACCGTCTCGGACCGCTTCGACGCGAACCGCATGGTGAGGTCGCGGACCTCGATGACCGGTTCCGTTCGGGTGTCGATGCTCGGAGCCACCCGCTCCGGGGCCGCCGTCACAGGTCCGCCCCGAAGGAGCCGTCCCAGAAGTCGGCGGGGGTGGTGCCACCGTCGAAGTCGGTGTTCTCGGAGAGGAACGTCAGCGTGCTCGTCCACTGCTCCTCGCCGTTGACGCCCGGAGCGGGGGCCTCGTCGAGCCCGAGCAGCTCGATCGTCGCGGCGAGCTGGGCCGCCAGGACCGCGTCGTCCGGCGCCTGCTCGGCGCCGTCCGCCATCGCCGCGACCGCGCCCTCGGGGTCCTCGGCGGCCGCGAGGAAGGAACGGGAGGTCGCGCGCACCATCGCCGCGACGAGGTCCGGGTCGTCGGCGATGAGCCGCTCGTTGGCGACCAGACCGGTGCCGAGAAGGTTCATCCCGAAGTCGGCGAAGGGCAGCGCGTCGACCTCCTCCCCGGTCTGGTTCTCGATGGTCGGCGCCTGGTCGTGGTGGAACCCCTGGATGGCGTCCACCTTGCCCTCGATGAGGGCGGCGATCTTGCCCGCCGCGTCGACGTTGACCACCGTCACGTCCGCAGGGTCCACGCCGTTGAGCTCGAGCCACGCCGGGAACGTGCCGTACATCGCGTCGCCGGGCGTGCCCCCGACGGTCTTGCCGACGAGGTCGGCGGGTTCGGCGATGCCCTGGTCGGCGAAGAACTCGACGGAGCTCGGTCCGGTCTGCAGGAAGACGCCCACGCTGCGCACGGGCATCCCGGAGCTGATCGCGTTGGCCAGCGGGGGTGTGTCCGCCCACCCGAAGTCCGTGTTGCGCTGCGCCACCTGCTGGACCGTGTTCCCCGACCCGTTCCCCGGCTGGATGGTGAGGTCGATGCCCTCCTCCTCGAAGATCCCCTGGTCGACGCCGTAGTAGAACGGCGCGTGCTCGCCGTACGGGACCCAGTTGAGGGTGACGGTGACCTCGGTGAGGTCCGCGCTCCCTTCGCCGCCGGGCGGTGCCGGGTCGGGCTGCCCGCAGGCCGCCGTCCCTGCCACCACGGCGCCGGCCACCGCCAGCGTCACTGCGAACTGTCCACCGCGCATGGGAAGAGCCCTTCTGCTCGTGCCGCCTCGTCGTCGAGGGGCGGGGTGTGCTGGACCGGGACCCGGCGGCCGCCGGTGTCCCGGGACGTCATGACGCCGCGAGGACGAGGTTCCCGCGCCGCGACGCGTGCCACGGGATGAGGAGCCGCTCGAGCAGCTCGACCAGGAGGAAGAGCACGACGCCGATGAGCGACATGAGGATGAGGTCGGCGAACAGCAGAGGCGCGTCGAGGTTGCCGCTCGCCAGGAGGAGCACGTACCCGAGGCCGCGGTCGGCGCCGACGAACTCACCCACGACAGCGCCGACGACCGCGAGGGTGACCGCGACCTTGAGCCCGGACATGAGCTGGGGAAGGGACCCGGGGAAGCGGATCTTGCGGAACGTCTTCCAGCGCGACGCACCCATGGTCGCGGACATCTCCAGCAGCTCGGGGTCGATCGACCGCAGACCGGCGACGGCCGAGACGACGACCGGGAAGAACGCGATGAGCACCGCGAGGACGATCTTGGGCGTCGCGCCGAACCCGAACCACACCACGAGGATCGGGGCGATCGCGATCTTGGGGATCACCTGGGCGAAGAGGATCAGGGGGTAGAGCGACTTCTCCGCGGTCGGGGAGTACACGAGGAGCACCGCGGTCGCGACGCCGATCGCCGCCGCGAGGACGAACCCGACGACCGTCTCCATCGTGGTGACCCACGTGTGCTCGAGCAGCATCGGCCAGTCCGCGACCATCGTGTCCCGAACGGCGCCCGGCGACGGGACGAGGTAGGCAGGGACGAGCTCGCGCCATGCGACGAACCACCACACCGCGAACAGGGCGAGGAGCACGAGCGCCGGCCGCCACGCCGCAGACGCGACGGCGACCGTGCGCGCACCCAGCGACGTCGCGGCCCGGGCACCCGAGCGCACCCGTCGGGGCGTCGCAGGAGGTCCCGGCGCGGGGCGGGCGGGTCGCACGTCCTGGGCTGTCGTCATCCTGCGGTCCTCCATGGTCGTGGTGCGGGGGTGGGTGCGGCGCGGGACGTCCGGGGGCGGTGCACTCGTCATCGGTAGGGCACCCCTTCGGCCTCGAGGATCGTGGTGAAGGCCTCCCACGCCTCGGTGAACAGCTCGGGTCCGGAGAAGCCGCCGAGGGCATGGGCGTCGCTGAGGTGCGGCTCGAGCGAGAAGAACCCGTCGAACCCGTCGTCCCGCAGGGCACGGACCGTCTCCACGACCTGGCCGTCGCCGCGGCCGGCGGGCACGACGGCCCCCGTCGCCGCGAGCGCGTCCTTGACCTGCACGTACTCGAGGTACGGGCGCAGCAGCGCGTACCCGTCGGTGTAGGGCGCGACGCCCACCTGGACGAAGTTCGCCGAGTCCCAGGCGAGCGCGAGATGCTCCGACCCCACCGACTCGACGACGTCGAGGCACCGCTCCGGCGTGTCGCCGTAGACGTGCTTCTCGTTCTCGTGGACCAGCACGACGCCCGCTGTGCGCGCGACCTCGGCGAGCGCCCGCATCCGCCGCAGGACGTCGTCGCGCACGGTCGCCGGGTCCGTCCCCGGCCGCACGAAGAACGAGAACACCCGCACGTACGGCGCCCCGAGCTCCTGCGCGAGCCGCGCGGCGTGCCGCATCCGGTCGAGGTGCGGGTCGAAGTCGTCGTCGACCGAGATCTTGCCCACGGGCGAGCCGATGCTCGAGACCCTCAGGTCGTGGCGGTGCAGCAGGCGCGCGACCTCAGCGCGCTGGTCGGCGTCGAGGTCGAGCATGTTCGTCCCCCACGCGCTGCGGAGCTCGACGAAGCGCAGCCCCAGCTCGGCGGCGACGACGCACTGCGTCTCGACGTCGGGCGAGATCTCGTCCGCGAAGCCCGAGAGCGTCCACATCGCACGTCCTCCTTCTGGTCGTCTCCCGGCGACGGCGCGGCGACCGCCGTCCGGCTCCCGACGACGCGGGGAGGCGCCGGACGGGGCGGTGCACGGAGGTGAGGCGGGTCGTCGACGAGACGGTGTCGAGGTCCGGCGCACGGAGCTCGTTCTCGGTGCGCCTGGCATGGACAGTAGGGGCGGGCTTCTCGGCGGACAACGAGTTGCCACTTGTTGCCCCCCGACGCCGTCGGAGCGAGTCGGGCACGACCACCGCCGGGTTCCGCGGGTGCGTGCGGGAACGTGCGCTCGCCTGCGCGCGCCCGGTACCGGTTGCCACCGGTTGCCACCGGTCGACGAGGGCCGCCGTCAGGCAGCGGGGTCGGGCGGCCCGGCGAGGTCGAGCGCGACGAGACGGAACCCCGCCGACCGGACTGCCCGGAGCACCTCGCCGCGCAGCGGCTCGCTCGCGACCGCGAGCAGCTCCACGGAGGGCGCCTCGACGCGAGCGAGGTCACCGTGGTGGTGGACCCGCAGGGCGTCGAGGCCGAGCCGCCGCAGCTCGCTCTCGGCCGTCTCCACCTGCACCGCCTTCTCGACCGCAGCCGGCCCGTCGACCGTGGCCGTGCGGTCGACCGGGTCCGGTCCAGGGCCGGTCACGACCGGCGAGGTGGCGGTGCGCCTCACCGTGGGCACCGGTGCGACGGGGGCGCCGGCGCGGCCGCGGGTGCGGGTGCGGGTGCTGCAGAGTCCGAGCCTGGCGGCCTGGCACCCGGTCCGCGCCGAACCGTCGGCAGGGTCGAGGACGGGGTCGGTCGCGGCTTCACGGAGCCATTGGACGGCGCACCCCGGTGACCGTCAAGGAGTTGCCGTCGGTTGCCTCCGGCACCGTCCCCGCGCGACACGACGACGACAACCGGTTGTTGTCCGACGCTGTCAGCAACGTTACAGTCCGACCGCATGACCCCCGCCGGCAATGGTGCCAGCCCGACGATCTACGACGTCGCCCAGGCGGCCGGCGTCGCGCCCTCGACCGTGTCGCGGGCCTTCTCGCGGCCCGGCCGCGTCAACGCCCAGACCGCGGAACGCATCCGGCAAATCGCCAGCGAGCTCGGCTACCGGACCGACCCGCTCGCCCGCGGGCTCCCGACCGGCCGGACCTCCCTGCTCGGGATCGTCGTCGCGGACGTCACCAACCCGTTCTTCTTCGAGATCCTCCGTGGCGCCGAGAAGACCGCCCAGGACGCCGGGTACACGCTGCTCATGGTGGACGCGCACGAGTCCGACGAGGCCGAGCGCCGGGCCCTGGACCGCACCCTCCCCCTCGTGGAAGGCATGATCCTCGCGACGTCCCGGCTCTCGGACTCCTCGATCCGCGTCGCCGCGAAGCAGCGCCCGACGGTCGTCATGAACCGGCACGTCACCGACGTCCCGAGCGTGCTCACGGACAACGCCCAGGGCATGCGCAGCGCCGTCGAGCACCTCGCCGGTCTCGGGCACACGAGCCTCGCCTACGCCGCCGGGCCGGAGGCGTCGTGGGCCGACGGGATGCGCTGGCGGGCGTTCCGCGAGGCGACGCGCGAGGTCGACGTGCAGGCCCGTCGGGTCGGCCCCTACGCACCCACGCTCGCCGGCGGGCTCTCCGCGGCGAAGGCGCTCGTCGCGCACGCCGCGACGGCGGTCGTCGCCTACAACGACCTCATCGCGATCGGAGCCATGCGCGGCATGCGTCGGCTCGGCGTCGACGTGCCCCGGGACATGAGCGTCGTCGGGTTCGACAACATCTTCGGGTCGGACTTCTGCACGCCCCCGCTCACCACGGTCGCCGCTCCGCTGCGCCACTTCGGGTCGTTCGCCGTCCAGCGTCTCCTGGCCCAGCTGCGCTCGTCGCCCCCGGCTGCTGTCGGACCGACCCTCCTGCCGGCCAAGCTCGTGGAGCGAGGCTCGACCGGTCGTCCGGGCTGAACCGCCGAGGGCGCACCACGTCGACCGGCAAGGGCAACAAGTGGCAACTCGTTGCCCCGGCCGCGCACGCCCCCGGATAGTGACCGCACGGCGCGCACCGATGCGCGCCCCGCGCACCGTCCCGGACACGCACGGCCCTCGATGGAGAGGCAGGCAGATGGACCACCCCTCGAACCTGGTACGACCTCCGCACGGCGCAGCACGGCGCAGACGACGGCGCGCCGTCGTCGCGACGATCGCCGCGCTCGCCCTCCCGTCGGGCGTGCTGACCGCCCAGGCAGCGGCACCGACCGCCGTCCCCGCCGCGACCCAGGCCGACATCCGCCCCCAGGAGCCAGGCGTCACCCTGCGCGTCTTCGACGTGCAGGTCATCCTCGACGACTACTGCACGCTCAAGCCCGGGCAGACGCCCAACGTCGACAAGATCATGCCGACGATCGACTGGACCACGGCCGCCGACTTCGGCCTCACGGACAAGTTCGTCACCGAGGTGACGGGATATCTGAACGTCCCCGCGGCCGGCACGTACGACTTCCGCATCACGAACGACGACGGAGCGCGGCTGCTCCTGGACGACCAGCTCGTCGTCGACCACCCGGGTCGCCACGGCGCGACGTCCAAGGAGGGGTCGATCGAGCTCGAGCCGGGCTACCGCGCACTGCGCATCGACCACTTCGACGGCGAGTTCGACCAGCGGCTCAAGCTCGAGTGGCGCCCCCCGGGCGCCTCGGGCTACGTCGTGGTCCCGACCTCCGTGCTGAGCACCGACGCCGACGTCACGCGTGTCACCTCGCCCGGCCGCAAGGAGTGCGAAGGCGTCACCGAGGCCCCGGGCGACGGTCTGCCGCTCACCGAGGTGCACCCCGACTACACCCTGACGGACCTGCGCCCCGAGGGCTTCCAGCCCCAGGTGACCGGCATGGACTGGCTACCCGACGGCCGTCTGGCCATCTCCACGTGGGGAGGCGACCGGCTCACGCAGCGCGGCGAGGTCTACCTGGTCGACCACGTCCAGGGGGACACCGGCGCGGACGACGTGACCTACACCAAGGTCGCCGAGGGCCTCACCGAGCCGATGGGTCTGAAGTACGTCGACGGCACGATCTACGTGTCCGAGAAGGACGGGCTGACCGCGCTCGTCGACACCGACGGCGACGAGGTCGCCGACGAGCACGACACGATCGCGACCTGGCCGTTCGGCGGCAACTACCACGAGTTCGCGTTCGGCCTGCTCTACGAGGACGGGTACTTCTACGTCACCACCGGCATCGCCATGGTGCCCGGCGGTAACTCGCTCGACCCGCAGCTCGCCGAGAACCGCGGCTCGGTCATGAAGATCAGCAGGGAGACCGGGGAGGTCGAGTACGTCGCGGGCGGCCTGCGCACGCCGAACGGCCTCGGCTGGGGCGCCGACGGTGGCATGTACGTCACCGACAACCAGGGTGTCCGCATCCCGACGTCGAAGCTGGTCCGCGTCGAGGAGGGCGCGTTCTACAACCACTTCACGAACCCCGACGGCCCGTACGACGACCAGCCCGTCACCGAGCCCGTCCTGTGGATGCCGCACAGCGAGATCTCGAACTCGCCGAGCAACCCGGTCGTGCTCACCGAGGGCGTGTTCGCCGGTCAGCTGGCGATCGGCGACGTGACCTACGGCGGTCTCCAGCGTGCGTACCTCGAGGACGTCGCCGGCCAGGAGCAGGGCGCCGTCTTCCGCATGACGCAGGGCCTGGAGTCCGGTGTGAGCCGGACGAGCGTCGGCCCCGACGGCGCGATCTACGTCGGCGGGATCGGCTGGTCGGGCAACTGGGGCCAGGCGGGCAAGCTCTCGTACGGGCTGCAGAAGCTCACGTACGACGACAACCACGCGTTCGACATGCTCGCGATGCGCGCGGTCGAGGGCGGGTTCGAGATCGAGTACACGCAGCCGCTGTCCGAGGAGACCGCGCAGGACCTCGCGTCGAGGTACACGGCGTCGCAGTGGCGCTACGTCGCGACACCGCAGTACGGCGGACCCAAGGTCGACGAGGAGGACCTCGACGTCACGGCCGCGGCCGTCTCCGCGGACCGGAAGACCGTGACGCTGCAGGTCGACGGGCTGAAGCCGGGGCGGGTCGTGAACGTCCACTCCCCGCGACCCTTCGCGTCCGAGAGCGGACAGGAGCTGTGGAGCACCGAGGCCTGGTACACGCTCACGCGCCTGCCGGACGGCTCCGTCGCGCCGCCCGTCTACGAGGCCGAGGCCGCCGACATCTCCGGCGGTGCCGGCTGGAACAGCAACCACGCCGGCTACTCGGGCAGCGGTTTCGTCGACCGCAACTGGGAGCCGGGCGCACAGACCACCTTTGCGGTCCGCACCGAGGAGGCCGGGCCCCACGACCTCGCGATCCGGTACGCCAACGGACAGAACAGCGACCCGCGACCGACCCCGCGGAACCTGAGCCTGTACGTCAACGGCGAGAAGCTCAAGCAGGTCTGGTTCGACAGCACCGTGAGCTGGTCGGCCTGGGCGACGCAGGTCGAGACGGTGCCGCTGCGCGAGGGTGCGAACACCATCACGATCCGGCACGACGACGACGACATCGGTCACGTCAACCTCGACAGCCTCACGGTCACCCCG
The DNA here is from genome assembly GCF_040546915.1 of Cellulosimicrobium sp. 4261. Lineage (NCBI taxonomy): Bacteria > Bacillati > Actinomycetota > Actinomycetes > Micrococcales > Promicromonosporaceae > Cellulosimicrobium > Cellulosimicrobium sp. 4261. The sequence goes on from NZ_JBEPOQ010000015.1 coordinate 89,538, forward strand.
AGCGAACGCATCACGCTCTTCGACGGCGACGACCTGGACGCGTGGGCCGCGGTCAACGGGGGCGGGCCCGCGACGTGGCCGATCGCGGACGGCTCGTTCGAGTCCTTCGGCGGCGACATCCGCACGAAGGAGAGGTTCGACGACTTCCGCATGCACATCGAGTGGTACCAGCCCGAGCACGGGCCCGAGGTCACGGGCCAGGCACGCGGCAACAGCGGCGTCTACATCCAGGAGCGCTACGAGGTCCAGGTGCTCGAGTCGTTCGGGATCGACCCGCCGAAGAACAACGACGCGGGGGCCATCTACCTGAAGAAGGCCCCCGACGTGAACGCGGCGACCCCGATGGGCACCTGGCAGACCTACGACCTCGAGTTCCGTGCCGCGCGCTTCGGCCCGGACGGCACCAAGACCGAGGACGCCCGCATCACGCTCGTGTGGAACGGGCAGCTCGTGCACGACGACGTCGCCGTCGACGGCAAGACCGGCAACGGCAAGGACGAGGGTCCGACGTCGGGGTACGTCAAGCTCCAGGACCACGGCGACCCTGGCCTCAACCCGCGGTTCCGGAACGTCTGGATCGAGCGCCTCCCGAGCACGGAGGCTCCCGGCCCGGAGGAGGTCGCGGTCACCGCGACCGCCGAGGTCCGTTGCCTCGCCGGCGCGCCCTACGTGGCGGTCCGGGCGCTCAACGACGACGAGGTCCCGCTGGACGTGGTCCTCGACACGCCGTACGGGTCGAAGACGTTCGCCGGCGTCGCTCCCGGCGGCAACGCCTATCAGGCGTTCGCCGTCCGAGGACGCGAGGCACCGGCGGCAGGGTCCGTGACCGTCACCGCTCGCCCGTCCGACACCTCCGACGAGCGGGAGACCGTCGCGACACCGGAGCACGGTCAGCCGACCTGCGGCTGAGGCTCCACCGTCGGGCTCGGTGCCGCCCGCTCGTCCGCGGGCGGCACCGAGCCCGACGCGTCGTCGGGACGTGCTGCGCACCCGCCCCGAGACCACCACGCACCAGGGCGCGCGCTCCCGTCCGCACCGGAGGGACCACCGCCCCCCGCGCACCACCGGAGGACACCCGTGACGAGCACGACGCACCACCAGACCAGGACCACCACGGCACCGTGGACCCTGCACCCCGACCGCGCGCTGCCCGCGGACCCGGCTCTGCGGCCCCTCGCCCGCGAGGTGTACGACGCCACGCGCGGGCTGCCGATCGTCTCGATGCACGGGCACGTCGACGCCGCGCTCCTCGCGGACGACGCGCCCTTCGGCGATCCCGCAGCACTCCTCGTCACCCCGGACCACTACCTGGTCCGGATGCTCGTCGCGCAGAGCACGTCGCCGCACGGCTCGCCGGGCGTACGCGGTGTGCAGGACCTCGGTGCGGCACCCCTCGCGTCGGCGCCCGCTGGCACGGCGCCCGCGGCGACGGATCCCCGGACGATCTGGCGTCGGTTCTGCGCCGGGTGGCGGCTCTACCGCGGGACCCCGACGCGGTACTGGCTCGAGCACGCGCTGGTCGAGGTCTTCGAGGCCCCGGTCCGCCCGTCCGCCGCCACGGCGGACGAGCTGTTCGACCATCTCGTCGACCGGCTCTCGCGACCGGAGTTCCGCCCCCGCGCGCTGTTCGAGCGCTTCGGCATCGAGACGCTCGCGACCACCGACGCCGCCCAGTCCCCGCTCGTCGACCACGCGCGCCTCGCGGCCGACGGCTGGGGTGAGCGTGTCGTGCCGACGTTCCGGCCCGACCCGGTCCTGCGCGTGGACCGGGCGGACTGGGCCGCCCAGGTCGCCGAGCTCGGTGCCGCGGCGGGCACCGACGTCGTCGACTACCGGTCGTTCCTCGACGCCCTCCGCGAGCGCCGCGCCGCGTTCGTCGCCGCGGGCGCCCGCGCGACCGACCACGGTCACCCCACGGCCGACACGACCCCCATGGACGACGTCGACGCCGCGCACGTGCTCGACCGTGCGCTGCGCGGCGTCGCGACGGCTGCGGAGGCGCGGGCCTTCGCCGCGCACATGCTCTTCCAGATGGCGGCGATGTCCGCCGAGGACGGGCTCGTGATGCAGCTCCACCCCGGGGTGCTGCGCGACCACTGCACCGGCGTCGTGCAGGCGTACGGACCCGACCGGGGGTACGACGTGCCCGAGCGCACCGAGTACGTGCGCGGGCTGCGTCCGGTCCTCGAGGCGTTCGGCCACCATCCGGGGTTCCGCATGATCGCGTTCACGGTCGACGAGACCGCGTTCTCGCGCGAGCTGGCCCCGCTCGCGGGCGTGTACCCCGCCCTCCGCCTCGGAGCTCCGTGGTGGTTCCTCGACACGCCCGACGGCATGCGCCGGTTCCGGGAGGCCGTCACGGACTCCGCCGGCTTCTACAACACGAGCGGGTTCGTCGACGACACCCGGGCGTTCTGCTCCGTCCCGGCCCGCCACGACCTGGCGCGCCGGGTCGACGCCGGGTTCCTCGCGCGCCTCGTCGCCGAGCACCGGCTGGAGATGGACGAGGCGGTCGAGACCGCCGTCGACCTGGCGTACCACCTGCCGCGCGCCTCCTACCCCTCACCCCGCCGACCGCCACGGCAGCAGAAAGGTGTCGATCTCGGCGCCCGGGCTTCGTCGTCCTCCCGTACGGCCGCACGGGCCGTGCGAGACGAGGAGGCACGATGACGACGTTCCTGGAGACGATCCTCGCGGCGGACCGCGAGCACCCGCCGGACCGTGCGCGGTACCGTGACGGACGCAGCGTCGGGGACGGGACGGCCGTCGCGGACGTGGCGTTCTCCGGGCCGACGGCGCTCCGCCGGCCCGCGGCGACGAGGGCGGAGGACCTCTGATGCGCTACCTCATGCTCGTGCTCGGCACCCCGGACGACCCGGGGCTGCGGCCCGAGGAGGCCGAGGCCGCGGCCCCGATCGAGGAGTGGGTCGGGCGGCACTACGGCAGCGGCGCTGCGGTGGTCGGCGACCGGCTGCGCCCGCCCGAGGACGCCGTGGGCGTGCGGGTCCGGGGCGGCAAGGTGCTCGTCACGGACGGGCCGTTCTCCGAGACGAAGGAGTCGATCGCGGGCTTCGACGTCCTGGAGGCCCCCGACCTGGACACCGCGATCGCCATCGCGTCCGAGCACCCCATGGCGTACGGCGGCGCGATCGAGCTGCACCCTGCATGGCCGCTGGACCTCGACGGGTCCTGAGCTGACGCCCGCGACGGACCCCGTCGAGGACGCGTTCCGCACCGAGTGGGCACGCGTCCTCGGCGCCGTCGCGCGCAGCACGGGCGACCTCGACCTGGCCGAGGAGTCCGCGCAGGAGGCGTTCGCCGCGGCGCTGCGGACGTGGGGCCGCGACGGCGTGCCCGAGCGTCCCGGCGCGTGGCTGACGACGACCGCGCGCCGCCACGCGATCGACGTGCTGCGCCGTCGTCGGGTCGAGGCCGAGCGGGTCGCCGCGGCGGGCCGCCTGGGCGAGCGCGTCGACCCGCGTCACCGGGGCGGGGGTCGGGCAGCGGATCCCGTGCTCGACCAGGTCGCGCGCGGCCTCGACGACGACGCCTGGGACGCCGACGACCCGGACGGCGACCTCGTGCGCCTGCTCTTCACGTGCTGCCACCCGGCGCTGCCCGCCGAGGCGCGGGTCGCGCTCACCCTGCGGTCGCTGACCGGCATGACGACCGCCCAGGTCGCGCGCGCCTTCCTCGTCCCCGAGGCGACGATGGCGCAGCGCCTGGTCCGGGCCAAGCGCCGCATCCGCGCGACCGGCATGACCTTCCGGGTGCCGCCGACCGCGCTGCGGGCCGAGCGCGTCGAGGGCGTCCTCGCGGTGCTGTACGTGCTGTTCACCGAGGGGTACGACGCGTGGGCGGAGCCCGCCGACGCCGTCGCGGGCTCGGCCGAGCGGCGCGCGCTCGCCGACGCCGCCGTCCGGCTCGCCCGCCTCACCGCGCGCCTGCTCGACGACGAGCCCGAGACGCGCGGCCTGCTCGCCCTGCTGCTGCTCCAGCACGCGCGCCGCGACGAGCGCGTGGGGCCCGACGGCGTCACGCGGACCCTGGCCGAGCAGGACCGCGCCCGCTGGCGGCACGACGAGATCGCCGAGGGCCTGGCCGAGCTCGATGCGGCGCTCGCCGTCGGGCGGCCCGGGCCGTACCAGGTGCAGGCCGCCGTCGCGGCGCTCCACGACCAGGCCACCGACGCGGCCGCGACCGACTGGCCGCAGATCCTCGGCCTCTACGACGTCCTGCTCGACCTCACCGGCTCGCCCGTCGTCGCGCTCAACCGCGCGGTCGCGGTCGCGGAGGTGCGCGGCGCCGAGGCGGGGCTGGCTGCGCTGGACGCCGTCGCGGACGAGCCGGCGCTCGCGGAGTACCACCTGCTGCCCGCCGTCCGCGCCGAGCTGCTCGTCCGGGCCGGGCGACCCGCTGACGCCGCCGTCGACCTGCGCCGCGCGCTCGCGCTCGTCGACCGCGAGGGCGAGCGCCGCCTCCTGGAGCGCCGCCTGACGGACCTCCCCCTCGCGAGCTCGACCTAGGGCGTGTCTCCTAATGAGGGCCATGGAGCGACAGAGCAAGTGACCTCGCGATCGCTCTGATTGCCGGACCTCAGTGATCAGGTCGAGGGT